>JBEKFO010000020.1:0-21832 GCA_050013275.1 Roseiarcus sp. | reverse complement strand
GCTGCTCGGCGCGGCGCGTTATCTCGCGGGGGCCCGCAACTTTTCCGGCACGGCGGTCGTCATCTTCCAGCCTGCCGAGGAAGGCGGCGCGGGCGCCAAGGCGATGATCGACGATGGATTGTTGGAAGACTTCGCCATCGAGGAAGTCTACGGCCTGCACAACTGGCCGAGATTGCCGGTCGGCCAATTCGCGCTTCGCAAAGGCCCGTTGCTCGCCGCCGCCGACTTCTTCACCATTCGTCTCGAAGGCAAAGGAGGCCACGCCGCGTTCCCGCATCACTGCGTGGATACGATCGTCGCGGGAGCGCAGATCGTCACCGCGTTGCAATCGATCGTCTCGCGCAACGTCGATCCGCTCGATTCCTGCGTCGTCTCGATCGCCCGCTTTTCCGCCGGCTCCGCCAACAATATCCTGCCGCAAACCGCTGAATTGGAAGGCACGACGCGCGCGCTTCAACCCGCGACGCGGGCCCTGGCGGAACGGCGCATACGGGAGATTGTCTCAGGGATCGCCGCCGCATCCGGGATCGGCGCAAGCGTCGCCTATGAGCGCAACAATCCGCCGACGCTCAATCACCCCGCGCAAACCGATTTTGCCGCGTCCGTCGCACGTCAGATCGTCGGCGCGGATCACGTGGCGACGGATACCCCGCCGGTCATGGGCGGCGAGGATTTCGCCTTCATGCTCGAGGCGCTCCCGGGCGCGTTCATGTTCATCGGCAATGGCGACACTGCGCGGCTCCACACCCCCGGATACGACTTCAACGACGCGGCGCTGCCCTACGGCATGGCCTATTTCGCCGGCATCGTGGAAACGGCGCTGGCGGGATGAGCCCCCAGGATCGTTAGCCCTCGATCTCCTCGCGCAGAATTTCCAGCGCCAGCCAGTCGTCTTCGGCCGCCTCGAGCTCGGCGCGCTTGGCCGCATAGGACTTGGTCGCGCGCTCGAAACCCTGAGGATCGCGCGCGTGCAGATCGGGATCGCCAAGCGCGCGCTCCAGAGCGGCGATCTCGGCCTGCAGGCCTTCGATCCTGCCCGGCAGCGTCTCCAGCGCGCGCTTCTCATTGAACGACATCTTGCGCTTGGCCGTCGAGCGCGGCGCTTCGCGCGGCGCGGCCTTCTCCGGCTTCGGCGCTTCGGGCGTCGGCGGCCCCGATAGGCCGTAGCCGCGCTGCGCGACCATGTCGGAATAGCCGCCGGCGTATTCGCGCCAGCGCCCTTCGCCCTCGCTGACGATCACCGAGGTGGCGACGCGGTCGAGGAAGTCGCGGTCGTGGCTGACCAGCAGAATCGTGCCGGGATAGTCGCCGAGCAGCTCCTGCAACAAATCGAGCGTCTCGATATCGAGATCGTTGGTCGGCTCGTCGAGAACCATCAGGTTCGAAGGCAGGGCGAGCGCCCGCGCCAGCATCAGCCGCCCACGCTCGCCGCCCGACAATTTGCCGATCGGCGTGCGCGCCTGGTCCGGCGTGAACAGAAAGTCCTTCATGTAGCCGATGACGTGCTTGCGCTCGTTGTTGACCGCGACGAAATCGCTGCCGCCCCCCGTCAGCGCGTCGACCAGCGTCGTCGTCGGCTGCAACGAAGCGCGGCGCTGATCGAGGCTCGCCATCGCGACGTTGGCGCCCAGGCGCACCTGCCCCGAGTCGGGCGCCAGCGCCCCGGTGAGAAGATTGATCAACGTCGTCTTGCCCGCGCCGTTGGCGCCGACGACGCCGACGCGGTCGCCGCGCATCACGCGCAGCGAAAAATCCCTGACGATCGGCCGGTCGTCATAGGACTTGGAGACCTTTTCCGCTTCGATCACCAAGGCGCCCGAGGCCTTTGCGTCCTGCGCGATCATCGTCGCCACGCCCTGCGCGCGCCGAGCCTCGCGCCGTTCGCGCCGCAACGCCGCCAATTCCCCGACACGGCGCATATTGCGCTTGCGCCGCGCCGTGACGCCGTAGCGCATCCAATGCTCTTCCTCGACGATGCGCCGATCGAGCTTGTGGCGCTCGATCTCCTCTTCCTCGAGCTTGGCGTCGCGCCACGCTTCGAACGCGGCGAAGCCCTGATCGAGCCGGCGCGTGCGGCCGCGATCGAGCCAAACGGTGGCGCGGGTGAGGTCGGCGAGCAGCCGCCGGTCGTGGCTGATCACCGCAAACGCCGCGCGCGAAGCCGCCAATTCCTTTTCCAGCCATTCGATGGCGACGAGGTCGAGATGGTTGGTCGGCTCGTCGAGCAGCAGGATGTCGGGGTCGGGGGCAAGGACGCGCGCGAGCGCGGCGCGGCGCGCCTCGCCGCCGGACAATTGCGCGGGATCGGAGCGCGGATCGACGCCGAGGTCGTCCATCAGCGCCCGCGCGCGATAGGGATTGTCCTCGTCGCCGAGACCGCTCAGCACGAAATCCAGCGTCGTCGCGTAGCCGGTCAGATCGGGCTCCTGCGGCAGATAGCGCAGCCGCGCGTTGGGCTGGGCGAAGCGCGCGCCGCCGTCGGCCTGGCTTTCGCCGGCCGCGATCTTCAGCAGCGTCGATTTCCCCGAGCCGTTGCGGCCGACCAGCGCGATCCGGTCACCGGGCGAAATCGTCAATTCCGCGCCCTCCAGCAGCGGCGCGCCGCCGAGCGTCAGGCGGATGTCTCGCAATTGCAATTGAGGCGGCATATGAAGCAAACTCGGCTCGGGCTGGCGGGCCGAACGCATAGAGCGCCGGACGGAAAAGGGAAAGGTCCATGAGCGAGGCAGCGGTTTCCGCCATCTTCTCCGAACTCGCCGCGCGGCGCGACGACGTTCTCGCCCGCCAGATCGGCGCCGAATTCGCCGCCGACGGCGAGCGTTTCGAGCGTTTTCACGTCGTCCTCGACGATCTGCTCTACGACTATTCCAAGCAGCGCATCGACGCCGGCGCGCTCGCCCTGCTGATCCGGCTCGCCCAAGCCGCCGAGGTCGAGGCCAAGCGCGACGCGATGTTCCGCGGCGAGCGCGTCAATGTCACGGAACGGCGCGCGGCGCTGCACACCGCGTTGCGCAACTTCTCCGGCAAGCCGGTCGTCGTCGACGGCGCCGACGTCATGCCCGAAGTCGAGGCCGAGCGCGCCAAGATGCTCGCCTTCGCCGGCGACGTGCGCGAGGGCCGCCTGCGTGGCGCGCTCGGCCAACCGATGACCGACGTCGTCAACATCGGCATCGGCGGCTCGGATCTCGGCCCGGCGATGGCGACGCGGGCGCTGAGCCCCTTTGCCCCAGCCCACTTGCGCTCGCATTTCGTCTCCAACGTCGACGGCGCCGACCTCGCCGACACTTTGCGCGGCCTTGACCCTGCGCGCACCTTGTTCATCGTGTCCTCGAAGACCTTCACCACCCAGGAGACGATGACCAATGCGCAAAGCGCGCGCGCCTGGATCGTCCATGCGCTGGGGGAAGGCGCGGTCGCCGACCACTTCGCCGCCGTTTCGACGAGGCTCGACAAGGTCGCCGAGTTCGGCGTCGAGGCGAGCCGCGTGTTCGGCTTTTGGGATTGGGTCGGCGGGCGCTATTCGGTCTGGTCGAGCATCGGGCTGCCGCTCGCCATCGCCATTGGCCCCGAGCTGTTCGAGGAATTCCTACGCGGCGGCCATGAGGTCGACCAGCACTTCCGCGAGGCGCCGCTGGAGAAGAACATCCCGGCGCTGATGGGGCTCATCGGCGTGTGGAACCGCAACGTCCTCGGCTACGCCGCGCAAGGCGTGATCCCCTATGACCAGCGCCTCGCGCGCTTTCCCGCCTATCTCCAGCAATTGCAGATGGAGAGCGAGGGCAAGAGCGTGACCCGCGACGGCGCCCCCGTCGGCCGCGCGACGGGCGCCGTCATCTGGGGCGAGCCCGGCACCAACGGCCAGCACGCGTTCTTTCAATTGCTGCACCAGGGCACGGAAATCGTGCCGATCGATTTTCTCCTCGCCGCGAGCCCGACCCAGGCCGACGCCCATCACCACGACCTGCTCGTCGCCAATTGCCTGGCGCAGGGCGAAGCGTTGATGCGCGGGCGCACGAGCGCCGAGGCCGAGGCGATCACCGCCCGGCAAGGCGCGAGCGCTCAGGACGCCGCGCGGCTCGCCCCGCACAAGACGTTTTCCGGCTCCCGCCCCTCGTCGACCTTGCTGTGCGCGCAGCTGACGCCGCGCGCGCTCGGGCGCCTCATCGCGCTCTACGAGCACAAGGTCTTCGTCGAAGCGGCGATCTGGGACATCAACCCGTTCGATCAATGGGGCGTCGAGCTCGGCAAGGAACTCGCCTCCCGCCTCGCCCCGATCGTCGCCGCGCCCGACGCCGACTTGAGCGCGCTCGATCCCTCAACGGCGGGGCTGATCGCGCATGTGAGGAAACTCAGGGGGTAGGGCCGACGGTGGGGGGCGCCGCCGCCGTCATGGCCGGGACAACCCCCGCCATGACGGCGACAGAGCCTCACCCCACCCGCCGCGTCGCCTCTTTCAGCCACGCCCGCGTCTCGCGATCCACCAGCGGCCCTACAACCGCCCGCACCCTCGCATGGTACCCGTCGAGCCAGGCGACCTCCTCGCGATCCAGCAGCTTCCGCTCGACCAGGCGCAAGTCGATCGGGGCGAGCGAGATCGTCTCGAAACCGAGCATCGCCCGCTCGGCGCCGGCAATCGTCCGCTCTTCGACGACGACGAGGTTTTCGATGCGAATGCCGAATCCTCCCGGCGCGTAATAGCCCGGCTCGTTGGAGAGAATCATGCCCGGCGCCAGCGCGACCGTTCCAGTCTTGGCGATGCGCTGCGGGCCCTCGTGCACGGAGAGATACGAACCGACGCCGTGCCCCGTGCCGTGATCGAAATCGAGCCCCGCCCGCCACAGGCCTTGGCGCGCCAGCGCGTCGATCTGGGCGCCGCTCGTTCCCCTGGGGAACACTGCCTGCGCGATCGCGATATGACCCTGGAGCACGCGGGTGAAGCGGTCGCGCATCTCCGCGCTCGGACGGCCGACGACGATCGTGCGGGTGATGTCGGTGGTGCCGTCTTCGTACTGGCCGCCGCTGTCGACGAGGAAGATGCCGCGGCCGATCCTGAGGTTCGAAGCCTCGCTGACGCGATAATGCGGGATTGCCGCATGCGGCCCGGCGCCGGCGATGGTGGGAAACGAGACGTCCTTGAGCGCGCCCGTCTCGCGCCGGAACGTCTCCAGCGCCTCCGTCGCGGCGATCTCGCTCAGCTTGCCCTTGGGCGCCTCGCGGTCGAACCAGCAGAGAAAGCGCGCCATCGCGGCGCCGTCGCGGATATGCGCGGCGCGCGTCCCGGCGAGTTCGGCCTTGTTCTTGGTCGCCTTCATCAGCGCGATTGGGTCGGGCCCGAGGACCGCCGCGCCGCCCGCCGCCTCCAGCGCCTGGGTGAGGCGCGCCGGCGCGCTCGAAGCGTCGAACGCCACGCGCGCGGCGCGCTCGCCGAGGCTCGCCATGAACGGAACGAGTCGATCGGGCTCGTCGATCTCAGCCAATTCGCCGAGCCGGGCGCGCATCGCGTTGGACAATTTGCGACCGTCGACGAACAGCGTCGGCTTCCCCTCGCGCGGCGCATAGGCGAAGCTCAGCGGCAGCGGCGTATGGGCGACGTCGGCGCCGCGGATGTTGAACAGCCAGGCGACGGCGTGCGCGTCGCTGACGAGCAGGCCGTCGTTCGTCGCCAGTGCGGCGCGGACGCGGCCGATCTTTTTCGCCGCGCTTTCCCCGCTGAGACGCGCGCTGTGGGAAGTGACGGCGCCGAGCGGCGCGGCGGGCCGGTCGCTCCAGATCGCGTCGATCGGGTTCGAGTCGACGGCGACGAGCTCGCCGCCGGCGGCGCGGCACGCCTTGCTCAAACGCTCGACCATTTCCGGCGTGTGCAGCCACGGATCGTAGCCGAGACGCTGTCCCGGCTGCAGGTTGGCCTCGATCCAGCCGCCCGGCGGCTGGTCGATGAGATGGCGCACCGCGAACACGGCGGGGTCGACCTGCGCCGGCGCCTGGACGGCATAGCGTCCGTCGACGAAGATCGCCGCCGCGTCTTTGAGCACGACCGCCATGCCGGCCGAACCGGAGAACCCCGTCAGCCACATGAGCCTCTCGGCCGCGGCGGGAACGTATTCGTTCTGATGCTCGTCGGCGCGCGGCGCGACGAAACCGTCGAGGCCCCGCGCCGCCAGTTCGGCGCGCAACGCCTTGACCCGCGCCGCGCCGTGAGCCGGGCCGCCGAGCTCGGCGAAGGATTGATAGACGCATCGGAACGCGCGCGCGCCGCCCGCCGTCACTTCGCCTGGGCCTCGGTGACGACGTGCCCGATAAACGGCAGCTCGCGGTAGGAATGGGCGACGTCCATGCCGTAGCCGACGACGAACAGATCGGGGCAGACGAAGCCGACGAAGTCGGCCTGGATCGGCACCTCGCGCTTGCCGCGCTTTTCCAGCAGCGTGCAGACCAGCACGCGCCGCGCGCCGCGCGCGACCAGCAGATCCTTGGCGAAGGCCAGCGTGCGGCCGGATTCGAGAATGTCGTCGATCAGCACGACGTCGCGCCCTTTGACCGAAGATTCGATGTCGCGAAGAATCTTCACCGTTCCCGTCGAGACCGTGCCCTCGCGATAGCTGGAGAGATGAAAGAATTCCACCTGCGGCTCGAGGCCGATGCGATGCATCGCGCGCAGCAGGTCCGCCGCGAACATGAACGAGCCCTTGAGGATCGCCACGACCAGCAGTTCTTTCGGCTCCGCCGCGGCGATTTCGGTCGCCAATCCCGCCGTTCGTTCGGCGATCGCCTTTTCCTCGAATAAGACTTCGACCTGTCTCGCGCCGCTCATGATCCCTCCGGGTTGAGAGCGACCTTATCCCCCGGCGCGACGAATTTCACCAGCGCGTCCTCGACCCCATCGGGCGGCGCGGCGAGCTCGGCCTCGAACCGGACGCTCTCCCCGCGCGCGAGCCGGCTCTTGGGCGCGCGCGTCGTCCAGACATAGAGTTCGCGGCCATCGGCCGCGCGCAAGGCGATGCGCAAATCGGACGCCGCCGTATCGGCCTGGCGCAAGTTCACGATGGCGCCGTCGACCGTCAGGGTCTTCTTGTCGCCGCTCTCGGCGATCCTCGCGTGAACGTCCTCGATGGCCAAGCCGCGCAAGTTCACGGGCAGCCCGATCGCCGCATAGGCGCCCGCCGCCAGCGGCGCCGCGGCGACGATCGATTCGCGCGCGCCGATCGCGGTCATCGACGCCGCGAGCACGCCGGCCGCCGCGAGCGGCGCGGCGAGTTTGCGCGCGAGCCGCCCCAACGGTCGCGCCCGCGACGGCCGCGGGGCCGGGGCCCGATCGAGCCGCGCCGGGTCGCCGCGCGTCGAAGCGGCCGAGACCGCCAGCGTCGGAGCCGGCCGCAGCTCCCAAGTCTCGCCGCATCCCGAGCAGCGAAATTGGCAGGCTTCCTCGCCGAGAATCTCGCTCGGGATGTGGTATGTGTTCGAGCAGGCCTTGCAAACGATGAACATGGCGAATCAGCCTCGCTCCAGACCCGTGCGGGAGAGGTTGGCATTTGGTCCCGTTCATGGTTAAGGCCGCGTTAAGCGCTCATCCGCAAGGGATCGTCGTTGCTACGCTTTGAGAATGTCGGCTTGCGCTACGGCATCGGCGCCGAGGTCGTCCGCGACCTCAATTTCGCCATCGCCCCGCAGAGCTTTCAGTTCCTCACCGGGCCGTCCGGCGCCGGCAAGACGACGCTGCTCCGGCTCATGCTGTTGTCGCTGCGCCCGACGCGCGGAACCATCCACATATTCGGCGAGGACGCCGCTAAGCTCGACAAGAACAAAATCACCGCGCTCAGACGGCGGATCGGCGTCGTGTTCCAGGATTTTCGCCTGCTCGATCACCTCACCACGTACGAAAACGTCGCACTGCCGCTGAGGGTGATGGGCCGCGACGAACGCGGCTATCGCGCCGAGGTGGTCGAACTGTTGCGCTGGGTCGGTCTCGGCGATCGCATGAATGCGTTGCCGCCGGTGCTCTCGGGCGGCGAAAAGCAGCGCGCGGCGATCGCGCGCGCCCTCATCGTGCGCCCCGAGTTGCTGCTCGCCGACGAGCCGACCGGCAACGTCGACCCCTCGCTCGCCCGCCGCTTGCTGCGGCTGTTCGTCGAGCTGCACAAGTCCGGCACCGCCGTCGTCATCGCCACGCACGACCTGACGCTGATGGATCAATTCGGCTACGCCCGGCGCCTGGTCGTCGGCGACGGACACTTGAAGATTTTCGAGGGCGACGCGTGACCGAACCGCTTCCTTCCGCTCCGCCCCCCGATTCGCAGCTCAAGCGCGATGCGCCGCTGGTTCCCCCCGATTCGATCGCCGGCCGCGCGCTGGTGGTCGTCATCGCGATCATGACCTTGCTCGCCTGCCTCACCGCGGGCGGCGCAATGCTGGTCGCCGAGGCCTCGCAAGGCTGGCGCGCCGACGTCTCCCGCGACGTCACCATCCAGATCAAACCGCGCCCCGGCGAGGACATCGAAGCCGCCGTCACCACCGCCGCCGACGTCGCGGCGCACGCGCCCGGCGTCGCCACCGTCCACGCCTACTCCAAAGCCGAATCGCAGAATCTGCTGGCGCCGTGGCTCGGCGACGGTCTCGATCTCGGGCAATTGCCGATCCCTCGCCTTATCGTCGTCCACATGCTCAGCGGACATCGCGAGGATCTCGAACCCTTGCGCGCCGCGCTCGCCGCCGGGGCGCCCGGCGCCAGTCTCGACGACCATCGCCTTTGGCTGTCGCGGCTCGACACGATGGCCGACGCGATCGTCGTCTTCGCCGCCGCGCTGTTCGCATTGATGATCCTGGCGATGGGCACCGCGATCGGCTTCGCCACGCGCGGCGCCATGGCGGGCACTCGCGAGATCATCGAGGTGTTGCATTTCGTCGGCGCCGCCGACGCCTATATCGCCCGCCAGTTCCAAGGACATTTCTTGCGACTCGGCCTGAAGGGCGCGACCATCGGCGGCGCCGCCGCAGCGCTGTTCTTCGTCGTCGCGGCGCTGGCCTCGACGTGGCGCAGCCGTTCGGCCGGCGGCGAGGAAATCGCCGCCCTGTTCGGCTCTTTCGCGCTGGGTCTCGTCGGCTACGCGGCGATTGCGGCGATTTGCCTCGCCATCGCCGCTCTCACCGGCGTCCTGTCGCGCGAAATCGTCTTCCGCCAACTGCAGCGCCTGCTATGACCGAAATCGACGCCGGCCCACTCGATGACCACACCCGACGGATCGCCATGACCGCGCTACGCTCGCTAGCCTTCAACATCGCCTTTTACGTCAACCTCATCGTCCTGATGATCCTCGGCCTGCCGTTGATCCTGCTCGGTCGCCACGGCGTCTTCTTCATGGCGCGGCTGTGGGGTTCGACTTCGACCTGGCTGCTGGCGGCGATTTGCGGCCTGCGCATCGAATATCGCGGCCTCGAGAACATTCCTGAGGGCGGCTATATCCTCGCCGCCAAACACGAATCCTTCCTCGAGACCTTCGCACTTCTGAAATACGCGCCCGATTTCGCCATCGTGCTCAAGAAGGAACTGGTCTTCATTCCGATCTTCGGCCTCTATCTCGTCGGCGCGCGGCAGATCGCGATCAACCGCAGCCGCGGCCATACCGCGCTCGCGCAGATTATCTCCCAGGCGCGCGAAGTGCTGCGCGGCGACCGTCAGGTCTTCATCTTTCCCGAGGGCACGCGCCGCCCCCCCGGCGCGCCGCCGCGCTACAAATACGGCGTCACCGCGATCTACGCGGAAACGGCCGCCCCCTGCCTTCCCGTCGCGCTGAATACCGGCCTGTTCTGGGGGCGGCGCGGCTTCACCCGCCGCCCGGGGGTCGCCGTCATCGAATATCTGCCGCCGATCCCCCCCGGCCTCGAGCGCGGCGCCTTCGCCGAGCGCCTGCAGGAGACGATCGAGACGGCCTGCCGCCGCCTCGCTGCCGAAGCGGTCGCAGCCGATCCGCGCCTTGCCCCGATCCTGGCCGCCGGCGCAGCGACCGTTGACGCGGTCGGCGCCAACGAAATCCGTTCGCAGGCTTGACGACGTCCGACGTTTGTTCTATGTTTGTTCCATCCCGCCCCGCATGGAGATGGTTCGATGTTGGCCGTTCTGGACGCCGTTTCGCCCGACCCCGCCGACGCTCCCGCGCCGCACGCCGAAGGCTGGCCGGAGCCGGCGCCTTCGACCGCCGCGCACCTGGCCGAGACCGAGCCCGAGCCGCTCGCGGCCCTGGACGATGAAGCCCTGTCCCCCCGCTTTCGTTCTTGGCGGGGCGCCTCGGGGCGTCGCTACATCGTTTCCGTTTACGATGCGCGAACGTGTCCGGCCTACTGCGACGCCGTGCTGATCGCCGCCGCGATCGACTCCAGGGGCCGTCGCCGGGCGCTGGCGTTCGCCGACACCGGGGTCTTTCCCGAGCCGATCCTTTCGCGCGTCGCCGCTTCGCTGTCGGATCGCGCCGAACGCGTGGAATTCCATCTGCATCTTCTCGCCGCCTCGGCGGCGGAACGGCGCGCCGCGCTCGACGACCTCTCGGCGGCCGCCCCTTACGCGGCGCGCAACTGAGCGGCAAGCCATTCCAGCTCGGCGTCGACGATGCCGAGCTGGCGCAAATGGTCGCGGGTCGCGAGCACGTATTCGGCGTTGTCGCCCGACTGCCCGACGCCTTGGCGCACCAGCCGCAACAGACGTTCGCGCGCCATGTCGCCGGCATATTGCCGGTGCGCGCGGTCGGCGACGTAGGTCAGCGCCGAAACGCGCCGCCCGTCCGCCAGCGTGACCGGCACGGTGCGTTCCAGATAGACCGCGGTCACCAGTTCCCGCTCGCGAAGATAGCGCACCGTCGCCTCGCGCAACGCCGCCTCGACGCGAAACGCCACCCCGTGGCAGGCGCCGCCGCGATCGAGCCCGAGCACCAGCCCCGGCCGATCGGCCGTGCCGCGATAGACATGCGAATAGACGCACAGCCGGCGGCGCCAGCCGCGCAGCAGCCCCTTGTGGCGCTCGACGTAGACGAACCCCGGCCGCCACATCAGCGATCCGTAGGCGAACACCCACAGTTCGCGCCCAGCCTCGCCCGCCGGCGTCGTCGTCGCCGTCATGGCCCGGATTCGACGTCCTCGCCCGCTCGGCGCCCGAAGTCGGGCGCCGCGGTTTCCTGCCCCAGCTCGACGATGCCCCGGCGAATCGCCCGCGTGCGCGCGAATAGCGCGAACAACCCGTCCCCGTCGCCGCGCCGAATCATCCGCTGCAGCGCCGTCAGATCTTCGCTGAAGCGGCCGAGCGCCTCCAGCACCGCATCCTTGTTGTTGAGGAACACGTCGCGCCACATCGTCGGATCGGAGGCGGCGATCCGGGTGAAGTCGCGAAAGCCGCCGGCGGAGAACTTGATGACCTCCGAGCGCGTCGCCTCCTCGAGATCGTAGGCCGTGCCCACGATGTTGTAGGCGATCAAGTGCGGCACGTGGCTGGTGATCGCCAGCACGAGATCGTGATGGGCCGCGTTCATCACCTCGACGTTCGACCCGATCGCCCGCCAAAACGCGCCCACGCGCTCGACGGCGCTCGGGTCGGCGTCTTCAGGCGGCGTAAGAATGCACCAGCGGTTGAGGAACAGCGTCGCGAACCCCGCGTCGGGCCCCGACTGCTCGGTCCCCGCCACCGGATGGGCCGGAACGAGGTGAACGCTTGGCGGAAGGTACGGCGCGATCGCCGCGATCACCGCGCCCTTGACCGAGCCGACGTCGGAGACGATCGCCCCCGCCTTCAGCGCCGGCGCGACTTCGTGCGCGACCGCCTCATTGGCGCCGACGGGAACGCAGAAGATCACCAGGTCCGCTCCCGCCGCCGCCTCGGCCGGCGAAGCGGTGATCTTGTCGCCGAGCCCCAGCGCGGCGGCGCGATCGAGCGCCGCGCGCGAGCAATCCGCGATCGCGATTTGTTTCGCCGCCGCCTTGCGGCGCGCCGCGCGCGCGATCGACGACCCGATGAGGCCGACCCCGATGATCGCGATCCGCTCGAACAGCGGCGCGGCGAGAGCGGGCCCGAGCCGATCCGTCATGAGCGCCCGCCCTTCATGAACTCCGCCAGCGCGGCGACGACCCCTTGGTTGGCCTCCTCGGTCCCCACCGTCATCCGCAGGCAATCGGGAAGGCCATATCCGGCGACCGCGCGCAGGATGAAGCCGCGCGCGCTCAAGAACCGGTCGGCCTCGACGGCGGTGCGGCCGTTCTCGCGGGGAAAGCGCAACAACAGGAAATTGCCGACGCTCGGCGTCACGCCGATCCCCAGAGCGGCGATCTCCCTGCTCAGCCACGGCAGCCAGCGCGCGTTATGCGCCGCCGACGCGTCGACGTGACCGCCGTCCGCGATCGCCGCGACGCCCGCCGCCAGCGCCGCGCCGTTCATGTTGAAAGGCGGGCGAACGCGATTGAGCGCAGCGATGACCGCCGCCGGGCCATAGGCCCAGCCGATGCGCAAATTGGCCAGGCCATGAATTTTCGAAAACGTGCGCGTCATCACCACGTTCTCGGAAGTCGCGACCAATTCGATCCCCGCGGCGTAGTCGTTGCGCTCGACGTATTCGGCGTAGGCGGCGTCGAGCACCAGCAACGTATCGCCCGGCAGTCCCGCGTGCAGCCGCTTGACCTCGGAGAACGGCAGGTAGGTGCCGGTGGGATTGTTGGGGTTGGCGAGAAAGACGACCTTGGTGCGCGCGCCGACTTTGCCCAGCAGCGCGTCGACGTCGGCGGTCTCGCGCGTCTCCTTGGCGACGACCGGGGTCGCGCCCGCCGCGCGGATCGCGATCGGGTATTCGAGGAAACCATATTGGCTGTACAGCCCTTCCTCGCCGGGACGCAGAAACACGTGGGCGACGAGCGAGATCAGCTCGTCGGAACCGTTGCCGCAAATGATCTGCTCGGCGTCGAGCCCGTAGCGTCGCCCGATCGCTTCGCGCAAAGCCCGCGCCGAGCCGTCGGGATAAAACGCCAATTGGTCCGCGCTCGCTCGGAACGCCTCGATCGCGCGCGGCGAGGGGCCGAGCGGCGATTCGTTCGACGACAGCTTGTGGACCTTGGCGAGCCCCGGCGCGCCGCTCTTGCCGGGGACGTAGGCCTCGATGGCCATGATTTCGGCGCGCGGTTGCGGTCGCAAGCTCTTTGACGCAGACATCGTTTCCCCGTTGATCCCTCAAGCCCGACGCGGGCGCAATTTCGATCCGTCGAACCGCGCGGCGTGCGCGCCGACTTCGAGGCTGCGCACATCCCCCGCGCCCGCCTGGCGCAACGCCAGGCCGCCGGCGCCGTCGGGCAGCGCCCCCGGCCGCGCGATCAGCAGCGACAGGCCCATGCCGTTGGCGGCGTTGCCGATGATCTCGCCCCCCAGCGCCGCGATCGCCTGGGGATATTCGCCGCGCCACCGGTCGACGCTCACCGCCTCGAGCACGACGTCGCGCGCGGCGCCGTCGGCCAGCGGCTTGGCGATGACGAAGATCGGCATTCCCGCGGGATGGTCGGGCCGTTCGACGAAGGGCAGGCGCGCGATGATCTTGGGCGCGTCGGCGCTCGCCAATCGCATCCACCAGGCGCCGGCGCCGGGCCCGCCGTCGAGCGCGAACATGCCGAGATCGCCGCCCGCCGCCGCCACCGCGCCGATCACCCCGTTGGCGCTCATGTGCGGCACGCAGGGAACGGTGAAACCGAAATGAAAGCGCGCCGAATCGCGCATCGCCGCGTCGCCGCGGGAGACGTCGACATGCACGCTGTAGGGCGCCTGCACGTAGGTGAAGGTCGAGATGATGATCCGCCAGATGCCCTCGACCGTGTCGAGCGGCAGCAGGCCCTCGTGACGCTCCACGAGCGCCCGCATCATCGCCGCTTCACGCGCGGGGCGAAACGCCGATCCGCCGCCCTGGCGCGCCTTGATCGCGATCAGCCGATCGATAATGCGTCCGCGCTCGATCAGCGACGCGTGCATCGACGCGTCGATCCGATCGATCTCGACGCGAAGCTCAGCGAGCGATTCGGCGGCGGCTTCGGGCACGCGGGGAGCCTCGGGGCGATCAGGTGTTCATGGATTCGAAGAAATTCGCGTTGGTCTTGGTGTCGCGCAATTTCCCGAGCAGGAACTCGATCGCGTCGACCGTGCCCATCGGATTGAGAATGCGGCGCAGCACGTACATCTTCTTGAGGATGTCCGCCGGCACCAGCAGTTCCTCCTTGCGCGTCCCCGACCGGGTGATGTCCATCGACGGGAACGTGCGCTTGTCCGAGACTTTGCGGTCGAGAATGATTTCCGAATTGCCGGTGCCTTTGAATTCCTCGAAAATCACTTCGTCCATGCGCGAGCCGGTGTCGATCAGCGCCGTCGCAATGATCGTGAGAGAGCCGCCTTCCTCGATGTTTCGCGCCGCGCCGAAGAAGCGCTTGGGGCGCTGCAGCGCGTTGGCGTCCACGCCGCCCGTCAGCACCTTGCCGGACGACGGCACCACCGTGTTGTAGGCGCGTCCCAGGCGGGTGATCGAGTCGAGCAGGATCACCACGTCGCGGCCGTGCTCCACCAGCCGTTTGGCCTTCTCGATCACCATCTCGGCGACCTGCACGTGCCGCACCGCCGGCTCGTCGAAGGTCGAGGAAACGACCTCGCCTTTGACCGAGCGCTGCATGTCGGTGACTTCCTCCGGCCGTTCGTCGATCAGCAGCACGATGAGAAAGCACTCCGGGTGATTCGCCGTCACCGACTGCGCGATGTTCTGCAGCAACACCGTCTTGCCGGTGCGCGGCGGCGCGACGATCAGCGCGCGCTGGCCCTTGCCGATCGGCGAAACGATATCGATGACTCGCGCGGACAGATCCTTGCGGGTCGGATCCTCGATTTCCAGGCGAAGCCGCTCGTCGGGATAGAGCGGCGTCAGGTTGTCGAAATGCACCTTGTGCCGGGTCTTCTCCGGGTCCTCGAAATTGATCGCGTTGCACTTGAGCAGGGCGAAGTACCGCTCGCCGTCTTTCGGGCTGCGAATCACCCCTTCGACGGTGTCGCCGGTGCGCAGGCCGAGGCGGCGGATTTGCGACGGCGACACGTAGATGTCGTCCGGCCCGGCGAGGTAGTTGGCGTCCGCCGAACGCAGGAAGCCGAACCCGTCCTGCAGGATCTCGATCACGCCCTCGCCGATGATCTCGGTCTCTCGGCTCGCCAGCTGCTTGAGAATGGCGAACATCAGCTCCTGCTTGCGCATCGTCGAGGCGTTCTCGACCTCGTTCTCTTCCGCGAACGCCAGGAGTTCCGTCGGCGACTTCTTCTTTAGGTCCTTGAGCTTGATTTCCGGCATTGCGGAGTCCTTGAAAACTCGCTCGCGCTGGAGCGCGTCGGCGACGAACAGGAGAAGCGGAGGGCGCGGAACGAACTGAAGCCGCTGCTTGCCTCGGCCGGCTAAAGCCAGCGCGGACCGTGAAAATCCGCTCGCCTTGGGAAGCGCCCGCTGAAGGTGAGGGCCCCTGCTTAGTCCGCTTCGCCGAATCTTTCAACGGTCTTTTGCGCGAAACGCGACCTTCGCGGCTAGAATGGTTTGAGCACCGCCAGACCGACGATCCCCACCATCAGAACCGTCGGAACCTCGTTAAGGATTCGATAGAACCGCGCCGGACGGCGATTGCGGTCCTGCGCGAACGTCCGCACGAGCGTCGTCAGATAGCCGTGAACCCCGGAAAGCGCCAAAACCAGCGCCAGTTTCGCTTCCAGCCAGGTCGATTCGAAATACCCCAGCCGATACGCGAGCAACGGCCCCGTCAGCCACACCGCGATCATCGCGGGGTTGACAATCCCCTTGAGCAGCCTTCTCTCCATGACCTTCAGGGTCTCGGACAGTTCGGAACCGACCTTCGCGTCGGCGTGATAGACGAAAAGCCTTGGCAGATAGAGCATCCCCGCCATCCACGATATCACCGCGAGAATATGCAGCGTCTTGATCCAAAGGTCCGGCGATTCCATGGGCTTGGTCGGTCCGATCGGCGCGTAGGCGGGCTGAACCGCCGGAAGGCGGCACCTTGCCATGACCC
Source organism: Roseiarcus sp. (assembly GCA_050013275.1). Lineage (GTDB taxonomy): Bacteria > Pseudomonadota > Alphaproteobacteria > Rhizobiales > Beijerinckiaceae > Roseiarcus. Next base: position 5,776 of record JBEKFO010000020.1, on the reverse strand, counting down.
GATCGCGAGATCAAAGGCTCGCCCGCGCCGCGGTCGATCCCGAGGAGCCCATAATATAATTTAGGGATAAGAACTCTTACTGTTTCTTCTTCGACGCGCCGAACGCGCCCAGGCAATTTCTTCCCCAGTCCACGGTTTCCCGACCGCGCGACGACCGAGGTCCGAAGCGCTTGGCCGCGGCTGGGGACAAATTAAGGAAGCGTTAACCATTTCAAGCGGCACGGCGTTCGTTTCGATGTGGAAAGGCGCCGAGGCTTCCCCGCAATTCCCGGTAACTTCCGAATCGATCGGCTATGCTGCGCGCCGACGTTTGGCTGTGGACGCTGTGAGGCGGGCGCCGGGGGGCGAGCTTTCTCGCCGCCGCAGACGCCGTGTTTGTCCACGCCTGTCCACAGCGATCAAGCCCGGTTATATCCAACGTCCCACCCTCGGAGGCGGCCCATGGGGCGCAGCTACTTTCACCTTCATCTCGTCTCCGACTCCACCGGAGAGACGCTGATCGCCGCTTCGCGCGCGGCGGCGGCGCAATATCAGGGCGTGGCGTCGATCGAGCACGTCTATCCACTCGTACGCACGCGCCCGCAGCTCGACAGGGTCGTCGCCGAGATCGACAACGCGCCCGGAATCGTGCTTTTCACCCTGGTCGATCCCGACCTGTCGCAGCGTTTGGTGGCGGCGTGCGAAGAGTCGGGCTCACCGTGCCTCTCGGTGCTGGGCCCGGTCCTGACCCTGTTCCAATCCTATCTCGGACAGAGCTCGACGCCGCGAGCCGGCGCGCAGCACATGCTCAATCCGGAATATTTCAAACGGATCGACGCGCTCAACTACACCATGATGAGCGACGACGGCCAATTGACCGAAAATCTCGAGCAAGCCGACATCGTGCTGCTCGGCGTCAGCCGCACTTCGAAGACGCCCACGAGCATCTATCTCGCCAACCGCGGCTACAAGACCGCCAATATCCCGCTCGTGCCCAATGTTCCCTTGCCGCGCTCCCTCGATCATCTGCGCCGCCCGCTGATCGTCGGCCTTGTCGCCTCGCCCGAACGGATCATCCAAATTCGGCAAAATCGGCTGCTTGCGCTTCACGCGCACGCGCAGACCGAATACGTCGACCGCGTCGCGGTGGCTCAGGAGGTCGCCGCTTCGCGTCGCCTTTTCGCCGAGCGCGACTGGCCGGCTATTGACGTCACCCGCCGCTCGATCGAAGAAACCGCCGCCGCCATCCTTGATCTCTACCGCGAACATCGCCTCAAATTCATCACCCAGGCTTGAAGTCGACGCGCATTGAATTCGTCCCCTCCCTCCCTTTGGATCGGCCAGGAACGGCTGATCCTGGCCTCCAAGAGCGCCAGCCGCCGGCATTTGCTCGAAAGCGCCGGCTTGCCTTTCGACGTCGAGGCGGCCGAAATCGACGAACGGGCGTTGGAGAGCGAATACGTCGCTCGACGGCAACCAAGCGACGAGCTGGGGCTCGCGCTGGCGCGCGCCAAAGCCCTTGACGTCAGCGCCCGCCGACCCCGCTCGCCGTGCATCGGCGCCGACCAGATCCTGACCTTGGACGGCAGGGTCCTGCACAAATCGGAATCGCTGGAAGCGGCCGCGCAGACGCTTCGCGCGCTCAGCGGCCGCACCCATCGGCTGATCTCGGCGTTCGCGATCGCGCGCGAGGGACGAATCGTCGGCGAAGGACAGGAATGCGCCGATCTCACCATGCGCCGCCTCGACTCCCGGCAAATCGCTCTCTATCTCGCGTGCGCCGGTCCCGGCGTCCTGGCCAGCGTCGGCGTCTATCAGCTCGAAGGGCTCGGCGTGCACCTCTTCGACGACATCGACGGCGATCACGCGACGATTCTGGGCTTGCCGATGCTGAAGTTGCTCGCGGCTCTTCGCCGCGAGGGGATGCTGGCGCTATGAGCGCGGCCGGAGCGCGACGCGCCGGCGTCTGCGGTTGGCCGGTGGCCCACTCGCGCTCGCCGATGATTCACCAATATTGGCTGCGCACGTACGGGATCGACGGCGCCTACGAGCGTTTCGCCGTGCCCCCGGGCGAATTTTCCGCCTTCGCCGCCTCGATCGGCCGCGATCGCCTCGTCGGCGCCAATGTCACCGTGCCGCACAAGGAAGCGGCCTTCGCGGCGTGCGACCGCCTCGCCGCGGACGCGGAAGGCTCGGGCGCCGTCAATACCTTGTGGCGAGAGAACGGCGCGCTTTGCGGCGACAACACCGACGTCCTCGGCTTTCTCGCCAATCTCGACGCCGGCGCCCCGGATTGGCGGCGCGAGGCGGCGACCGCCGTCGTTCTGGGCGCTGGCGGCGCGGCGCGCGCGATCGTCCACGCTTTGCTCTCGCGCGGTCTCGAGCGCGTCGCCGTCGTCAATCGCACCGCCGAGCGCGCTGCGGCGCTCGCCGCCCGGTTCGGCCGCAGAACGACGGCCGCCTCTTGGCGCGACCTGCCGCAATGGCTCGAACGCGCCGATGTTCTCGTCAACGCGACGACGCTCGGCATGGTCGGGCAGGGCGCGCTGGCGATCGACCTTAAGCCGATGAAAGCGACCGCCGTCGTCGCCGACATCGTGTATATTCCGCTGGCGACCCCGCTGATCGAGGCCGCGCGGCGGCGCGGTCTCGTCGCCGTCGAAGGGCTCGGGATGTTGCTGCGCCAAGCGGCGCCGGGGTTCGAGCGGTGGTTCGGCGTCCGCCCCGAGGTGACGCCTGAGCTGCGCGCGCTCGTCGAAGCCGACATTCTCGCCGCCGGAAAGGGACGCTCGTGATCGTCGCGGGACTGACGGGCTCGATCGCGATGGGCAAGAGCACCGTCGCCAAGATGTTCGCGGCGCTCGGCGCTCCGGTGTTCGACGCCGACTTGGCGGTGCGCGAATTCTATTCGTCGCCCGGCGCCGAGGCGGTGGAGGCGGCCTTCCCCGGGGTCATCGAGGACGGCGAAGTCAACCGCAACAAGCTCGCCGCGGCGAGCCTCGCCGATCCGCAGGCGCTGAGGCGCCTCGAAGCCATCGTTCATCCCGAAGTGGCGCGGCTGCGCCGCGCCTTTCTCGACCGGGCCGCCGCCGAAGGGCGGCGCGTCGTCATCCTCGACGTGCCGTTGCTGCTCGAGACCGCGGGCGCCGATGGCGTCGACCTCGTCCTCGTCGTCAGCGCGAGCGAAGCGGCGCAGCGCGCCCGCGCGCTCGCGCGCCCCGGCATGAGCGTCGCCAAATTCGAGGCGATCCTGGCGCGCCAGGCGCCGGATCGGGAAAAGCGCCGCCTCGCCCATTGGGTCATCGACACCAGCGGGCCCCTGGAGGAAACCCGCGCGCAGGCGGCCGGCGTGTTACGGGCGCTCGCCGCCGTGCCCGGAGGGAGACATGGCCCGAGCGGGAGACTTGGCGATGCGTGAGATCGTGCTCGACACCGAAACGACCGGCCTCGATCCGGCCCACGGCCACCGCCTGGTCGAGATCGGCGCGGTCGAAATCGTCAATCAGATCGCCACCGGCGCGACATTTCACGCGCTGATCAACCCCGAGCGCGAGGTTCCCGAAGACGCCGTCCGCATTCACGGCCATTCGACGGCGTTTCTGAGCGACAAGCCGGTGTTCGCGGCGATCGTCGACGCATTTCTTGTCTTCCTCGGCGAGGACCGGCTGGTGATCCACAACGCCGAATTCGACATGCGCTTCATCAACGCCGAACTGAGCGCCCTCGGACGTCCGCCCATTGCCCCCGACCGGGTCGTCGACACGTTGGCGATGGCTCGCCGCAAACACCCCGGCGCGCCCGCCAACCTCGACGCGCTGTGCGACCGCTATCGCATCGACCGATCGCGGCGGATTCGGCACGGCGCGTTGCTCGATGCGGAAATCCTGGTCGAGGTCTACGGCGAATTGACCGGCGGACGGCAACGCTCGCTGGCCTTCGCCGCGGCCGAGAGCGGCCGGCCCGGCGGCGTCGGCGCCGCGTCGGCGCGCCGGACGCGCGCCGTCCCTCTCGCGCCGCGGCTGAACGACGCCGAGCGCCGGGCCCATCGCGCGTTGATCGACACGCTCGGCGACGCGGCGATTTGGCGGCGCTACGCGAAATCCAAAGCCGAGAGCGAGGACGCTTAGGCTTGCGCCGGCGCCGCGTTCGCCGCGGCGGCGACGCGCTGCAGGTAAAGGCCGTGGAAATCGATCGGTTCGACGTACAACGCCGGATAGCCGCCGCCGCGCACCGCCTCAGCGACGATTTGCCGCGCGAACGGGAACAACAGCCTCGGCCCTTCGATCATGACGAGCGGCTGGATCTGGTCGGCCGGAATATTTTCAACCCGGAACACCCCGGCGTAGTTGAGCTCGAATTTGAACATCGCCGTGGGCCCTTCGCCCGCGCCGCCGTCGAGCATCAGGCTGACCTCGTAGTCGCTCGGGGCGAGCTGCCGCGCATTGACGTTGATTTGCAGGCTGATGTTGGGGCCCTGCTGCGGCGCAAGGGTGCGCGGGGCGTTGGGGTTCTCGAAGGAGAAATCCTTGATGTACTGCGCGAGGACGGAAAATCGCGGCGCCACGGCGCCCGGCTGCGCCCCGCCGTTGCTGTTCTGGTCGATCATCCCGTTTCTCCTCGCCCGCTAAGGGTGTTCCGATCGGCGCCGCCCAGTCTTCGCCCGCGCCGTCTCAAATTGAAAAGCCCGGCGCCATGCCGGTCGCCCGTCCGGCGCGTCGCCTAACACGAGGCCGCTTCGGGAACAAGAACGGCGCCGTTCGATTTCGCCCCGACCCTCCGGGCGGAGCGGCGACCAAGTTGGAGCGAACGCCGCGTCAAAGCCGCGGCCAGGAGAAATCGTCGGCGCGTCCCGTGCGCGGATCGACCGGTTCGCCGAACCGAAGCACGCGCGCGACCGCTTGCGGTTCCCCGGCCGGCGTCGCTTCGCGCGCCGCCAGCGCGCCGTCCGGCGAAACCGGCAGCGCGGTCAGCGACAGAATTGGCCCCGCCAACGGCTTGGGCGGCGCGATCGGCGCGGGCGACCCGGGAGCGCCGGGTCCTTCGGGCGCGCCCATCTCGCGGCGGATCTGCGCGTTGATGTCGCCGGCCGCCTGCTCGATGTCGGGCGGCAGGGTCGCTGCGTCGTTCTGCGGCCGGTCCTTGTCGAAGACGCGCTTGATCTCGGCTTCGAGGAAATGCGCGACCTTGCGCGCGCCGGCCTTGGTGAAGAGGATGCCGTCGGCGCCGCGCAATTTGACGTTCTGGCCGTCCACGTTTGGACCGTAGGCGTCGTATTGGCCGTTCTCGTCGGCGAACGCGTCCCAGATGTCGATGTACTTCGCGCCCGCCTTTTCCGCGTGCTCGCGGTCGATTTCGTTGAGTTTGACGACCTCGGCGTTGAGCCGATCGGTGCGCATCGGCGGCAGGCCGACCCAGGCGACCGGAATGTGCGCGGCCTGGAACGGCGCGACAACCGCCTCGACCCTTTGGCCGTAAAGCGCGCGCCAGCGATCGCTCAAGGGATCGAGCGTGTCGGCGCCGTCGCGCATCGGCTGCAGGTCGTTGATGCCGACCATCATGACGACGAAGTTGACGTGATCCTTGCCGGTCGCCAGATCGTGCGCGGCCTTCGTCCAGTCGTAATAGTCGTCGCGCACCAGGCCGGAGGCCTCGCGCGATTTGTCGGCGACGGCGATTTCCGGCTTGTCGGCGAACGCCTCGGTCAGGCCGCTCGCGGTGAGCACGCCGAGACTGTCGCCGAGAACGTCGATGAAAAAGGTGGGCTGGACCGGCGCTCCTCCCGGCGTTCCCGGCTCGC
>JBEKFO010000019.1:0-24033 GCA_050013275.1 Roseiarcus sp. | reverse complement strand
GCGCCGGGCAGGCGCTCGAGCTCGGGAATTTCGGCGATATTGTCGTGCGTGCCTCCGACCCAGAACGCGAAGTCGCAGTGCATTCGCCCGCTGGCTCGCGCGACCTTGTCGGCAAGCGCGTCCGCCGAGGTCGTCAGCGGATCGGTGTTCGGCATTTCGAACACGGCGGTGACGCCGCCGAGCACGGCCGCGCGCGAGCCGGTTTCGAGATCCTCCTTGTGGGTCGGGCCGGGCTCGCGGAAGTGGACCTGGCTGTCGATCACGCCGGGCAGGACATGCAGGCCGCGGCAATCGATACGTTCACCCGCGCTCGCCGCGCTCAGATCGGCGATCTCGGCGATCTTGCCGGCGACGACGCCGATGTCGCGCTCCCCCACGCCGTCCTGGTTGACGACGGTAGCGTTCGCGAGAATGCAGTCGAAGATGCGCGGCATCGCGGTTTCCTTCCTTGCGCGGCGGCTCGATCGGCCTAATTAACAAGTTCGCGCATGGCAAGCGCCGGAGGCCCCGAGATGACGAAACGCGCCGCCTTCCTCGACGACCGCGGGGTCGTTCGCGTCAGCGGCGAGGATGCGGCGGGCTTTCTCCAGGGGCTGCTGACCAACGACGTCGCTCGGCTTGGCCCGCAGGAGGCCCGCTACGCGGCGCTGCTGTCGCCGCAAGGCAAGATCCTGTTCGATCTCCTCGTCGTGCGCGCGCCCGTGGCCGCGGACGAGTTTCTGCTCGATTGTCCCGCCGCGCTGGCGGCCGATCTCGCCAAGCGGCTCGCGCTTTACAAGCTGCGCGCCAAAATCGCCATCGCCGACGAAAGCGGCGACCATGGCGTCATCGCCTATTGGCAGGGCGAGCCGGAGAATGCGCCGGGCGGGGTGTTCTACGCCGATCCGCGCGCCGGCGCGCTCGGTCATCGCGCCATCTTGCCGCGCGCCAAGGCGGTCGCGATCGGCGAAGCGAACGTCGGCGAATACGAAGCGCTGCGCATCAGCCTCGGCGTCCCCAAGGGGGGCGTCGATTTCGCCTATGGCGACGCCTTTCCCCACGACGCCGACATGGATCTCTTCCACGGCGTCGATTTCCAAAAGGGCTGCTACGTCGGCCAGGAAGTCGTTTCGCGCATGAAGCACCGCGGCGGGGCGCGCAAACGGGTGGTGCGCGTGCGCCTCATCGGCGCGGCGCCGAAGCCGGGCGCGGCGGTGACCGACGGCGAACTGCCCGTCGGCGTGATCGGCTCGTCGTCGGGCCGCCACGCGCTGGCGCTGCTGCGCCTCGATCGCGTCGAGGACGCCAAGGGGGCGGGCCGGACCTTGAGCGCCGGGGAGGTCGGCGTCATCGTCGAAGGGGGCGAGGCAGTCGACGGGCGTCGGTGAAAAGCTCGACGCCGACCAGGCGCCACCGACAATTCCGTGGCGACCGCCAGCAGTAGCAATCGCTTAGGCGCCAAAAACCGACGCGCCGCCGGGCCCGCGCGAGTTGCGGCGGCGCGGCGCTTCCGTGGCCCGGCGACGCCAGGCGCCCGAAGAGTTCGGGGACATCGTAACTATCGATGGAACTCGGCCGTGCGGGGGAAGGTGGGCGGAAGGGCCGCGCCGCAAGGCGCGGAGGGGACGTTGACGAGATTTCGTCAACGTCGCGTCAAGCCCGGCCCAGCGGAGAAGGCGGCGACCGGGGTCGCCGAGTCGCCCGCCACGCCGAAAATGGGAATCGACGGGCGGGTCGACGCACTGCCGAGAGTCGTGCGTTCGCCGCCTTTTCGCGGTGGTCAAGCGCAGGAACCCCCCATCGCCGGCCGCGGTCGGGTTCCCCCGCGCGGTCTCGCGGGGGAAACTGGAACCGTCGCGGCATGTGGAATTGATTTCGGACAAATCACAATATCCGCATTTATGTATCTATCCCGCACGAACTCGCATGGACGCCAAAAAGGGGGGCGAACATGACGTTTCGACGACGCGCAGCTTATCCGGTTTTTCTGGCGCCCTGCTTCGGACCTTGGGGGCCAGCGCACAGATCGCGCATTTCAGCGCAGCGGACCACTCGAAGTTCAAGGAGCTGCAAGGGCCGTTCAGCTCGGGACCAGAGGCGGCCATGGCCCGTCTAACCCGTCACGTCGCCTCTGCTGTTTTGCAAGCGCCGCGACTAATTAACTTCAATATAATGTAATTATATTGTAAATCGAGTACCGATGTTCGCCTGTCGCGTCGTGCCGAGGTTGCCGAGCACAAACTGGATGCAAACAACTGGGGAAAGTCAACATGAACGACAGCCAAAACAACGATCAACTTCTGAACGACTTATTGAAACGGATAGAAGTTCTTGAGCGTGAGGCTCCTAAAAACAAACTCACCCTTGGTGTTATAAGCGGTGATCTCGAACGTGCGATGATTGCGTTCATAATCGCACTGGGAGCGACGGCCTTTGATATGGAAGTCGAAATGGTCTTCACGCTTAGGGCCACGGCGGTTCTTCGTGACCAGAAGAAGATCAAAAAGGACCTTCAGGACTTTGAGCCGTCCGCGATCAAGTTTGATTTGAAGAAACACGGAGCAATGTCCCTTGAAGAACTCATACAACTAGCCGGAGAGTCCGGAGTGCGGATCACTGTCTGCAACTTGGGGATGGATCTCATGGATATCAATCGCGAAGAACTGATCGACTACCCGCATCTGACCTTTGCCGGCGTCGCTGCCTTGATCGAAATGTGCAGCCAGTCGAAACAATGCTGGTTTATGTAAGGAATCACTGCCGCCGAACCTCATGTTAATGGATCACGCGAGGAGAAAGATCGTGACTGGTACTGAATTGAAAGCTCTGAAGATCGCGAAACTCGTAGACGCCAGAGGCACTGCGTGCCCGGGGCCTTTGCTCGAGGCGAAACGCGCCATTGGCGAATGCGCCGTCGGCGGCGTCATGGAAGTGCAATCGTCGGACAGCGGTACGATCATCGATGTTCAGCGCTGGTGTCGCAAGATGGGGCACGATTACCTCGGCGACATCGCGAATGACGGATCCTGGAGCGTCTATCTGCGAAGGAAGGCGTAAAAGTGAGCCCCGTCGGCAACAATGGCGCGCCGAAAATCCTCGTGTTTTCGACGAACCCGATCTCGGATCCGGGAATCGACCGGGCAGGCAGTGCGCATTTGCGCTACTCGACAGCCGTCCAAGTCATCCCGTTGCCCTGTTCCAGCGGCGTCAAGCCTTCATGGATCGTTCGTGCGCTGGAACATGGTTTCGACGGGGTGTTCATTGCCGCCTGCGGGGGCGACTGCGCTTACCTTCCCGATTGCACGACCCGCACCGCCGCGCTCGTGGCGCGGGCGCAGACACTCATGAAACAACACGGGATCAGTCCGAAGCGACTGAAAATGTCCGGGCTTTGTTCCGTATGCGCCGAGAACTTCGTTGCGCATATGAACAAATTTCAAGAGGAGTTGAAGTGTGTCGAAGCCTGATGCCGATCGACGTCCTCTGGACTACGACGTGATGGTTGTTGGCGCCGGCGTCGCCGGCATGGAAACCGCAGCGTCAATGGGCGATATGGGCTACCGCGTGTTGCTGGTGGACAAGAACGCCAGCGTCGGCGGAAGGGCCATCCTTCTCAGCAAGGTATTCCCGACGCTGGATTGCGCGAGTTGCATCGTGACGCCGAAAATGGCGTCCGTTTCGCATCATCCCAACGTGCAACTCATGACCTACAGCGAGGTCGATGGCATTGTGCGCAACGCCGATGGTTCCTTCGCTGTGGAGTTGCACAAGAAAGCATCCTACGTCGACTTTGACGCCTGCACGGGGTGCGGCAAGTGCGAAGAAGCTTGCACGGTTTCTGTGCCGGACCAGTATAACTACGACCTGGTCACGCGTCGGGTTGCGCATATTCCTTTTCCGCAGGCGGTGCCGAAGAAGGCCGTGATCGATCGGCGCGGTGAGGCGCCCTGTACGTTTTCTTGCCCGGCCAACGTCAAGGCCAGCGGCTACGTTTCGCTGGTCAGAGCGGGTCGCTACAAAGAGGCTTTCAACCTCCATCTGGAAAACGCGCCCTTGGTCGGCAGTCTGGCGCGGGCGTGTTATGCGCCGTGCGAATCCGACTGCACACGTGGCGAGAAAGAAGGAACGGTTCACATCCGCGGCGTCAAGCGGTTCATGGCGGACCGCTACTACGCCGAGCACCCCGAACCGGAATACGGTCCGGTCGAAAACCAGCTGGACACACGGGTAGCCGTTGTCGGCTCTGGCCCGGCGGGGCTGAGCGCGGCGTTCTACCTCGCGCGGCAAGGTCACCAGGTCACGATTTTCGAGGCGGAGAAGGAAGCGGGCGGCATGCTGCGAACCGCCATCCCCCCCTATCGCCTTCCCAAAGACGTCGTAGATCGTGACATCAAGAACGTGACGGCGCTGGGCGTCGAAATCAAAACCGGACAAAGAATCACTTCTTTGCCGGGCCTCAAACAGCAGGGATTCAACGCCATCCTGATCGCCGCCGGAGCGTCGGATGAGAACGGTCTGAATATCGACGGCCACGACCTCGATGGCGTCATGGGCTGCATGCAATTCCTGCACGAAGTCAACGTCGGGAACATGCCCGACGTAAAGAACAAGACCGTCATGGTCGTCGGCGGCGGCAACTCGGCTATGGACCCGGCCCGGGCCGCCATCCGCATGGGGGCCGGCAAGGTCATCATCAACTATCGGCGCGGGCGCAAGGAGATGCCGGCGCACGAATGGGAAATAGAAGGGGCCGAAGACGAGGGCGTCGAACTGATGCTCATGAGCGCGCCCACGCGGTTCATCGGCAAGGACGGCAAACTCGTTGCGGTCGAGTGCATAAGTATGGAGCTGGGCGCCCCGGACGAGAGCGGCCGCCGTCGCCCGATCCCGATCAAAGGCTCGGAAAGAGTGATCCCGGTGGATATGGTGGTTCTGGCGATCGGCCTGCTGCCGTCCACCGCAAATTTCCCGAGCCAAATGAAGAACGACAAAGGTCTGCTGATCGCGGATCCCCGCACTTGTCAGACAGCCGATGCCGATATCTTCGCGTGCGGCGACAGCGTCACCGCGCCCACGATGATCATCAACGCCATCGCCCAGGGGCGACGGGCGGCGTTCTATATGGACCGTCACCTGAGGGGCGAGTCGCTAAGCGCGCCCTTCGACAGCGTCCTGGACAAGACAGACAAGAACGTCGTCCTCGAGGAGTCGAAAGCTTTCGTTGAACGACCGCCCGTTCCACAACCGGCGCTGCCCGTCGATGAGCGCCGGACGACTTTCGAATGCTATGAAAAGGTCATGACGGAGGCGGAGGCGCGACAAGAGGCCCAGCGTTGTATGAACTGCGGGCAGTGCTCCCAGTGCATGGAATGTGTCAGCGCCTGCGCCCCCAAGTGCATCGACTTCGCTCAGAAACCGACATCCGTGTCAATCGATGTGGGCGCGGTGGTTGTTTCGACCGGCTTCAAGATCCTCGACCCGGCGACCAAAGAACTCCTCGGCTACGGCAAGTTCCCCGACGTGGTCAGCGGACCGCAGATGGACCGGTTGCTGGCGCCGACGCGCCCCTACAACGCCGTGTTGCGGCCTTCGGACGGTAAGGAGCCCGAGAAGATAGCCATGATCCTCTGTGTCGGCTCGCGCGACCAGACAGTTTGCAATCCGCTCTGCTGCCGCATCGGCTGCATGTACTCCATCAAACAAGCGCAACTCGCGATGGGCGCTCTGCCAATGGCCGATATCACGATCTACACGATCGACGTTCGCGCTTTTGGCAAGGGCTATGACGAGTTCTACGAGCAAGCCAAGGCGATGGGGGTCGAATTCGTCAAGGGCAAGGTGGCGCGAATCGAGCAACTTCCCAACGGCAACTTGGCATTGCACTACGAAGACATGCTGGGCGAAGGCGGCAGGAAGATCCGCGAACACGACCTCGTGGTTCTGACCGTTGGATTCCTGCCCAACACAGATATTTTCTCACTCTACAAAGGGGGGGAATTGGCCGCCGACAATTTCGGATATGTGCGCGAAATCGATCCCATCAGTGAACCGACCCGTACGAATGTCGACGGACTCTATGCGGCAGGCACCACCATTGGCGTGATGGATATCCCGGACACCGTGCTGCACTCCGGCGCGGCGGCGGCCCAGGCAGCTGCTTATCTCGAAAGGACGAGGGTCGGGCGATGACAAGCAAACGACGAATCGGCTGCTACATTTGCCACTGTGGCGGGAACATCTCCGATCATGTGAACGTGAAGGAAATTGCGGCTACGCTCCTGAACGAAGCGGACGTCGAGGTCACGCGGACGCATTTGTTCGCCTGCTCGGATGCATCGCAACAGGAAATGATCGACGAGATCAGGGAAAAGAAACTGGATGGCCTCGTCATCGCCTCGTGTTCCCCGAAACTTCACATGTTCACGTTCCGCGCCATGGCGGAACGCGCCGGCTTGAATCCGTATCAATACGTTCACGTCAATCTCCGTGAACAATGCTCCTGGGTGCATGCCGGCGACAAAGTCGCCGCCACGGAGAAAGGCGTCAACATTGTGCGCGCCGGGGTGGCCAAATGCGCCCTGACGCATCCCCTGACCCCGATTCGAATAGAAACTCAACCGCGCGTTCTGGTTGTCGGAGCGGGCGTGGCCGGCATGCGCGCCGCACTCTCGCTGGCAGGAATGGGACTGTCGGTCTTCATCGTCGAGCGCGAGAGCGAGCCTGGGGGTTGGGCATCGCAAGTCGGATGGATGGGCCCCGACAATCAGCACGGTCCCGAGGTGGTCGCAAACCTGCTGGCGCAGATTCGGAAACGAGAGAACATAGTTCTCTATACCAACGCTGAACTGACGGCCAAGAGCGGTCATATCGGCGATTTCGTCGTGACGGTTCGCCTGCAGGGCAAAGAGGATCTTTCCCTCAACGTGGGGGCGATCATTGTCGCGACAGGCTTCACGCCCTACGAGCCCCGCGACGGCGAATACGGCTGGGGCATGCCTGGCGTGGTCACTTTGAAGGAATTTCGTCAGATGCTCGAGGCGGGCGACGGCCCGCTGACCTACAACGGAAAACCGGTACGGGATGTCGGCTTCATCTACTGCGTCGGCAGTCGCCAGACGCAAAGCGACGCGTGCCCGGAGCCCAACGCACACTGCTCGCGGTTCTGCTGTATGGCCACTGCCTTCAGTGGCAGCTTGCTGCACGAGCGTGAAAAGAAGTCTGGCCAGACGATCAATCAGTATCACCTCTACCGCGACGTCCGCACTTACGGGCGCCTTGAAACCGTGTATTCGAACGCCCGCGCCGACGGAGCGCTCTTCCTGCGTTGGGATCCGAAAGACCCGCCACGGGTAGAACAGCGCGATGGCGGCCTGGCGATCAAAGTCAAAGACACACTGCTGGGTGACGAGGAGTTGGAGATTGGCGTCGACCTGGTGGTGCTCGCCACCGGCATGACTCCCCGGAAAAACGACTCGCTTAACGATGTGCTGAAGATACCCAAGAGCAAAGATGGGTTCTACAACGAGATCCACATCAAGTTGCGGCCGGTCGAAACCACCATTGACGGCGTATGCATCGCCGGAACCGCGCAAGGCCCCAAGAATCTGGCCGAAACCGTTGCGTCATCCCTCGCAGCGGTAGCCAGGACCGGCGCCCTCCTGAAGAAGGGCTACGTAAATCTGGAGCCGCTCGTCGCAAAGATCGACACAACCAAGTGCCTTTGGTGCGGCGAATGCGTCAAGGCCTGCCCCTACGGCGCAATCGAACGAATTGTGTGCGGCGACAAGGAAGTGGCGATGGCGCTCGAATCGTCATGCAAGGGAGAAGGGGCATGCGTTCCGATCTGTCCGCACGACGCCATCGTTATCGAAGGCTACCGGGATGACCAGATCGTCGCCATGATCGATTCGAGCCTCAGAGAGGCGGTGACGGCATGAGCAGTACTCATACGACCAGACTGCGGGATATGCTCGATATCGCTCAAGACGAAATGGTCATGAGGGATCGCATCGCAGGCATTCTCGCTGAGGGCCCGCAGACAATTCCGGAAATTGCCGAAACGCTCGGGTGTTCGGCCCGCGAAGTGACGGTTTGGCTCTTTGGCATGCGCCGCTATGGCCTGGTCGAAGAAATCGGCCGTGCGGATGTGGATGGATACTTCCAATACGAACTCACGAAGCAGCATTTGTCATAGCCCCGCGTGAGTTGGCGACGAGGATAACCTAATGACCAGAGTGTCATCGGAATTAGCGGCCCGCTTGAAGAAAGCGGAGGGGTTCAACGCGGGCTCGTGTTACCACTGCGGCACATGCTCGGCGCTGTGTCCGCTCGGATACAAGATCGTTCCCCGCAAACTGTTCCGCGAGGTCATGCTCGGACTCGAGGACGAGGTCCGCGCCAACATCCCGCTGATCTTCTCCTGTCTGCTCTGCCGCCTGTGCGAGGCGAACTGTCCGTCGGGGGTCCATATCGCGGAGAACATGCGCACGCTCCGCGTCTTGATCAACCGGCAAGAGTTTGGCTTGAATTAGGAGCTTGTCGTATGTCGATCCCGATTGCCCCCATTCTGGGAATTTTCGCCGATAACGTGCGCAAGCGCGGCAGCGTTCTGCCGTTGTCGAAGCGGACGGCTACGGGTTGGGCTCGTGGGCTCGATCTGCCGCGCGGCGGCGAGACGGTTCTCTACACCGGGCACATGTACCAAATGGTGCCCGCCATCGACGCCATGTCGTCTCAGTTGGCTTTGCTCGAAAACTCGTTTCTGACCCGGTTCTTCGGCATAGGCCGATTGGTCAACAAGTTCATAAATCTGTCCTTCTTCATGGGCCTTACCGCGTCATCGAAAAAGAAGCGACATTCCGACGAGGTATTGCGCGACATCGTCGGGCTGCTTCGCGATGCGGGGGTCGAGTTCGGCTATCTCTATGAAGACGAGTTCTACGCCGGCGCTCTCCTTTATGACGATGGGCTCGACGAATCTTTCGGCGAGCATGCCCGCCGTGTGGCGAAACATCTGAAGAAGCTCGGTGTCCGGCGCCTGATCACAGTGGACCCTCACACCACGCACATGTTGCGTTATGCGTACCCGCGTTTCGTCGAAGGCTTCGATATCGAAGTCCAGAACTACCTGGAAGTGCTCGCTGCGGCGCATCCGGCGGCCAAGGAACCGGTGAACGGGGAAGTCGTCGTTCACGATTCCTGCGTCTATGCGCGCTACGAGGACATTCGTGACCAACCTCGTGAACTGTTGCGGGCGGCGGGGCTGTCGGTGCGGGAACCGGAGCTGTTCGGAAAGACGACACACTGTTGCGGCGGACCGCTGGAGTCGCTTTTTCCGGCCGAGGCGCATCGAATTTCTGGAAACCGAGTGGATCAGCTCGAATCCAAGGGGAAGAACGTGGTGACCATGTGCCCGTTCTGCTGGGTGAACCTCACTAAGGCGGCGGGAGACAGGCTCGTCATCAGCGATATCGCCAGCGCGCTGGCCGCTTCCCGTCGGCAAGCATCGTCGAGCAGCTAGCCGAGGCCAGCGACGAGCGATTCCCCGCCGATTGCGAACGCCTGAATAGAGTTCTGCCGCCGGATTTGAATCCAGCACGACTGGGGCAACGATCCGGGTCACAAATCTTCGGCTTAGGCAATCTCTCAGATGCCCTAGCCGCTTACAAATGACAATCGGGTTCGGCTCGGGAGTCGTGGCGGCGGCGGGGCTTGACATAATATTGCATATACAATATATTCGCCGCAAGCCAACGGTTAGCGGAGCTGCGCGTCGATGTTGGAGAAGCGCCTGGTCGACGAGATCGCGTGCAACTGCCTGATGGGGCGGGCGCGGTTGGTCGCTCGCGTCGTCACCGGAATCTACGAGGAGGAGTTGCGTCCTTTCGGGCTGAAGGCTTCGCAGCTCAATCTTCTCGTCGTCGTCGCCCAGGTCGGGCCGGTTCGCCGCAGCGAGGTCGGCCGCATCCTTCGCCTCGACGCCTCGACGCTGACGAGGAACCTGCAGGTCATGCTGACCAACGGCTGGATCGAAGAAGCGCAGGATCAAACGGACGGACGCGGCCTGCCGTTGCAGATCGCCCAGCGAGGGGCGGCGCTGCTTGCCGACGTCGCGCCGGCTTGGCGGCAGGCTCAGCGGCGCGCGCGAGACCTGCTCGGGGCGGAGGGATCGACGGTCCTGACCGAGGTGTCGAACGGACTGCTGGGTGCGGCCTCGCAATAGGAAAAATTTGCTCATGTTATTGCATATACAACCAAGATCGGGCGAATGGTCGCCGCTCCGAGAGACGGGTTTCGCGATCGACAAGAGGAGGCGCGTATGACTCGTCCGACAATTCTCGTCGCCGGCGCCGCCGGCAAGACCGGGGGCGCGGTGGTTTCGCAGTTGCGCCAAGGAGGCTGGCCCGTGCGGGCGCTCGTGCGCCGTTTGGACTCGCGCAGCGAACGCCTGCGCGCGCTAGGGGCGGAAGTGGCCGTCGCCGATCTGTTCGATCCGCAACAGCTCCGCGAGGCGATGCGCGGAACCGCGCGCGCCTATTATTGCCCGCCCTGGCACCCCCACATGATCGAGAGCGCGACCGCGTTCGCGCTCGCCGCCCGGGAGGCGAGGCTCGAGGCGATCGTCGGCTTGAGCCAGTGGCTCGCGAGCCCCTCGCATCCCTCGTTGGCGACGCGCCAGAATTGGCTCGTCGACCAGATGTTCTCCAAGCTGCCAGGCGTTGCGCACGTCATCGTCAATCCCGGCTTCTTTGCCGACAACTATCTCCGCCTGATCGGCTTCGCGGCGCAGCTCGGCATATTTCCCATGCCGACCGGCGCGAGCCGCAACGCGCCGCCGTCCAACGAGGACATCGCCCGCGTCGCGGTCGCGGCGTTGATCGACCCGCAGCGCCATGCGGGCAAGAGCTACCGGCCGACGGGACCGGCGCTGCTCGACGCGCGCGAAATGGCGGCGATCCTGCAGCGCGTTCTGGCGCGTCGCGTCCGCCATATCGACATGCCGATGACGATGTTTCTCAAGGCGGCGCGGGTGTTCGGCGTCAGCGCGTTCGAGCAGAGCGGCATTCGCCGTTACATCGAAGAGCACAAGCGCGGCGCCTTCGAGTTCGGGGCCCCGACCAACGATGTCTACGAAGTCGCCGGCCGAGCGCCGGAGGACTTCGAGACGATCGCCCGCCGCTACGCCGAACGGCCCGAGGCGCGCCGGACGTTCGCCAATAAGCTCGGCGCCGTCGGGCAATTCCTTCGCATCGGCCTAACCCCTGCTTACGACCTCGACCGCTTCGAACGCCAGCAGCAGCATCCCTCGCTCAGCGATCCCCAACTCGTTCTCGATTCCCAGGTGTGGCGCAGCGAACACGGCGCGGCGCCGTTCGCCGGCGCGCCGGCGCCGCGGAAACTCGCAGCGCATGCATGAGCGCGGGGCTTACGACTTCGGGAGCGAACGGATGATTGCGGCGGCGACGTTGAATGGCTGGTTCCTCGGCTACTTGGCTCTTGTGGCGGCGCTCGTCGCGACGCTGTTGGCGCGATACCTGCCGACGAGCGCTTCGCTTCTGGCGATTGCCGGTCTCGGAGCGTGGCTGACCTACGCCGGCGTCCTCGGGTATCTCGGCGTCGTCGGCGACGCGTCGATGCGTCCGCCGGGGCCGGCCTTGCTGCTGGTTCCTGTGTTTCTCTTCGTTGCGCTCTTTCTCGTGCGCTCGCCGGCGGGCGAGCGTTTCGCGCTGAGCTTTCCGCTTTGGATCATAATCGGCGCGCAGGCGTTCCGGGTCGGCGTCGAATTGTTCCTTCATCAGCTCTGGCTCGCCCGCATGGCGCCGCGCATGCTCACTTACGAAGGGGGCAACCTCGATATCGTCGTTGGGCTGTCGGCGCCGGTCGTGGCCTGGCTCTATCAGCGCGGGCGCATCGGCGAGCGAGCCGCGCTGGCTTGGAACGTTCTCGGTCTGGCCACGCTGGCCAATGTCGCTTTCCGCGCTTTGCTGACGGCTCCCGGCCCCTTCAACTTCGTTCACGCCGAAATCCCGAATGTCGCCATCGGCGCGTTTCCCTTCACCTATATTCCAGGCTTCCTGGCGCCGCTGGCGCTGACGCTTCATGTCCTGGCGATCCGGGCGTTGCGGGCAGAGCTGCGGGCTCGCAGGCTGGCCGCGCCCTCGACCTCGTAAGGTCCGGCGCGGCGCTCGGGCCGATCCGGGCGATCAGCCCGCCGTCCCGCCCTCACAAATCCATCACGATGACGCATTAGCCTCATAAAGACTGCGACACGCCGGCCTATGGCCATGCGCGCGCGGCGCGGCTACAGTCCGCGCCGTCCCGTAAGCGCCAAGGCGCGCGTCGACGAATGGACCGCGGTCCGAGGGGAGACTTACGCAAATGATAGCAGGGTTCGGCGTCGTCGCGATCGCCATCGCGCTGTTCGTCATCATTACCGTATTGATGGGCGTGCGCCAGGTGCCGCAGGGCTACAACTACACCGTGGAGCGCTTCGGCCGCTACAACAAGACCTTGACGCCCGGGCTCGGGCTGGTCATCCCCTATATCGACCGCGTCGGGCGCAAGCTCAGCGTGATGGAGCAGGTCATCGACGTTCCCAGCCAGGAGATCATCACCAAGGACAACGCCACCGTGACGGTCGACGGCGTCGCCTTCTTTCAGGTGCTCGACGTCAGGCGCGCGTCTTACGAGGTCGCCAATCTCCAGCAGGCGCTGCTCAATCTGGTGATGACCAACATCCGCACCGTCATGGGCTCGATGGACCTCGACCAATTGCTCTCCCACCGCGACGAGATCAACGCGCGGCTGCTCGGCGTCATCGACGCGGCTTCGGAGCCCTGGGGCGTCAAGGTCACGCGCATCGAAATCAAGGACATCGAGCCGCCCAAGGACCTCGTCGAGGCGATGGGCCGGCAGATGAAGGCGGAGCGCGAGAAGCGCGCGGTGATCCTCGAGGCCGAGGGCATGCGCCAGTCCGACATCACCCGCGCCGAGGGGCGCAAGGCCGCGGTCATGCTCGAGGCCGAAGGGCGCAAGGAGGCCGCGTTCCGCGACGCCGAGGCGCGCGAGCGCACCGCCCAGGCCGAGGCGATGGCGACGCGCGTGGTGAGCGAATCGACCGCCAACGGCGACGTCGCGGCGCTCAACTACCTGATCGCCGACAAATACGTGCGCGCGTTGCAGGCGTTTGCGCAGACGCCCAACCAGAAGGTGTTCATCGTGCCGATGGAGCTCTCCTCGCTCGCCGGCACGCTCGGCGGCATTTCGCAGATCGCCGCTGGCGCGTTCGGCGAAGGCGCCGCGCGCGCCGCCGGCCGATCGGCCAACGTCGTCCCCAACTCGCCGCCGCCGACGCCGACGCCGCGGCAGGGCTAAAGCCATGGTCGACCTTGGCCTGTTCGCGATCGCCACCTACGCCGTCTGGCTGATCGCCGGGCTCGCGCTGTGCGCCGCCGAGACGCTCGTTCCCGGCGCGTTCCTGATCTGGATCGGCGCCGCGGCGATGGTCGTCGGCATCGTCGAGTTCGTCTTTCCCATGGAGTTGACCGCGCAACTTCTGCTATTCGCCGCGCTGGTGGTGGCTTCCGTGTTCGTCGGGCGGCGGGTCTATGGTTCGCTCGACGCGGGAACGCCGCAACTGCCGCTGAGCCGCGCCCACGCGCTGATCGGCAAGGAGTTCTTTCTCGACGAGGCGATCGTGCACGGCTTCGGGCGCATCCGCGTCGGCGACAGCGTCTGGCGCGTCGCCGGCGACGAACTGCCCGCCGGCGCCAAGGTCCGCGTCGTCGCGGTCGAGGACGGCGCGGAAGTGCGGGTGGAAAAGGCGTGAGACGGCGGCGCGCCCCGCCCGTTGTTACGGCGCCGCCGGCTTCACCCACCTGCCGTCAGCCTTCGACGACTCGACCGCCGCCTCGATGAAGGCCATGCCTTTGACGCCGTCTTCGACGCCGGGAAAATGCGCGCCCTCGGGCGGTTTCTTGCCTTCGCGCGCGGCTTTGATGGCGAGCGCGACGTCCGAATAGATGTTGGCGAAGCCTTCGAGATAGCCTTCGGGATGGCCGGAGGGCACCCGCGTTGCGCGCGCCGCCGCCGCGCCCGAGCCGGGGCCGCCGCGGGTGAGGATGCGCGTCGGCTCGCCGAACGGCGAATGGAGCATCTCATTGGGGTTCGCCTGCACCCATTGCAGCGAGCCCTTGGTTCCGTAAACGCGCAGCTTGAGGCCGTTCTCGTGACCCGGCGCCACCTGGCTCAGCCAAATCGCGCCGCGCGCGCCGTTGGCGTAGCGCAGCATGATCTGCGCGTTGTCGTCGAGCGCGCGGCCCTCGCCGAACGAGGAGAGGTCGGCGGCGAGTTCGACGAGGTCGATGCCGCAGACGTAGTCGGCGAGGTTGTAGGCGTGCGTGCCGATGTCGCCGAGCGCGCCGCCGGCGCCCGAGCGCTTCGGATCGACCCGCCAGACCGCCTGCTTCTGCCCTTGCTTCTCGATCGGCTCGGTCAGCCATTCCTGGGGATATTCGGCCTGGACGATGCGGATTTGCCCGAGCTCGCCCGCTTTGACCATTTCGCGCGCGCGCCGGACGAGGGGATAGCCGGTGTAGTTGTGCGTCAGCGCGAAAATGCGGCCCGATCTTTCCACCGCCGCCTTGATCTTCTTGGCCTCGGCGAGCGAGGTCGTCAGCGGCTTGTCGCAAATGACGTGAACGCCCGCGGCGAGAAAGGCCGCGATCGGCCCCGCGTGCATGTGGTTGGGGGTGACGATGGCAACCGCCTCGACGCCGTCGGGGCGCGCCGCCTCGGCCTCGGCCATCGATTGGTAATCGTCGTAGATACGCTCGCGCGGCAAGCCTAGCGCCTCGCCGGAGCGGCGCGAGCGTTCGGGCGTCGAGGACAGCGCGCCGGCGACGAGTTCGTAATGGTCGTCCATGCGCGCGGCGAGCCGGTGCACCGCGCCGATGAAGGCCCCTTCGCCGCCGCCGACCATGCCGAGCTTGATCTTGCGCCCCGGCGCCGCGTCGCTGCGTCCCTCGATCGCCATCGTATTTCTCCCTTGGCGCAGCCCTTTTGTCGGAAGGTCAAGTTAGCCGCGAACCGCCGCGCGTCAACTTCGGCAGAACGCGCGCGCGGCAATAGACGGAACGCTCGATTTGACGTAACGGTAAAGAACAATTGGGAAAAGCGCGGTCGTCTCTCGCGCGGACCGTAAGCGCAAGGGGCGGGAGGCGTTCGTTCGGCGGTGCGGCGAAATCGGCCCGGCCGCCGACATCTATGCCGGTGGAGACAGTATGCGTTCGATCTCGTTTTCCGCGTTTGCGCGAACGCTCGCAGCGGCGCTGTTCCTGGCCGTTTTTGCGACGGGCGCGTACGCGCAGGCGGCGACGAATGGCGGCCATGCGCCCGGCCCTTCCGGCGGGCCCGGTCACGGACCGACCTGGGTCGGCGGCGGCGACCCGGGCGATTGCGGCGGCGGCCTCGATCTTCCCGCCCCTTCGCCGTTCGGCGACGCGGGGGACGCGGTGAAGGCGCTCTCGCGCGCGACGCAGGCCTACATCAAACAATGCCGGTGCGTCACGCAGGAATGCGTCGCCGACGCGCTCGATCAATACGCAGATGCGCTCGCCGCCGTGACGCCGCGGCTGCCGCCGGAACTGCAAGACTTGCCGGTCGTCGTCCGGCGAGCGGCGCATCGCGTTCGCGTCGCGCGAAACAAGGCGGAAGCGGTGAAGGCGCTGCACGAGGCGGTCGCCCTCATCCACAAGGACATTTCGCTGGTGCGCGCGGAAGACCCCGAAACGCAGCAGCGCCAGACGCGAAGCGGCGTCTTCGTCGCCGACACCCTGAACGTGGCGAGCCTGTCGCTGGAAAAGGCGGGCGGGCTCTAGGCGCAACGGCGGCGCGCCGGGCCTCGCCTGCAGCCTTGACTCGTGGCGCGTCCGACTGCATCCGAGGCGGAGGCCAAGCGTTTTTCGGATGACGCTCATGGGCGCGGCGCGCGAGAAGGCGACGATCGGAACGGCTCCCAGGCGCCCGGCGCGAGGCGTCCTCGCGCTGGCGTTGTTGGCCGTGATCGCCGCCGGCCCGGCGGTGGCGGAAAGCCGCGTCGCGCTGGTCATCGGCAACGGCGGCTACCAGTCGGTTCGCCAACTGCCCAATCCGCCCAACGACGCCAGGGACGTCGCCGAGGCGCTCAAATCCCTCGGGTTCAGCGTGACGCTCGGCGTCGACCTCGATCAGGCGAAGATGCAGCGGGCCATTGCGGATTTCGGCGCGCGCGCCGCGGCGGCCGACGTTTCGCTGTTCTATTACGGCGGCCACGGCCTGCAGGTCGCCGCCCACAATTATCTCATTCCCGTCGACGCTGAGTTGCGCACCGTCGACGACATCGACAAGCGCACGGTTCATCTCGACGACGTGCTCGACGCGCTGTCGAAGGGCTCGGGCGTCCATCTCGTGTTTCTCGACGCCTGCCGCAACGATCCGCTCAAGGATCTCAACGTTGCGCTGAAATCCGCGGGATTGGCGCGCGTCGGCGACGCCGCGGGTTTTCTGATCGCGTTCGCCACTCAGCCCGACGCCGTCGCCTACGACGGCTTCGGGCGCAACAGCCCGTTCGCGCAATCGCTGCTCGGCCATATCGCCTCGCCGGGCGTCGACATTTCCAGCATGATGATCGCGGTGCGCCGCGACGTCATCGCCTCGACCGGCGGAGCGCAGATTCCCTGGGAGAATTCCTCGCTGACGCGGCAATTCTATTTCGTCGGCGACGCCGGCGGCGAAGCTTCGCCGGAAACTTTGCTGTGGCGGCTCGCCGGCGAGCAACGCGACCGCAGCCTGCTTTCGATCTATCTCGAACGTTACCCCGAGGGTTCGCACGCGGCGGACGTCAAGGCGATGCTCGCCGACCTCGGCAAGGCGAGCAGACCGACGCCGGCGGCGACCGCCAACGTCGACGACTTGTTGTGGAGTCTGGCGCGCAGCGGGCGGCAGAGCCAGCTTGTCGAGCTTTACCTCGCCCGCTACCCCTCGGGCGCGCATGCCCAGGAAGCGACGACCCTGCTCGCCAGCTTGCGCGGCGCCCAAGACGCGGCGTCCGAACCCGGAGTGGTCTGCGAGCGCCTGGCGACCCATCCCAACGATGCGACGGCGAGCATGCCGGGGGTCGATCTGGCGGATCTCAGAGAGAACGCCGCCGCCGCGATCGGCGTCTGCGGCGAGGCGGCGGCGCGCCATCCGGAAATCGCGCATTACGTGGCTCTGCTCGCCCGCGCCACCGCCGCCGCCGGTCGCCTCGAGGAAGCCTACGCGCTCTACAGGAAAGCGGCCGACGCCGGCGACGCGCGCGCGATGTACTCTCTCGGCCTGATGCTGGAGACCGGCGACCACGCGCCCAAGGATATCAAGGCGGCTTACGCGCTTTACCAGAAGGCGGCCGAGCGCGGCCTCGCCGACGGCGCCATCAATCTTGCCGTCGCGCTGGCGGAAGGCAAAGGCATCGAAAAGAACCTGCCGCGCGCCTACGCGCTGCTGCAACAGGCCTCGGCGAGCGGTTCGGCGCGGGCGACCTACGATCTGGCCGAATTCGCCGAACACGGCTTCGGCGGCAAGAAATCGGATGCGCTCGCTCTTTACGAGCGCGCCGCCAGCTTCGGCTTTCCTAAAGCCTACCACACCGCCGCGGCGGTTCTCGACGAGGGGCGGGGCGTTCCCAAGGACCCGAGCGCCGCCGCCGACCAATTGCTGCGCGCGGTCGGCGCCGATTCGGGCGAATCCATCGCCGATCTGACCGGCAAGACCCAGACCTGGACCACCGACACGATCAAGGCCGTGGAGACGCGCCTATCGTCAGCGGGCTATTACGCCGGTCCGATCGACGGCAAGAGCGGGCCGGCGCTGGCGCCCGCGCTGAAGCAATGGCGCCTGCTCGGCCCGCCGGAGAAGAGCTGACGGCGAAGCGCGCCGATCACGGCGCGGGGGTCAGCGCGAACAGGCAAGTCTCCATCAGCGCGCCGCCGCTGTCGGGGCGCGGCTTGGGGTCGGCGCCGGCGATCGCGTCGTTGCGGGGCGCGAGCATGCCGGGCGGGATCACCTGAATGTTGGCGCCGATGCCGCGGCCTTGGCCGAGCAGTTTCTCGCGTAGCGCGAAATCCTTGCCGAGGTCGCGCCGTTGGCCCTCGCTGGCGGCGAGGGCGATTTTCAGCCGCTCGAGAAAGGGCGCGGTCTGACGCGCCATCGCCAGAAAGATCGTTTCGCCTTCGGGCGCCGCCGCGACGGGGATATTGACGTCGGGCACGGTCGCAAGGTCGCGAATGGCGCCGGGCCGCGTTTCGTCGAAGGCGTAGAGCTTGGATTGCAAGAGGCCGGAATGGCCGACGCGGAACGTCGCCGCCGCGCCGACCGGCAGGCGGTCGTTGGGCGCCAGCGGCACAGCCAGCGGCGCGTCGCCGGGGGAGGGCGCCGCCGGATCGGAAACCCACACCTGCCACGAGCAGGCCGGCGCGCCGGGCGTCGCGGCGAGCTGCGGCGCGATCCAGGCCAAGGGCGCCGCCGCGCCGGCGAGGCTGGGCGCGGCGTCCGCGAGCGTTTGCGCCTTGACGCGCGCGAGGAGATAGCGGTCCGTCGGGGTCAGATGACGCGCCAGCGCGGCGACGGCCGCGTCCGCGTCGGCTTGCGAGCCGGCGGCGACGATCCACCTGACCCGGCTGGCGCCGGAATAGGCGCGCACCTGGTCCGCGAATGCGGCGATCTCGGCGTCGCCCTTCAAGCTCAGCGGCGCGGCCGCGCTCGCGGAGGCGAAAGCCGCCGCGGCGAGGACCGCGCCGGCGGCGAAGCGGCGCAACCAGGCGAGCTGCGCGCGCTGCGGCGCCGGCTCGTCACGACGGACAAGCGTGCGGGTCATTGGTCACCTTGAATTGGTACTCGATTTCCGCGCCGACGCGGTCGGCCAGAAAACTCGTCGTCGTGGTCAGCACCGCCGCGCCGGAAAGGCCTTGCAGGTCCTTGCGCAACGCCTCCTGCAGCGCGGTGATGTCGAGCGAGGGATCGCGCGTGGCGACGACGAACAGGCGAACTTCGTCCTCCACCGGCTCGATCGGGATCGCCGCGGTCAAGTCGAACGCGGAATCGGGGGGCGGCGCGCCGACGAGCGAGCGAAAATGCTCGGCGTCGAGGATGACCGGATCGGCTGCGCGCGACACCGAGGCGATGAACAGCCGCGGCGCGCGCAATCGGCTGGCGAGCGGCATTGCGTCGCGCGCGCTGACCCGCATCACCAACGTTTCGCCGCCGATGACGACGGGTTGGCGCTGATCGTCGAAACAGGGACCGAGCAGTTGCAGCTTGTCGCTCGCCGCGTCGTATCGCGCGCGTTGCGGCGCGGCGTCGTCGAGGCCTCGCGTCGGCAGCGCGGCGACCGGCTCGAACGCCAGTTCGATCGGCGCGCGCGTCAGCGCGATCCAGCCGCCGACCAGCGCCAGCACAAGGACGAGCGCGGCGGCGAGCCCGGTCGCGCGCGCCGGCGTTACGATCTCGCGCATGGCGAAAGGGCCGAGCGCCGCCTCGACGGCGTCGAGCGTATCGGCGAAGACGAACTCCAACTGCGCGCCCGCCGCGCGCGCTTCCCGAGCCAAGCGATCGAGCGTCGTCGCTTCGGCGGCGGCGAGCGAGCGCCCGTCCGTCGCGCTCGCCGGCAGAACGACGATCAGCCGCTTGCCTTCGAGCGCCTGGCGGTGCTGGACGATGTAGTCGCCGACCAGCGACAGTTTGCCGCGCAGGCCCCCGACCGGGCCGATGGCTACGGGCGGCGCGCCGGGAGCCGACGGCAGCAGGATCTCGCCGGTGGCGAAGACGACGCCGGGATCGCGGGCGAAGGCCTGGCAAATGGCGGCGAGGGCGAGCCCCAACCCGGCCGAGCGCGCGTTCTCGTCGGAGAGGCGGCCGATCTGCAAATCGGAAATGCGCAAGTTCCACGGCGCGACGCGGCCGTTGCTGTGGCTGAGCCAGAGCTTGGCGCGGCGCGCCGCGACGAAGCGCGTCACCGCTTCGCGCACGGTCTGGCCGATGCCGTAAAGGCCGAAATCGAACAGCTCGGAGATTTGCGGCAGAAGCCGCGCGGGGTGCGCCTCGGGCGCGAAATCGCCGGCGATCGCCTCGAACAATTGCGCGCCTTCGCCGGTCGCGCCGACCAGGGGAACGAAGACGCGCGCCGTCACGGCGCGGGATCCAGCAATTCGATCTCGAGCAGCGAAAGCTCGGCTTCGCTCAACGCCTTGTCGAGCACGATGTGCAGAGCGCCGTCGCGGTCGAACACGCCCTCGATCTGCAGCGCCTCGCCCAGACGCACACGCGCGCCGCGCAGCGCGTAGGTGGCGAGCCCGGCGGCGCCCTGGGCCTGGAGGGAGAGCACTTTGGTCTCTTCGTCGCCCTGGTGAAGGAGGTTGGCGAGGACGAGGCCGTCGGCGCTCAATAGGCCGGCGGCGGGAAACCGCCATTCGCCTGTCCCCTTGGCCGCCAGGGCGGTGAAGGAGGAGACGGGCCGCGCCCGGCCGCGCGCGCGCTCGACGTCGTTCAGCGCCAGGGCCGTCTGCGTGGTCACGCGCAAAGTCCGCAAGAAGCGCGCCGCTTCTTTCGGGTCGAACGTGGGATTCATCTCGATCTCCTCAACTTCACTCTCGCCGCCTCGACGAAGAGGCGCAAGAGGTCGCGGGAAGCTTACGGTCTGGCGTTCGCCTGCGCGACGAAACGCGCGGTTCGCGACGACAAGTCCTCGACGTAGGCCGCGAGATCGCCGTCGAAATCGTTTTTCAGCCGCCGGCGCAAGAAGAGGTTGGCGCCCATCGCCTCGGCGAGCGACTGGCCGCCCATGATCGCCGCCAGCAGCTCGCGTTCGGGCGGCGCGATGGCGCCGGCTTCGACCGCGCCTATAAGAAACGGCGCGGCGTCGTCGGCGCTCATCAGCGGCTCGTCGGCGTCTTCGGCCGGCTCGGCGCCCTGGGTGGCCTCAATCGCGTCGAAGGAAACGAGATAGGTCTGATCCTGGCCGGCCAGGCGGGTCAGGATGGCCGAGCCGAGCAGCCCGGAGGCGAACGCCTGCGCCTCCTTGAATCCGGGAACCGGCGCGCCGGCGAAGGCGGCTTCGAGCTCGCGCTGCGTCGGCCGGCGGCCGAACTCGCCGCCCATCTCGGCTTTCAGCGCCTTGAGGAACGCGTTGGCGGATTTCAGCGTGTTGACGCCGACGGCGTCCTCGCCCGCCAGCCATTCCTTCGGGCAAAGCCCGAGCCGCAGCGTTTCGGCGTAGGGCCGGTTGGCCGCGTCCAGGCACTTGAGGATGCGGTTGGACAATTCGAACAATTCGTTTCGCTGCTTGAACCGCCGCAGTTGCGAGACGCCGCCCGTGAGCGCCTTCCAGGTCGACAGCGGCACGCCGTTGGCCGCGGCCGGTCTCGGCCCGGCGGCGCGGCTCGCCACCAGCGCCGCCAGATTGTTGGCCGAAGTCGGCTCGCCGCGCCGCGCCGCGATCGGCCGATCGAGCACGGAATCGAAATAGAAATCGGCGGCTTCCTCGACGCCGTCGGGCGGCGGATAGGCCCAGACGCCGACCAGCCCGTCGGAATAGCGGCGGTTCGCGATCAGCAGCCGGCGCACGCGCTCGAACAGCTGGAACGGCTTGACGACGACGATTTCCTCGGCCTCGTCGAGCGTGTCGTTGCCGTTGACGAGATTGGCGAGGTGCCCGGCGAAATAGGCGACGATGTCGCGGCCCGACTTGGCCGCCGGCCTGGCGCTCATGGTTAAAATCTTTCGCGTTTTCGCTCTCTGGCGGCCCATCGCGGCCTGCGTTGCTCTCGCGGCCGGCTTCGGCATTAGCGCCCGACCGCGGCGTTGACAAGCGCGCGCTGGCGCTGGAGCGCGAATGGTGATTGTCTCGCGTCAGATGAATCGAGGATGCGCGACGCGATGCAGGACGACGAGGCTCTGACCCAGGCGCGGGCGCTGCTCGCGCGCACGCCGGTTTTCGACGGCCACAACGATCTCGCCTGGGTCGTCCACAAAGACCCCAAAGCGCGCGGCGACGTGCGCGCCTACGACCTGACGCGCGTCCACGCGGAGGGCGACACCGACATTCCGCGCCTGCGCGAGGGGCTCGTCGGGGCGCAGTTCTGGTCCGCCTACCAGCCGACCGGCGCGCCCCATCCCGCGCGCACCACGCTCGAGCAGATCGACCTCATCCGCCGCATCGAAGCGGCCCACCCCGACGTCTTCCATCCCGCGCGCAGCGCCGCCGACTTCGCCAAGGCGCAGCGCGCCGGCAAGATCGCGTCCTACATCGTCGTCGAAGGCGGCGTCGGCCTGGAAAACGCCCTCGCGCCGCTGCGCCTCTGGCAGGCGGCGGGCGCGCGGATGCTGATCCCCTGCCACAACGAGACGCTCGACTGGGTCGACTCGGCGACCGACGCGCCGCGCCATCACGGCCTCAACGCGTTCGGCCGGGCGGTGATCGGCGAGTGCAACCGGCTCGGCGTGATCGTCGACGGCGCCCATGTCTCGCACGAGGGCATCCGCCGGATCATGGAGATCAGCGAGGCGCCGATCCTGCTCTCGCACTCCAACGCCTTTTCGCTGTGCGACCATCCGCGCAACGCGCCCGACGACGTGCTCGCGCGTCTCAAGGACAACGGCGGCGTCGTGATGGCGACCTTCGTGCCCGGCTTCGTCTCGCAGCGGTTGCGCGATTGGCTCAGGCGCTCGCGCGACGCCTACGGCAAGGCGCCGCCCGGCGACCCCAAGGCCCAAATCGCCGAGCTGGAGGCGCGCTACGGCGCCGCGCCGCGCGCCAAGCTGGCGGAAGTCGCCGACCACATCGCCTATCTCGTCGAGGCGGCGGGGATCGACCACGTCGGGATCGGCTCGGATTTCTTCGGCGGCGCGCAACCCGACGGCCTCGAACACGTCGGCTGCTTCCCCCACCTCTTCGCCGAACTGATCCGCCGCGGCTTCACCGAACGCGACCTGGCCAAGATCGCCTCGCGCAACGTGCTCAGGGTCATGCGCGAAGTCGAGCGGGTGAGCGAAGTGCTGCGCGAACTGCGGAGGCTATTGCGCGTCGCCGGTTTTTACTATCTCGTTGCTCGCAAATCCGGGGGCGACTCTGATGCTGAAAGAAATCCTTTTGGGTTCGGCCGTGTTCTTGGCGCTTGCGGGCGGCGCCGTCGCCGCAGACCTTCCGACTGCGAAGCCGTCTCCATTGGCGCCGCCGCCGATCTTCACTTGGACGGGATTCTATTTCGGGGCCCAAGCCGGCGGCGGGTGGGGCTCGAGCAATGAGAATTTCCTTGGGTCGCCGAACAGCGCGAGCTTCGACGGCTCGCAAAATTACAACTTGGGCGGAGGAATTGCCGGCGGACTGGTTGGTTACGACTACCAAGTCGGCTCGTTCGTCCTAGGTTTGCAAGGCGACTACAATTGGGGCGACATCAGTGGCCGCTCCGGCGTCATCAATGTGACGCCAAACAAGGGCGACACGTATTTCACCAAGCTCTCCTCATATGGCGACGCCAAAGCGCGCGTCGGCTATGCGGCGGGTCCCATATTGCTCTTCTTGGACGGGGGCTTGGCGTTTGGGACGCTGGAGCATCGTTACGACGCGGCCCTCAACGGAGGCGCCGCGAATACGTATGCGCACAACTCCAGTCAGGCCGGCTGGACGCTGGGCGGCGGCGTCGAATACAAATTCGCTCAAAATTGGTCTGCGGGGATCGAGTACGATTTCGTCGATCTGGGCAAGAGCTCGATCCAATATAGCGCGACCCCGTCCGACCGCTCCAATTGGAACGACAGTTTCAGCATCGTCAAGGCAAGCGTCGCCTACCGCTTCTAGCTTCGAGGTTTTCGTCGTCGCGATCAATTTGTGCCGTTACGGTAACACCTTACCAAATCCCCGCTTGCCGCCGGCCACGCCGCCCCGACGCCGTCAAGCGGCTGCGCCGCTCCTCCGCTTCGCTCCGGTCGCTTCGCGATGACTGCGCCGGGCCGGCGCGGCAAGGGGCTTTCAAGTCGCGGTGG
>JBEKFO010000018.1:0-23454 GCA_050013275.1 Roseiarcus sp. | reverse complement strand
GAACGCGTCAACGGATTGGGGCCGCGCCGATTGTTCGACGGGCGACCGCGCATCCGCTTATTCTGACCAGGTCTCATCGTTTATCCCTTGATTTACCTTGATTCCATTTCTTGCCCGCACAGCGTTCGCGCGCGCCCCCAACCCCGCGCGGTTCGAGCGCGCGGCGTGGCGAAACCTAGGACGGTCCATTTCAACATCGGCGAATTGGGTTCTTGCAGGATCGCCCTGCCTGTCCTCGTCGCGTCCGCGCGCTGATCGCCCCAGTGATCGGCCGCTTGGCGGTCCATCGATAATACGGCTGTTTTGGCTTCGCAGCCCGTCGCCGGTCGCCAACCTCTACCGGTCGTGCGCATTTCGGCTCGTTCTGGAAACCGAGCGTCGTCGACGCTGTCGTTTCGACGACGAATCTCGAATTACACTAGCTCCTTTTCGACCCCGCGCCAAGAGGCAAGTTGCACGCGGCGTCTGCCGCAGGAGAAATCCTCCCGTCGGCGCTGGCGATTCCGGCCGCCTTCAAATGGCGCCAAGCGCCGGCGGCGTCCTCGGCGAAGCCGATGAGGCCAAGATCCCGCGCTCCGACCATGCCGTTGTCGGCCAGCGCGTTCCAGTCGACGATCTTGCGCCAATACGCTTCGTCGACGAGCACGATCGGCATCGCCGGGGCCTTGCCCGTCTGCACCAGGGTCACCAGTTCGAACAATTCGTCCAAGGTGCCGAAGCCTCCGGGAAAGACCACCAACGCTTTCGCGCCCATCGCGAAATGCATCTTTCGCATCGCGAAGTAATGGAAGCGAAACGTCAGCGCCGGGGTCGTGTAGCGGTTGGGCTCCTGCTCTCGCGGCAAGGTGATGTTGAACCCGATGGTCGGAGCGCCCGCCTCGAACGCCCCGCGGTTGGCTGCCTCCATGGTCCCTGGGCCGCCGCCGGTCGCCACGACGTTGGGGAACGGCGGCTCGCCCCGCGCCGCGCCCCCTTCCAGCGAGGCGAGCCGCCCGAACGCACGAGCCTCGGCGTACCAGAAGCCCTGCCGGCCAGGGCCGTCTTCGCGAATGCGCGCGGAGCCGAAAACGACCAAGGTCGAGACGACGCCGAATCGGCGCAGCGCTTCCTGGGCTTTTTGATATTCGAGCTGAAAGCGCAGGCCACGCGTCGAATCGCCCAGCAGGAAGTCTTGATCGAGCGCGGCGAGGCGATAAGCGCTCGAGGCGACCTGCGCAGCGTTCGGGGGGCCGGAATCCGTCATGGCCTCGTTTCGATCGCCCGATCCGTTGCGCGCGTTCGCCGGCTTCTTGCAGCCTCGGCTAATTGTCCAGCTTCACGCCGACGCCTTCGGCCGGCGCGCGGTAGCCCTTGGGCGGGTCGGTCAGCCAATCGCGGTCCGGCTCCGGCCCGAGCACCGTTTGCGGCTTCTTCTCCAACCCGACCCAGGTAAGGGGATTGTAGTTGATCGTCGGACTGGTGCGCGTCTCGCACGGGCTGCCGGGGCCGCTGTCGCACGGCCGCCCTGCCCCTCCGGGCCCCATGCCCGCCGTCGCGCTCACCGTCACAGGGGCGCCGGGGTCTGGGGCCAATTGGCCTTTGAACTTGTTCGGGGCGGGAACGGGAGTGAGGACCGCGGCCGCCGCTTTCTCCTTCTTGCGCCGCTGCACGTCCGGGTCGACCGGCCAAGCCGCGTCTCCCCGGGTCGGCGAAGCGGCGGGCGGCGGCAGCTCGATCTTGGGCGGCACGACCAGCCGGCCGTGGTCGCGATATTCGATCGGATCGTGGACATCGTTGTTCGTCAACCCGACAATCGAGCCCAGGCCCACCCAGATCGGCGCAGCCCCGTCGTCGCCGGCGCGCGCCGGCGCGGCGGCGAAACCCAACCCCAAGGCGCAGGCGGTGGTCAATGCGAGGCCGCTGCGGCGAACTTGTCCAAGCGTCAGAGACGGCATGGCCGAAAACCCCTTATCTTTCCGTCGCCGCTCGCCTCGGGGCGCAGCGGGATGACGGCCCTAGCGCACTCGTTCTAGCGACAATTCGGCGATTCGATGGCGAACCCTCGTTGCGACGCCCGCCGCGACGTCTCGGGGCGACGCGAATTTTGTTCCTCTAGCATGAAAAACCGAAAAAGGGGACTCCGCCCGCGCCCGTCAGGAGGGGGCGCCGCGGCTCGACGCAGGCGCGCTCGGCTTGGCCGAGACGAAAAGGCCGTCGAAGATCAGCAACGCGACGCCGACGTTGATCGCGGCGTCGGCGAGATTGAAGACGAAAAAGTGCCTGCCGAACGCGTGCAGATCGAGAAAATCGGCGACCGCGCCATAGGCCAGGCGGTCGTAGCCGTTGCCGAGGGCGCCGCCGATGACGGCGCCGAGGCCCAGGCCGACCAGCGGCGCGCGCGCGCGCCACAGCCAGAAGCCGAGCACCGCCGTCACTGCGAGCGTCGCCGCCAGCAGCAGCCAGTGGCCGCCGGCCGATCCTTGCGCGAACAGGCTGAAGGAAATGCCGCTGTTCCAGCGCAGCGTGAAGTCGAGGAAAGGCGTAAGCGCGAACGGCGCGCCGCCATCGGCGTCGAAATAACGCACGACCGCGAATTTCGACGCCTGGTCGACGGCGAAGACGCCCGCGATGGTCAGGCCGCCCAGCGCGCGCGCCCGCATCAGGCCCGCCGCGCCGCGTTCAATTCGCGCAACGCCGCCGCGTCGCGCGGGCTGACGTCGGGAAATTCGGGATCGGCCGTCTCGGGATCGAAATAGCGCCAGGAACGCGCGCATTTGATTCCCTTGGCGCGCTCCACCACGACGGCGACGCCCGGCGTGTCGGCGAGACGAAACGCCCCTTCGGGCGCGCTGGCGCTCCGTTCGATCGCGATGTCCGAGGTGATGCAGACCTCGGCGAGGTCGACGCCTTCGAGCGCCGCGAGCAGGCCTGCGTCGCTCACGTAGAGGCGCGGGCTCGCCTCCAGCGAGGAGCCGATCTCCTTGTTGGCGCGCGCGATCTCGATGGCGCCGGTGACGACGGAACGGATGCGGCGGATCGTCTCCCACTTCGCCGCCAGCGCGTCGTTGCGCCATTCGGCGGGAACGAGCGGGAACTGTTCGAGATGGACGGACCGCGCGCTCGGATCGCGCGCTTTCCACGCTTCCTCGGCCGTAAAGACGAGAATCGGCGCCAGCCACAGCGTCACGGCGCGAAAGATATGATCGATCGCCTCCAGGGCGCCGCGCCGTTTGACGCTCGACGGCGCCTCGCAATAGAGCGCGTCCTTGCGGATGTCGAAATAGAACGCCGACAGATCGGCGTTCATGAACGCCGACAGCGCCGCGACGACGCGGGCATAGTCGAAATCGGCGTAGGCCTCGCGCACCTTGACGTCGAGCTCGGCGAGGCGGTGCAGCATCAGGCGCTCCAACTCGCCCATCGCGGCGACGCCGACGGCCTCGCCGGGGGCGTAATGGGCGAGCGTGCCGAGCATCCACCGCGCAGTGTTGCGCAACTTGCGGTAGTTGTCGCCGACCGTCTTGAGGATTTCCGGGCCGATGCGCTGATCGTCGGAATAGTCGACGCTCGCCACCCACAGGCGCAGGATGTCGGCGCCCGAGGCCTTGATGACGTCCTGCGGGAAGGTCTGGTTGCCGAGCGACTTCGACATCTTGCGGCCCTTCTCGTCGAGCGTGAAGCCGTGCGTGAGCACGATGTCGAACGGAGCGCGGCCGCGGGTGCCGCAGCTTTCGAGCAGGGAGGACTGGAACCAGCCGCGGTGCTGGTCGGAGCCTTCGAGGTACATCACCTCGTCGTCGCCGCCGTCGCGCCGCCGTTTGATCCCCGCGAGGCCGGGGAAGTGGACGGGATCCTCGAGCACGTAGGAATGGGTCGAGCCGGAATCGAACCAGACGTCGAGGATGTCGTCGACTTTCTCGTAATCGGCCGGATCGCGCTCGGGCGCGAGGAAGCGCCGCGCCGCGCCCTCCTCGTACCACGCGTCGGCGCCCTCCTTCTCGAACGCTTCGGCGATGCGCGCGTTGACGCGGTCGTCGATCAGGATTTCGTGGCCGCCCTTGGCGACGAACACCGCGATCGGCACGCCCCAGGCGCGCTGGCGGCTCATCACCCAGTCGGGCTTGGCGCCGACCATGCCGCGGATGCGGTTCTCGCCCGCGGCGGGCACCCAGCGCGTTTCGCCGATCGCCTTCAGCGCGGTGTCGCGCAGCGAAGGCCGGCCGGCGACCGGCTTGTCCATCGCGATGAACCATTGCGGCGTGTTGCGGAAGATCACCGGCTTCTTCGAGCGCCAGGAATGCGGATATTGATGCTTGAGCTTGCCGCGCGCGATCAGCGCCCGCGCCGCGATCAGCGCGTCGATGACCGCCTTGTTGGCGTCGCCTTGATCGCCCTTGTCGGTAATGACGCGCTTGCCGGCGAAGCCCGGCGCCTCGTCGGTGAAGGCGCCGTTCTCGTCGACCGTGTAGGGGATGCGCGAATCGACGCGGCGCTCGGCGAGCAGCCGCCCGCTCGCCATCCACAATTCGAAGTCCTCGCGGCCATGGCCGGGCGCGGTGTGGACGAAGCCCGTGCCCGTGTCTTCGGTGACGTGTTCGCCGGCGAGGAGGGGCACGGGAAATTCGTAACCCTTCTCGTGCAGCGGATGCGCGCAGCTGAGCTCGCGCAACCGATCGGCCGGGACGTCCTCGACGAGTTCGAAGTCGGTGACGCGAGCGGCGGCGAAGACCTCGCTGGCGAGAGTCTTGGCGACCAGGAAGACGTCGCCGGCCTTGGCCCAGTTGTCTTCGGCGGCGTCGAGGACGCGAAAGAGTCCGTAGGCGATGCGCTCGGAAAAAGCGATGGCGCGGTTGCCGGGGATCGTCCACGGCGTCGTCGTCCAGATCGCGACCTTCGCCTTGCGCCAGGCTTCGCCGTCCGGCGGCGCCTGCAGCGGAAACGCCACGGTGACAGTGTCGCTGACGTGGTCCTCGTACTCGACCTCCGCTTCGGCGAGCGCGGTCTTCTCGACCACGCTCCACATCACCGGCTTGGAGCCGCGATAAAGCAGGCCGTTGGCGGCGAACTTCATGATCTCGCGCGCGATCTGCGCCTCGGCGGGATAGGTCATCGTCGTATAGGGATGATCCCAGTCGCCGACGACGCCCAGGCGCTTGAACTCCTCGCGCTGCACCGAGAGCCAATGCTCGGCGTAGGCGCGGCATTCCCGGCGGAACGCGACCATGGCTCGGCTGTCGGCGAAATCGGGCTTGGCCTTGCCCTTCTTGCGGTAGTTCTCCTCCTCGACCTTCCATTCGATCGGCAGGCCGTGGCAGTCCCAGCCGGGCACGTAGTTGGAGTCCTTGCCCGCCATCTGCTGCGAGCGCACCACCAGGTCCTTGAGGACTTTGTTGAGCGCGGTGCCCATGTGGATGTTGCCGTTGGCGTAGGGCGGGCCGTCGTGCAGCACGAATTTCCGCCGCCCCTTCGACGTTTCGCGCAGCGCCGCGTAGAGCCCTTCGCGCGCCCAGCGCGCGAGAATCTCCGGCTCCTTCTGCGGCAGCCCGGCGCGCATGGGAAAATCGGTCTTGGGCAGAAAGAGGGTCTGCGAATAGTCGGGGGCCTGGGCGGGCGCGTCGGTCATGACAGTCGAGCCGATAAATGAGGATCGCCGGGTCTTGGCGCGCCCGGCGGCGATCCGATTAGATGATTTGGCGCGAATCGCCAAATTGCCGGGCGGCGAGAGCGGCGCGGGCGCGCTCCATGTCGCGCGCCATTTACGCCTTCAGCTCGTCGAGCGAGGCGAATTTGCGCTCGTCGCGGATGCGCGCGACGAACTCCACTTCCATTTCCTGCCCGTAGATATCGCCGCTAAAATCGAACAGATGCGTCTCCAACAAGGGCGCGCCGTTGTCGACGGTCGGGCGCACGCCGAAGCTGGCGACGCCGCCGTAGGCGCGCCCCGCCACCAGCGCGCGCACGGCGTAGACGCCATAGGCGAGGCGATTGGCGCCCTCCAGCGCGATGTTCGCGGTCGGCACGCCGAGCGTGCGCCCCAGCTTTTGTCCGGAATCCACGACGCCTATGACCGCATAGTCGCGCCCCAGGCCGCGCGCGGCGGCCTCGACGTCGCCTTGTTCGAGCGCGCGGCGAATCGCCGAGCTCGAGACCACCCGCGGCTGTCCGGCTTCGTGCGCCTCGACCTTTTCGACGATTTCGACGTGAAACCCGTGGCGCGCCCCGGCGCGGACGAGGAAGTCGGGCGTGCCCGAGCGCGCCTTGCCGAAATGAAAGTCCCAGCCGACCACGACCGCGCCGACGTCGAGCCGCTCGATCAGAACCTGTTCGACGAATTCCTCCGCCGTCAATCCGGCCAGGGCCGCGTCGAAGGTCAGGAACACCGCGCCGTCGAGCCCGAGGGATTGCAGCGCGCGCGCCTTGATGGCGAAGGGCGTGAGACGGAAGACGACGGGACGCCCGGCGAAATAGTCGGCCGGATGCGGCTCGAACGTCAGCACGGCGCTCGCCGCCCCGCGTTTCTCCGCGAGCGCCCTGGTGCGCGCGATCACCGCGCCGTGGCCGCAATGGACCCCGTCGAAATTGCCGATCGCGTAGACCGCTTTTCCGAGTCCCGGCGGCGGACGCGTCGGGTCGATCGCGAGCGCGAAGGCGGGATTCGCAGAGGCCTGTTTCAAAGCTGCATCCGTGGCGGGGCGCGCCGGACGGATCGTTTCGCCAAGAGTCGGACTCGACTCTGCCCTGGGAAACGACGCCCGGCGTCAAAGCGCGCGGAACCTGCCTCGACGCGGCGACAGGGTCAAGGCGCCGGCTCGAGTTTCCCTGGCGTAGGCGGCACGCTCAACACGCCCTCGCCGTCGAGCACGATCTTGCCGTTCACCCGGCATTCGCACAGGAGCCGCACCCGACGCCCCCTTTCCGTCAGTTCTATGACTTCGACGCTGACGTCGATGACGTCGCCGATTTTCACCGGGCCGCGAAAATTCAGCGTCTGCGAGATATAGACCGCGCCGGGTCCCGGCAGCCGCATGCCGATGACCGCCGAAATGAGGCTCGCCGTGTAAAGGCCATGGACGATCCGTTCGCCGAAGCGGGTCTTGCGGGCGAAATGTTCGCTCAGGTGGATGGGATTGTGATCGCCGGAGAGTTCGGCGAAGCCGATCACGTCCTCGTTCTCCACGGTCTTTTGCAGCGTCTCGCGCATCCCGACCGCGAGGTCCTCGAAATAAAGGGTCTGAAAGGGCAGCTTCGTCATTCGCTTCGCGGGTCTCTCTGGACGGCGGGACTCGGCGTGGACCGGCGATCGGCTGGCCTATGGCCGCTGCGGCGCTCGACGCCAACCGCAAAGTGGGGTCATGGTCTGTCGGCGCGCCTCACGAGACAAGCTCGCGCATGGCGGCGACGGGCCAGAGCTTTTCGCGCGCGAACAGGCTTTGCAGCTCCTCGTCGGCGACCGAAGCGTCCGAACCATGCAACGCGTCGCGATGAATGCCGGCGGTGACAAACAGCGCGTCGAGTCCTACCCCCGCCGCGCCGGCGATGTCGGTGCGCATCGCGTCGCCGATCGCCAGGACCCGCGAATGCGCAAACGGCGCTTTCAACGCCGCGCCCGCCGCAACGAGCGCGGCGTCGTAGATCGGCGCGTGCGGCTTTCCCGCGTAAATCGTCTTGCCGCCGAGCGCCTCATAGGCCTGCGCCAGCGCGCCGGCGCAATAGATCAGCTCCGCGCCGCGATGAACGACGAGATCCGGATTGGCGCAGATCAGCGTCAGCCCTCGCGCCGCCATGGCCCTCAGACGCTCGGCATAGTCGTCGGGCGTCTCGACCGTGTCGTCGAACAGGCCGGTGCACATGACGTAGCTCGCCTCTTCCAGACCGACCAAGACCGGCCGTGCGCCCGCCCGCGCCGCCGCCGCCTCGAACAGGGCAAGATCGCGCTCGGGCCCGATGTGGTGGACGGGCGCCGCCACGCGTTCGGCGATGAGCCCGATGGCGACGTCGCCGGAGGTGACGATCGAATCGAAGGCGTCGGGCGAGACGCCGAGGCGGAGCACTTGTCGGAGAATGGAGGCGTTCGGCCGCGGCGCGTTGCTGACCAGCACGACCGCGCCGCCGCGGCGGCGGAACGCGGCCAGCGCCTCGGACGCAGGAGGAAAGGCGTGCCGGCCGTTGTGCAGCACGCCCCAGATGTCGCACAGGATGGCGTCGTAGCGCGCGGCGATGGCGCTCAAGCCTTCAATGATCGGAACGCGCGAGGCGAGGGACGTCGTGGTCATGCGCGAGGGGGCTAGGTCCCCGGCGGGATCGTGTCAAGCGCCGGGTCGGCGCTTGACGGCGCGCGCTCGCCCCGCGACAACGGACGCCACGCCACGCCAGAGAACGCCCCGCTCATGACCGCCGCCGATCGGCCGCCGAAGATTTCCTTCGACGATTTCCTCAGAGTCGACATTCGCCTCGGCACCATTCTTTCGGCGGAGCCGTTCCCTCAGGCGCGCAAACCCGCCTACCGGCTGACGATCGACTTCGGCCCGGCGATCGGCGTGAAGAAGTCCTCGGCGCAGATCACCCGCCATTACCGGCTCGAAGATCTCGTCGGCCGCCAGGTCGCCGCGGTGGTCAATTTTCCTCCCCGTCAGATCGGGCCCTTCATGTCGGAGGTCTTGACCCTCGGCTTTCCCGACGCCGACGGCGAAGTGGTGCTGATCGGGCCGAGCCTTCCGGCGCCCGACGGCGGGCGGCTGTTCTGAACGCCGGGCGGCGGCTCGGCCGTCTTGACGCCTACGCCTCCGGTTCCTAACTATCGCTTTCGCCCGGAACTTCTCCGCCGCTCTCAATTCCAGAGGTCGCCATGTCCGACACCGCCAAGGTCACCGACGCCAATTTCGAGACCGACGTCATGAATTCGAGCGAACCGGTGGTGGTCGATTTTTGGGCGGAGTGGTGCGGCCCGTGCCGCATGATCGCGCCCGCCCTCGAGGAAATCGCGGCGGAAATGAAGGGCAAGGTCAAGATCGCCAAGTTCAACGTCGACGAGAACCCGAAGATCGCGGCGCAACTGGGCATCCGCTCGATTCCGACCCTGATGGTCTTCAAGGACGGCAAGCGCGTCGCCACCAAGACGGGCGCCGGGCCGAAGAGCGAATTGGCGCGCTGGATCACCGCGTCGGTCTGATTCGCCGCAATCCCAGCCTTTCAACGCCGGCGCCTGCGCGCCGGCGTTGTCGCATGCGCGTCGCCTCGCCTTGACGTGTCCGCCGGCCGGAAGGACAGTCCCGTCCCCGGCGGCGATTCGCCGCCTCCGCTCGCGAGGGAATGATCATGTCCGCCGCCATCGACGTCACCGACGCGAGCTTCGAGGCCGAGGTCATCAGGGCGAGCGAGCCGGTGGTGGTCGAATTCTGGGCGGAATGGTGCGCGCCGTGCCGGGCGATGGCGCCGGCGCTCGACGAGCTTGCCGCCGAGATGCGCGGCAAGGCGAAGATCGCCAAGTTCCAGATGGACGACAATCCCAATGTCGTCAGCCGGCTCGGCGTCCGTTCGGCCCCGACGCTCATGATCTTCAAGGGCGGCCAGCCGATCGCCGTCAAACGCGGCGCCGGATCGAAGCGAGAATTGGAGCGCTGGATCGCCGCTTCGATCTGAGCCGCCGACGCCTTCAAGTCGGAATGCGCACGCTTGCGCGCAGGCCGCCCAGCGGGCTCGTTCCCAGGACGATGTCGCCGCCGTGCGAGCGCGCGATGTCGCGCGCGATCGCCAGCCCGAGCCCGGAACCGCCCTCGTCCTGATTGCGCGCTTCGTCGAGCCGGTGAAACGGCCGGAATACGTCTTCGCGATGCTCCGGCGCGATTCCCGGCCCATCGTCGTCGATGTGAACGGTGACGAAACGCGGCTCGCGCACGGCGCGCACGACGATCGTCCGAGCGTGGCGCTGCGCGTTGGCGAGGAGATTGCCGAGGCAGCGTTTGAGCGCGAGCGGCCTGACCTTGACGTCGAGATCGCCCTTCGCCTCGACGTCGACGTGCGCGCCATGGCGCTCGGCGTCGGAGCGCAGATCGTCGAGCATCGCGCGCAAATCGGTTCTCGTCGTCGGCTCGCCGGCGTCGCCGCGCGCGAACGCGAGATAGGCTTCGAGCATGTGGCGCATCTCGTCGACGTCCTTCTGCAGCGGCTCGGATTCCGCCGATTCGTCGATCACCGCAAGCGACAGCTTGAAGCGCGTCAGGATCGTGCGCAGGTCGTGGCTGACGCCGTTGAGCATCGCCGTGCGTTGTTCCGACGCGCGTTCGATGCGGCGCTTCATTTCGATGAACGCGTAGCCGGCCTGCCGCACTTCGCGCGCGCCGCGCGGATGGAAATCGGCGTCGCGCCCCTTGCCGAAATCCTCCGCCGCTTCGGCGAGGCGCAGGATCGGACGGATCTGGTTGCGTAGGAAAAGTATGGCGACCGTGACCAGCACGATCGAAGCGCCGAGCATCCAGAGAATGAAGATGTGGACGTTCGCCTCGTAGGCGAGAGAGCGGCGCGTCACGAAGCGCAGGACGCGGTCGCCGAGTTGCACGCGCATTTCCATCAACCCGGAGCGACCGACGGTGTCGACCCAGAAGGGCAGGCGCACCTGCCCGGACAGTTCCTCCGGCAGCGCGCGCGTGAGCGGATCGAGCGAACTGAAGAAGGTCTTGGGCATT
Source organism: Roseiarcus sp. (assembly GCA_050013275.1). GTDB lineage: Bacteria > Pseudomonadota > Alphaproteobacteria > Rhizobiales > Beijerinckiaceae > Roseiarcus. The sequence goes on along the minus strand of JBEKFO010000018.1, from coordinate 12,793 downwards.
TTCGGCGGCAGCGGACCGGCCGGCATCAACTCGACGTCCATGCGGAATCGTTCGGCGGCGATCGCGCGCAGGCGCTTGTCGTCGCCGCCGGGCGGGATCGCGGTATAGAGATCGACGATGGCGCCGACGTCTCGCGCGACCGCCGCCGACAGGCGATGGGTGACGAGGTCCCAGTGACGCTGCATGAAGACGTAGGCGACCGCGGTCTGCAGCAGCACCATCGGCACGATGACGATGAGCAGGGAGCGCGCGTAAAGCCCCTTGGGCAGCAGATCGGCGAGGCGACGCGCCCCGAAGCGCCAGATTTCGCGAAGCCGCACGAGCGCTCTGAGCGCAGGCCTCGAGGCCAGCGCGCTCATCCGTCGGCGACCAGGCGATAGCCGGAGCCGCGCGCCGTCTGCAGAAAGACCGGATTGGCCGGATCAATTTCGATCTTGCGGCGAAGGCGGTTGATCTGCACGTCGACCGTGCGCTCCTGGGCCGCCGCCCCCGAACCCGACAGCGCTTCGCGCGACACGCTCGCGCCGGCCTTGGCGCACAGCAGGCGCAGAATCTCGCGTTCGCGCTCGGTGAGGCGAACGACCTCCGCCCCGTTGCGCAATTCGCCGCGCTCCAGCGAAAAGGCGAAGGGTCCGAAGCGGACGACCGCGCCGTCGGGTTTGACTCCGACGGCGCGGGTTCGCCGCAGCACCGAACCGATGCGCAACAGCAATTCGCGCGGCTCGAAGGGTTTGGCGAGATAGTCGTCGACGCCGATCTCGAGGCCGCGAACGCGATCGGCGGCGTCGGAGCGCGCGGTGAGCATCACAATGGGCACCTCGGAGCGAAGCCGCAGGCTCGTGGCGAAGGCGAAGCCGTCTTCGCCGGGCATCATCACGTCGAGCACGATGATGTCGAACGCCAGGCTTTCCAGGTAGCCGCGCGCCTCGTCCGCCGAAACGGCGACCGTCACGCGATGACCGTGCTTGCTCAAGTACGTCGAAAGCAAGTCGCGCAAGCGCCGGTCGTCGTCGACTACCAACACATGGGCCGCGTCGTCTTGCGGCGCAAGTTGAGTTTCGCTCAAGGCTTCCTCCGGCCGCTGGCCGCGATCAGTTCGATGACGCGCGCGCGTTCCGCGGCGTCGATCATCGCGATCAGGAACGCCGCCGCGTGCTCTTTTCCGCCCGGGCCGAGCCGCTCCATGGCGCCGGAAAAGCGACGGGATTGCAATTGCGCGAGGTCGCGGGCCAGTTTTTCGCCCTCCGGCGTGGCGTAGAGCTGCCGGTGACGCCGATCGGTGGCGCCGGCGCGCGCGTCGATGAAATTCTTGGCGATCAATTCCTTGAGCACCCGATTGAGGCTCTGCTTGGTGATCCTGAGGATGTCGAGCAGCGCCGCGATGGTCAAGCCGGGATGACGGCTGACGAAGTGCAGCACGCGGTGATGGGCGCGGCCGAATCCATAGACTTCGAGCAGGCGATCGGCGTCGCCGACAAAATCGCGATAAGCGAAATAGAAAAGCTCGATGAGGTCGTACATCGGCGCGCTTTCGCGCTCCGAAGCGGAGCGTGCGTCGATCTGGACGCCGGCGTGCGGCGGTTCGGCCATTAGGTCAGCATTGTTGACATATTGCAGCGCCCCTGCTAGGGATTGGCCACGCGACAGCGGCTGGGCTATTTAATCCGGGCGCGGACAAAATCAAAACCGCCCCCTTCGCAATCCGAGGAGTACGCCATGGCGGGCCCGACATTCGACGATCGAGATGGATGGATCTGGTTCGACGGCGAGTTGAAGCCGTGGCGCGACGCCAAGATTCATGTCCTGACCCACGCCCTGCATTACGGCAGCGCGGTGTTCGAAGGCGAGCGCGCCTATGGCGGCGCAATCTTCAAGTCGACCCAGCATTCCGAGCGCTTGAAGGAATCGGCGCGCATTCTCGATTTCGAGATTCCCTGGAGCGCGGCGGAGATCGACGCGGCCAAGGCCCTCACGCTCGCCAAGGCCGGCTTCGTCGACGCCTATGTGCGGCCGGTGGCGTGGCGCGGCTCGGAAATGATGGGCGTTTCGGCGCAGCACAACAAGATCCATCTCGCGATCGCGGCCTGGCAATGGCCGAGCTACTTCGATCCCGCGCAGCGGATGAAGGGCATTCGCCTCGACATCGCCGAGTATCGTCGCCCCGATCCGGCGACTGCGCCGTCGCGCTCCAAGGCCGCCGGCCTCTACATGATTTGCACGATCTCCAAGCATCGCGCGGAACGGCGCGGCTACGCCGACGCCCTTATGCTCGACTGGCAGGGCCGCGTCGCGGAATGCACGGGCGCCAATGTCTTCTTCGTCAAGGACGGCGTCGTGCACACGCCGACGGCCGACTGTTTTCTCGACGGCCTGACGCGGCAGACGGTGATCGAGCTCGCTCGTCGGCGCGGCGTCGAGGTCGCGGTGCGCCGGATCATGCCCGAAGAGCTGCCGACGTTCAGCGAATGCTTCATCACGGGATCGGCGGCGGAAGTGACGCCGGTCGGCGAGATCGGCCCCCACAAGTTCACGCCCGGCGCGCTGACCGCGGCGCTGATCGACGATTACAGCGCCGAGGTCCAGCCCAAGTCGAAAGCGGCCTGAGCGTAGGCGGCCCGAGCGCCGCCTCACCCCGTCGCGCTGACGAAACTGTCGAGCACCATCTTGCGGCCCGCACGGTCGAAATCGACCGTGAGCTTGGGGCCGTCGACCGCGACCACGCTTCCGTTTCCGAACTTGATGTGGAACACGCGGGCCCCCGCGGCGAAAGCGGACGGCGCGTCGCTCCGCGAGACGGCGTGGCCTTCGAGGAAGCGCGCCGTCGCCGGCGAAGCGGCCTCGTTCCGCGCCGCGTTGTCGCGGGCCCGCCGCCAGCCCGGCGTTTCGTAGCGCGACGCGAACGACGGCTCGCGCTCGAAACGCGCGACGCCGTAACCGCCGTGCGCCGCGCCGGAGGCTTCGACCGCCTCGACGTGATCTTCCGGCAGCTCGTCGATGAAACGCGAGGGCAGCGAGGTCTGCCACAGCCCGCGCACGCGGCGGTTGGCGGCGAAATAGATCTTCACGTTTCGCCGCGCGCGGGTGATCCCGACATAGGCGAGGCGCCGTTCCTCCTCGAGCCCCGCGCGTCCGTTCTCGTCGAGCGCGCGTTGATGGGGAAACAGACCCTCCTCCCATCCCGGCAGGAACACCATGTCGAATTCCAGGCCCTTGGCGGCGTGCAGCGTCATGATCGAAACGCGCGCGCCGCCTTCGCCGCTCTCGACGTCCATGACCAGCGAGACGTGTTCGAGAAACGCCGCCAGGGTCGGGAACTCGCCCATCGAGCGCACGAATTCCTTCAGGTTTTCCAGCCGTCCGGCGGCGTCGGCGGTGCGCTCGGCCTTCCACATGTCGATCAGGCCGCTCTCCTCGAGGATCGTCTGGGCGAGCTCCTCGTGCGGCGCGACGTCGACCTGAGCCGACCAGCGCTCGAAGCTGCCCAAGAGATCGCGCAGGATCTGCCGCGGCCGCGGCTTCAGCTCCTCGCTCTCGACGAGCACCCGCGCGGCGCGCATCAGCGAAACGCCGGCGCTGCGGCGATAGGCGTGCAGCACGTTCAGCGTCGCCTCGCCTAAGCCCCGCCGGGGCAGGTTGTAGATGCGCTCGAAAGCCAGATCGTCGTCCGGCTGGGCGACGCAACGCAGATAGGCCAGCGCGTCGCGGATTTCCGCCCGCTCGTAGAATCGCGGACCGCCGATCACCTTGTAGGGGACGCCGAGCGCGATGAAGCGCTCCTCGAACTCGCGCATTTGAAACGAGGCGCGCACGAGAATGGCGATCTCGTTCAGCGGAACGCCGGCGCGCTGGGCGGATTCGATTTCGTCGCCGATGACGCGCGCCTCTTCCTGGCTGTCCCACACGCCGCTCACGGTCGGTTTGTCGCCGTCCTCGGCGCTGGTGTAGAGCGTCTTGCCCAGGCGATTGGCGTTGTGGGCGATCAGCCCCGCCGCGACGGCGAGGATATGGCCGCCCGAGCGGTAATTGCGCTCGAGGCGGATGACTTTGGCGCCGGGAAAATCGTGCTCGAAGCGCAGAATGTTGTCGACGTCGGCGCCGCGCCAGCCGTAGATCGACTGGTCGTCGTCGCCGACGCAGCAGAGATTGCGGTGCCCCTGGGCGAGCAACCGCAACCACAAATACTGCACGACGTTGGTGTCCTGGTATTCGTCGACGAGAATGTAGCGCCAGCGATTCTGGTACTGGGCGAGAATCTCCGCCCGCTCGCGAAAGAGGCGAAGGCTTTCGAGCAACAGGTCGCCGAAATCGACGGCGTTGAGCCCCTTCAGGCGCTCCTGATAGGCGCCATAGAGCGCGCCGCCGCGCCCGCCCGCGAAGGCGTCTGCCTCGCCGGGCGGAACATGGGCGGGGTCGAGGCCGCGATTCTTCCAGCCGTCGATCACGCTCGCCAGAGCGCGCGCCGGCCAGCGCTTGTCGTCGATGTTCTCCGCCTGCAAGATCTGCTTGATGAGACGGATCTGGTCGTCGGTGTCGAGGATGGTGAAATTCGACTTGAGGCCCACCAATTCGGCGTGTCGGCGCAAGATCTTGGCGCCGATCGAATGGAACGTGCCCATCCAGGGCATGCCCTCGACGACGCCGGTGAGGACGCCGACGCGCTCGCGCATTTCGCGCGCCGCCTTGTTGGTGAAGGTCACCGCCAGAATCTCGTGCGGCTTGGCGCGGCCGGTGGCGATGAGGTGGGCGACTCGCGCGGTCAGAACCCGGGTCTTGCCCACCCCGGCGCCGGCGAGCACGAGCACCGGCCCGTCGAGCGCTTCCACGGCGTGGCGCTGTTCCTCGTTCAACCCCTTGAGATAACGCGGCGCCGCGCTGGCCCGCGCGGAAAGGCTCCGCGACGGAACGGCGCCGACCGCTTCGGGCCGTTCCGGATCAACATGGACGGACGAAGATCGGGAAGTCTCAGGACGCATAAGGAATCATGCGTCGGCGCGCCGAGTCGCGCAACGGAAATCGGCTTTTCCCGGCGCGTGGGCGGTCAATTCCAGCCGTTGATCTGAATGGCCGCCGGGGTGAGGATGGCGGCGAACAGGCCCGGCAGAAAGAACAGGATCATCGGCACCGTCAACGTCGGCGGCAGCGACGCCGCCTTCTTTTCGGCGGCGTTCATGCGCTGATCGCGGCTTTCCTGGCTGAGCACCCGCAACGAAGCGCCCAGCGGCGTGCCGTAACGCTCGGACTGGATCATGACGGTGGTGAGGGACCGAATCGACTCGAGGCCGGTGCGGGCGTTGAAGTTTTCGAACGCGGTGCGCCGATCTTGCAGGTAGGACATTTCCGCCGCGAGCAAGGTCAGTTCTTCGGCCATATCGATGCTCTCGGCGCCGACCTCCGTGCTCACCTTGCGCACCGCGTGTTCGATCGACATGCCCGATTCGGCGCAGATCAGCAGGAGATCGAGCACGTTCGGATAGGCGCGCTCCAGGGACTTCTGCCGCTTAGTGGTCGAATTGCGCAGATAGACTTCCGGCGCTTTGATGCCCATGTACATCGCGAACATCACGAAGCCGATCCTCATCGGCAAGGGTTGGGTCCATTTCGCGATGACGAAGATATAGACGATCGCGAACAGCGCGAACCCGATCGGCGCAACGAGTCGGAACGTGACGAAGGCGTATTCGGCGCCGGCGCCGCGGAACCCGGCCTTCGCCAGGGTCTCCTTGGCTTTCTCCGTGCTCAGCCAGCTCGTCAAATTCAGCGCATCGACGAGGTTTTTCAGGATGGTGCTGGGCTTGGCGCGCAGTTGCGTCTTGCTTTGACCCGCCGCCATCTTCTCGCGTTCTCGCAGGCGGATGCGTTCCCGCTCGGAGCTGACCACCTTGATCCGGCGCGAGAGGTTGTCCGTCTGCAACATCGGCACGAAGACGATCAAGACGGTCGCCGCGCAGCCGAGCGTGGCGAGAAGAAACCCGAGGAACCGCGCATCGCCCAATTTGCTGAGAACGTCGTCCAACATCGCGCTCGTCCGATCAGAAATCGAAGTTGATCATCTTCTTCATCATCACCACGCCGATGCTCATCCAGAAGATCGCGATCGCAGAGACGATTCGGCCGTGCTCAGTCGTCCACAACAGGCTGATGTATTTCGGCGACGACAGGTAGAGCAGGCCGGTGACGACGAAGGGGACCGCGCCGATGATCGCCGCGGAGGCTTTCGCTTCCATCGCCATCGCGCCGATCTTGCCCTTCATTTTCTTTCTTTCGCGCAAAGTGCGCGACAAGTTGCCGATCGCCTCGGAGAGATTGCCGCCGGCCTTGGCCTGGATGCCGATGACGATCGAGAAGAAATTCGTCTCGCTCACAGGCACGCGCTGCGCCATCTTTTCGACCGCTTCCGACAGCGGCAGGCCGAGCGCCTGGCTCTCGACGATCTTGCGAAATTCCGACCGCACCGGTTCGGGCGTTTCGTTGGCGATGATGCGCAAGGTGTCGCCGAGCGGAAGGCCGGCCTTGACGCCGCGCACGATGATGTCGAGCGCATTGGGAAATATGGCGACGAACTTGGCGATCCGGCGGGCGCGAAGCCTTGCCAGGACGAGGTTGGGAAGGCCGAGGGCGCAGATGGCCGCGACCAGACCCGCGAGCAGCGGACTTTCCGACTTGATATAGACGAGCCCGGCGAGCGCGACGCTGACGGCCGCGAAGACCATGATGAACTGTTGATGCGAAATCGACAGCCCGGCCTGCTCGATGCGAGTTTGCAGATCCGGTCGCTTGCGCTGCGATTTCTTTTCCAATTCCTTGATGTTTTCAGCGATCTGCTTCTTCTTCGCCGTCTTGTCGGGCGAGCCGACGCCGGGCTTCGCTTCGGCCTTCCTGAGCGACGCGCGCCGTTTGCCGGCCCGCGAATCGCCGCCGACGAACACGAACGCCAGCCCCCCGCACGCGAGGATCGCGCAGCCCGCCGCCAAGACCAGGTTATTGACCATCGCTTTGCGCCTTTGGGTGGCGAAGCGCTACAGCGCTTCTTTGATTTCCGAAGCGTCGAGCGCCGCGGCGAGACGCTGCTCCTCGCCGAAGTAGCGCGCGCGGTCCCAGAAGCGCGGCCGGCCGATCCCCGTCGATCGATGCCGACCCTTAAGCTTGCCCTGCGCATCCTCGCCGAGGATTTCGTAGAGAAACAGGTCCTGCGTGATGATAACGTCGCCCTCCATTCCCATCACTTCGGTGACGTGAGTTATGCGCCGCGATCCGTCGCGCAGGCGCGCCGCCTGAATGATCACGTCGACCGAAGAGCTGATCATTTCGCGAATGGTGCGCGAAGGCAGCGAGTAGCCGCCCATGGTGATCATCGATTCCATGCGGCTGATGGCCTCGCGCGGCGAATTGGCGTGGAGCGTCCCCATCGAGCCGTCGTGACCGGTGTTCATCGCTTGCAGGAGATCGAACGCCTCGGGTCCGCGCACTTCGCCGACGATGATCCGCTCGGGCCGCATGCGCAGGCAGTTCTTGACGAGATCGCGCATCGTCACCTGCCCGGCCCCCTCGAGATTGGGCGGGCGCGTTTCCAGGCGCACGACATGCGGTTGTTGCAGTTGCAATTCCGCCGCGTCTTCGCAGGTGATCACCCGCTCGTCCGGCTCGATGTAATGAGTCAGGCAATTGAGCAGCGTGGTCTTGCCCGAGCCCGTGCCGCCGGAAATGATCACGTTGCAGCGGACGCGCCCGATGATCTTGAGGATTTCGGCGCCCGCCGGCGAGATCGAGCCGAAGCGCGTGAGCTGATCGAGCGTCAGCTTGTCCTTCTTGAATTTGCGGATCGTCAGCGCCGCGCCGTCGATCGCCAGCGGGGGCGCGATGACGTTGACGCGCGAACCGTCCATCAGGCGCGCGTCGCAGATCGGCGAGGCTTCGTCGACGCGCCGGCCGACCTGACTGACGATGCGCTGGCAGATGTTCATCAACTGGGCGGCGTCGCGAAAGCGAACATTGGTCAACTGAATCTTGCCGCCGACTTCGATGAAGCAGCGCGTCGGCCCATTGACCATGATGTCGGCGATGTCGTCACGCGACAACAGCGGTTCGAGCGGGCCGAATCCGAGGACGTCGTTGCAGATGTCGTCGAGCAGATCCTCTTGTTCCGAGATCGACAGGACGAGATTCTTGATCGTCACGATTTCGTGGACGATGTCGCGAATTTCCTCGCGCGCGCTCTCGGGGTCGAGCTTGGCCAGGGCCGCCAGATCGATCGCCTCGATCAGCGCGCCGAAAATCATCGACTTGGTTTGGAAATAGCTGTCGGACCGGCGCTCCGGCTGCCCCGCGGGCGTGGGCTCCGCGCCGGCGGCCGGCTTCGACGCCTCCGGCCTGGGCGTGGGCGCGCTGGCCTGCGGCGGCGGCTGGACGCTCAACCCGGGATTGGAACGCTTACCGAACATACTTGGCTTCCCTGTGTCTGCGGCCGCCTTGCCGCCGCCGACGCGGCTCGAGTTTCAGGACGCTGCTCTCAAGCTTTCTTTCGGACGAACTTGGCGATGATGGGATCGAGCAGGCTGCGTTTGGCTTTGCGCGTTTCGCCGCGGCCCGCCATCTCGTTGGCGAGATCGCAGAAGATTTCAGCGATCTTTCCGTTGGCGTCGATCTCGGCGATCATCTGCCCGTTGTTGGCGGCCGCGCCGAACAGCTTCGCGTCGTGCGGGATGATCGCCAGCGGCTGCGTCTCCATGGTCTTGGCGAAGTCCGCCACCGAGATTTCCGGGCGCCTGGGCATGCCGACGCCGTTGATGACCAGACGGGGCGGATGGTCGTTGGGACGCGCAGCGCGAATGTTGTCGATGATGTTCTTGGCGTTGCGCAAATTGGCCAAATCCGGCCCGGCGACGATGACGACTTCGTCCGCGCCGACGAGCACGCGCCGCGTCCATGCGGTCCAAGCGTGAGGAATGTCGAGAACGATCCAGGGCGTCGAGGCGCGCATGGTGTCGACGACCGAATCGAACGACGTCTCGGAAAAGTCGTAAGGGCGATCGAGCGTCGCCGGCGCCGCCAGCAGGCTCAAGTTGTCGCCGCACTTGGACAGAAGGCGGTCGATGAGGGTCGCGTCCACGCGTTCGGGAGCGAACACCGCCTCCGCGACTCCTTGCGGCGGATCCTGGTTGTAATCGAGGCCCGCGGTGCCGAATCCCAAGTCGAAATCCGCGACGACGGTCGGCATTTCCAGCTCCGTCGCCAGCGCCCACGAAAGATTATGGGCGACCGTCGACGACCCGACGCCGCCCTTGGCGCCGACGACCGCAATCACGCGGCCGAGCGGCTTGGCGCCGGGCGCACGAAACAGCTGCGAAATCGCCTGGACGAACTCCACCGCGCTGAACGGCGCGACGAGATATTCGCTGACTCCGCGCGCCATCAAATTCCGATAGAGCACGATGTCGTTGACGCGGCCAAGAATGACGACCTTCGTCCCCGCGTCGCAATAGTGCGAGAGTTCGTCGAGCTGCTCGATCAGCAAATCGCGGTTGGTCGTCGCCTCGAGCACGATGACGTTCGGGGTCGGCGCATTGCGGTACGCCTCGACCGCCGCGGTCGCTCCGCCCATATTCTGCTTGACGTGCGTCTTGCTCATGCGCCGATCGCCGATCGCCGCCTGGACGACGGCGGCGATTTCCGGCGTCTCGCAAAAGGCTTGGATCGAGACGCGCGGAACCGGATCGATTTGCGGAACGGCCGCCGCCCGCGGCGCGGCGAGCGGCTCGACCTGTTCGGCGGCGGGAATGCGCATGACTCAGCCCCCCGCCCCGACCTGACCGATCGGCGTAATCTGAGTCTTCCAATTGGTTCCCGGATCCTGGCCGTTGCGCACGTTGCCGATCGCGCGCATGCGCATCGCGACGTCGGGCGGGTCGACCGCGCGCGATTGCGCGAGATCGCGGGGATCGGCGACCTGGGCGGCGAGCAGCGACTGGGTCGCGCAGCCGAAATTCGCGTAGGAGTCGTTCTTCCAGCCCTCGATCGAGCTGCCCGACGCCACGTCGAGCGGCCACTGGCCGCAGGGCGTCGCCACGCTAGCCGTCAGGCCTTGAAAGATCACCCGCACCGGCGATGCGCGCGTCGGGTCGTCGGCCGCGTAGACCCCCACCCCGACATAACCGTGCAGCCCCGTCGAGGCCAAGGTTCGCCGGATCTGGTCGACGACCCGACCGTTCCGCGCCCCCTGGCCCGCCGGCGCCAGGATGGTGATTTGGCCCGAGCCCAAGGCGCGATAGCGCTGGGCGAAGGCGCGGATATTGGCTGCCGACTGCGCATCGAGCCCGCCGCCGATGGGAAAGACGTCGAGCGTCGTCGGGGCCTCGGCGAGCACGATCGGATGGCGTTGATGATAGTCGCCCGGCTCGATCGAATCGTTGGACGCGTAGTCGACGCCGCAACCCGCCAGCGGCGACGCCGCGACGCTGGCGAGGAGGAACCAGCCGATCGGCAGAGTTCGCGAAAGACTTCGGGTCGGGTTCCTCGACATGATGCGATTCTCGCTTGATTGGGTGCGCGGCATGGTTCTCGCCTTCGCTCAGTCGGTGATGAATCCGACCTTGCCGGAATAGCCGGGCATCGGCTGCAAGGCGCCCGAACTCGAATAGATTCGATTGACGCGCCCGAGCAGCCACGCCTGGGGATCGCTCGCTTCGGCGAAATTGGCGTCGGGCCGCACCACGTTTTCTGGATCGATCGCATGCACGATGTAGGGCGTGACGACGATCACCAGCTCGGTTTCGTCGCGCAGGTAGTCGTGCGAGCGGAACAACGCTCCGAGAACCGGCAGGTTCATCAGGCCGGGCAGGCCGTTCACCGCCTGCTGCGTCTTGGTCGAAATGAGACCGGCGGTGACGATCGAGCCTCCCGAGGGCAGTTCGACGGTCGTTTCGTTCTTGCGCGTGCGGAAGCCGGGGACCGAAACGCTGTCGATGGTGACCTGCGTCGACGTGTCGATGTCCGTGACCTCGGTGCCGACGCGCAATTGGATGCGGCCCTGCGAAAGAACCACCGGCGTGAAATTCAGCGTGACGCCATAAGGCTGCTGAACGATGTTGAGCATGCAGGCGCCGTTGGTGCAGGTTTCGCCGTTGGGGATTGGGATCGTGCCGCCGGCGAGAAACTTGGCGCTTTCGCCGGAGACGGCGGTGACCGTCGGTTCGGCGAGCGTATGCGCGACGCCCTGTCGTTCGTACGCCTGCAGCGTCGCCGATATGTTCTGCCCCGCCGTGATCCAGCCCAAGGCCCCCGACGCGCCGTTCGCGGCCGACGCCCAAACGCCGGTCATCGACGAGAAGGGAGAAATGCTGGTCTGCCCGCCGTTGACGGTGAAGGGATTGACGGCGGCGAAGCCGTTCGACTTCGACCCGACGGCCATGTTGACGCCGAGTTGCTTGACGATGTCGCGGCGAATTTCGCTGATGGTGACGCGCAGGCTGACCTGGTCGAGGCCACGGATGGTCAGCGAGTTGATGACCTTCCCTTGCGCGCTGGCCGCGGCGGTCGCGCCGGCCGCAGACGGCGGCGCGGCCGGGCCGGCCGCTCCGGCCGGAGGGGCCGAGCTACTGCTGGCGATCTCGGACGAGTCGAGAAAACCCGTCGCAATATCGAAGGCCTTTTGCGCCTCGCCGGCGGAGGCGACCGAACCGGTGAGAATAATCGATTCGGCGACGGTGCGAACGTGAATGTCGTTGCCGGGAATCGCGGCGTTGAGCAGAGCCGACAGCTCGCCGACGTCGCGGCCGACGGAAATCTCGAGCACGGCGATCTTGCGGCCATCTGCGGCGAGAGCGAAAATTGTCGTCTGACCGGCCGCAAGGGTGGAAATGTAGAGCCGGCGCGCCGAACGCACCACCGCATTGGCGATCTTGGGCTCGCCGACGTAGATCTCGGACGCATCCTCGGGAAGGTCGATGATCACCGACCTGCCGACGCCGAGCTGCAAGGACTTGACCGCGCCCTGCGCCAGGGACATCGACGAGGGCGACGCCGCGTCGGCGGACAGCGCCGGTGTTTGCGGCCCGAGGGCGAGAAACGCGATAATCGCGCCGATCGACAGCGCGGACCAACGCGCGAAGCGATGATTTGTCATGCCGCGAGCCTCAACCTTGAACTTTGCCATGGGCGCCCTCTTCCATCAGCGCGTCGCCGTCTGCGGGGCGCCGTAGCGCACGATCGTCAAATTGTCGGCCCCGCCCGTGTTGTTCTCGCCGACGGTCTCGGCCGGGCCGGAGCTGTCGGCCAGGCTGCGCAACACCAAATGCAGGTTCGCGTTGCCGGCTTGCTGGGCGAGGATGATCATTTCGGCCTGAGTCGGATCGAGCTCCAAGGTCGCATTGGCCCCGATGACGACCTTCTTGCCGTTTTCCTCCTGAACGTTCTGTCCGATCGCGAGAACGCGAACATTGCTCAGGATGGTTTGCGAGCCGAAGACTTCGACGCCGCGGGCTTTTGTCGCCTCGTCGTCGCGATAGACCTTGATGACGTCGACGCGGTCGTTGGGAAGGATGAAGCCGCCGGCGGAAGAATCGCCGGAATTGTCGATCTTGATCGCGACGGCGCGCATTCCCGCCGGCAGGATCGCGGACATGTAGCCGCTGTTGCCGCCCTTGACGAGTTTGTCCCGGCGCATCGGTTCGCCGCGCAGGAACGGCTCGCGGGTCAACGAGCCTTTGACGTCCTCCATGACGTTCGGGCCGCTCGATTTGGCGATCATGTATTCGGAGATCGCCGCTTTCGGCCACACTTGCCAAGCGACCGAGGCGTC
>JBEKFO010000017.1:0-23490 GCA_050013275.1 Roseiarcus sp. | reverse complement strand
GAGCACGGTGAGCTGTTCGGGATTGTAGCGCGCGTGCACGACGAACTGGAACGGCGGCGTCTGCGGCTGCATCTGGCGGATCGGCGGCAGGTCGCGGTTGATCGACGCGACCGCCTGTTGCAGCGCCGCGACGGCGTTGCCGATCGCGGTCGGATCGGTCGCGTCGGCGTCGATGAGCACGCTCGGGTTCTCGCCGCGGTCGACCGCGCGATCGAAGTCGGGCGGCATCTCGACCACGAACATCAGATCTCCGCGCGCGAGGCCGTCGTCCGCCGCGCTCTCGGACTTCAGCAGGCGCAAATCGTAGTAGCCGGAATTGTTCAGCGCCGCGGCGATCGTGCGGGTGTACTTGGAACGGTCGATCGACAATAGGCCGGCCGGCAGATGCTTGGGGTCGGAATTGATGGCGTAGCCGAACAGGAACAGCTGCATGATGGGAATGGCGATGATCATGCGCAGCGTCATCGGGTCGCGGATCACCTGGATCCATTCCTTGCGCAGCAGCGCGGCGAGCCGCGCCAGGGAGAACAGGGTCATCGTCCCGTCTCCTCGATGTTCAGCATGTGAATGAACACGTCCTCGAGCCGCGGCTCGACTTCGCGCCATTCGAGTGCGCCGTCCGCCGTGCGAATTGCCGCCGTCAGCGCCGCGCGGTCCATGCCGGCCACGTGCAGCGAGCGTCCGAACACCGCCGCCGCCTCGACGCCCGGCGTGTGACGCAACGCCCGCGCCGCCGTGTCGAGATCCTCGCCCGTCGCCTCGAAGGTGACGAGCCCCGATCCACCCACCACCGCGACCGCGCCGCCCTGCACCACGATGCGTCCCTGCGCGAGATAGACGATGCGCCCGCAGCGTTCGGCTTCGTCCATGTAATGGGTCGAGACCAGCGTCGTCAGGCCGTCGGCCGCCATGTCGTGGATGAGGTCCCAGAACTCGCGCCGCGCCTTGACGTCGACGCCGGCGGTCGGCTCGTCGAGCAGCAACAGCCTCGGCTCGTGAAGGACGCAGGCGGCGAGCGACAGACGCTGCTTCCAGCCGCCGGAGAGCTGGCCGGCAAGCTGGCTGCGCCGGTCCTCGAATCCCATCCGCTCGATGATGCCCGCGACCGCGGCGCGGCGGTTCTTCATCTCGAACACGCGCGCGACGAAATCGAGGTTCTCGAAGACGGTGAGATCGTCGTAGAGGCTGAACCTTTGCGTCATGTAGCCGACTTCGCGGCGAATTTCGTGCGGCTCGTGGATGATGTCGTAGCCGATGCATTGGCCGGAACCGCCGTCGGGGAGAAGCAGCCCGCACAGCATGCGGATCGTCGTCGTCTTGCCGCTGCCGTTGGCGCCGAGAAAACCGCAGATCTCGCCTTTGGCGACTTGCAGGCTGAGCCCGTCGACCACCTTGAGGCCGTCGAAGCTCTTGCGCAGGTCGCTGACGTCGATGACGTAGTCGCTCACGACGGCGGCGCCCGCGGCTGTACGGTGACAGGCTGGCCCGGATTGAAACGGGTCGCTTCGGCCGGCTTCGGCCGCGCTTCGGCGAGAAAGACGAATTTCGAGCGCGTCGTCTCGGAGTAGATAAAGGGCGGCGTATATTCGGCCTGCGGCGCGAGGTACGAGACGGTTCCCGTCATGTCGGCGGGGCAATTGTCGCACGAAAGCGCCACCGTATCGCCGAGATGCACGTGCGCGAGCGACGGCTCGGGGACGAAGAAGCGCACGAAGATGTTCTCGGGCGGCAGCAGCGAGACCACCGGCGCGCCCGCCTCGAGCGTTTCGCCGGGCAGCGCGAGCACGTCGGCGACGACGCCGGTCACCGGCGAGGCGACGGAGCGCTGCGCGAGCCGCCAGCGCGCCATGGCCAGGGCGGCCTGCGCGGCGTCCACCGCCGAGGTCTGCGCAGTGATTTCGCCGGGACGGCCGAGCGGCGCCTCGGCCTGATCCAGCGCCGCCTGATCCACCGCGATCTTGGCGATCGCCGAGCGCAGGTCCGCCTGCTCTTCGTCGACGGTCTGCGCCGTCGCCGCGCCCGTCTTCAACAGGGTCTGATTGCGTTGCAGGTCGGCCAGCACCTTGTCGCGCGCGGCGGTCGCGTCGCGCAGGTTCGCCTCGGCCGCGGCGATTTCCGTCGGCTTGCCGGGGTTCTGCAGATTCGTCAGCTGATCCTTCGCCTGCTGAAGCAGCCGGGTCGCCTGTTCGACCGCATAGCGATCGTCGGCGTCGTCCTGTTCGAACAGGGGCGCGCCCTTGACCACGTGATCGCCGCGCTGGACTTGGACCGCGGTGATCAGGCCCTGCTGGGTCGGCCCGACCTTGACGAAATCGGCGTCGGCATAGCCCTGCCATTGCTCGGGGCCGGGCGGCCCGGGCCGAAGAAAGACCCACCACAGCGCGCCGAGCGCCAGAACGAGCGCCACAAAGATGACGATTCGACGATCCATCGGGGGCGCGCTCGCATCGGGTTGGCTTCGCGCGCCTAGCTAAGCCGATGCGTCCCTGATCGCAACCCGCGGCGAAACGCCGCGTCTAAGGGGCCGGCTTGTTCGGCCGCTGGCGCTTGCGCGTCTGCACCTCGACGCGCGGGCCCTCGACGAGACGGACAACCGCGCCCCACAGCGTGCGCACGTCCTGCTGCGTCATTTGCATGCGATGGAACATGTTGCGCAGGTTGCGGCGCATCCCCGGCTTCTTCGTCACCGGCCGGAAGAAGCCGGCCTCGTCGAGCTTTCCCTCCAGAAAGTCGAAGAACGCCAACATCATCTCGCGTTGCGCGGGAGGCGAGACGGCGCGCGCGATTGCGGCGGGCGGCGGCGCGTCGCCGTGCGCCGCCTTGAACCATTCGTATCCGATCAGCAGCACCGCCTGAGCAAGATTGAGCGAGGCGTAGGCGGGGTTGGCGGGAAAGGTGAGAATGGCGTCGGCGAGCGCCACCTCGTCGTTGTCGAGGCCGGTTCGCTCCGGCCCGAACAGAACGCCGCGTTTTTCGAGGGCGAGGGCGGTTTCCGACATCGCGTGAGCGGGAGTGAGGACGCTCTTCATCTGTCCGCGTTCGCGCGCGGTGGCGGCATAGAGAAAGTTGAGATCGCCGACCGCCGCCTCGACGCTGCCGAAGACGCGCGCCGCGTCGAGCAGATGCGCCGCTCCCGCCGCCGCCGCATAGGCGACGTCGCGATATTCGCCGACGCGCGGCCAGCCTTCCCTAGGGTTGACGAGGCGCAGATCGTCGAGGCCGAAATTGGCCATCGCCCGCGCGCACATGCCGATGTTCACCGCCAGTTGCGGGCGCACGAGAACGACCGCCGGACCGCCGGCCAATGCCGCCCTGCTCCGGTCCGTTCCCGCTCCGACCATGATCCCGCCTCAGGCCGCCGCCGCCGTTGCCCGCGAGGCTGTGAATCGGCGCGCGATCTCGCGCGCGATCAGTCCGCTCGAGTCGATCGGCTCGTAGTGGAACCGTTCGATCGCGCCGGCGAACCGACGCACCGCCCCGAGCCGCTCCAGGGCGTCGATCGCGCCAGTAAGCTTGTTCGAACCGCCGCCCGACGGCTCGAAGACATACACCGGGGCGCCCGTGGCCGTCGCCTCGCCGACCATATTGGCGCTGTCGCCGGTCACCAGCACCGCATCGGCCAGCGCGAGAATCGAGGCGTAGGGGTTGTCGCCGGTCCCATCCCAAACGAACCCTGGCGCGTCGCCCAGGCCCTCGCGCACTGCGGCCAACATCTCCGGCGGCGTGCGGCGCGAAGGCGTCGCCATGACGCTGAAGCCCTGCGCCGCGATCGCTCGGGTCGCCTCGCGAAGGCGCACGAGGTCTGCCGGCGTGAAATGTTGCGCGCCGCTGGGGCCGCCGAGCACGAGCGCGCAACGCGGCGCCGGCAGGGCCGCCAGCCTGACGTCGGGCGCAGCGCGCGTGACCGCGAGGCGGCGCGGCGAAAAGGGATGCGGCGAGGTCAGCGTCGCGATCACGTTGGGGCCGCGATGCCGGTCGTGCTCGGGGACCCAGATCATGTCCATGCTCGCGCGAGCAAAGCGCGGGTCTTGCAAGAACACGGTGAACACGCGCTCGCCCGCCGCGCGCTTGAACGCGCGCAGGTAGGGCGCCGTAACCCGTCCGCTGGCGATGACGATATCGGGAAGAGGCGCGCTCAGCAGCGAACCCGGCCGGCCGGCCCGGTCTTTAGGGTCGACGGGCCCGAACGGCGCAAGCCAGACAAAGAGCTTGCGGGGGTCGACCCGCCGCAATTCATAGGGCGCGCCGAGCGCCTCGGCCACCCCGATCGCGTTGACTTCGTGTCCCGCCTTGCCCGAACCCAACAGAAGGACGCGCACGCCCTCGCCCAACAGCGCATCCTGCATCGTGCGTTACAGTCCCATTTTTCCGGGCAACCATTGCGCAAAGCTCTGGGCCAAGTTGGATACGCGCTGACGCGCGATGACGCCTTCCGGGTCGGTGATGCGCGTGCTGGCGCGCAATGAGCACAATAGCGGATAGGAGGCGATTTCGCGCCCCGCCGCGCCGACGACGACGCCCGCGCCTTCGATGTAGTCGATCGTGTCGTCCCCGCCCCCGCCGAACAGACCGAAGTTCGCGGTATTGGGCGCGCCGAGGGTGACGCTGTCGATGCGCGCGCGCAGGATCGCGGCGTTGCGATCGCCCGGCGCCAAATGCGCGGCGAAGGACTGGCGCAAGAATGCGGGCAGGTCATGCGCGATCCATTCGGCGAGAACGCCCGCGCCCAACTCGCGCGCCGGCCCGACGTCGACCTCGATGGCGCGAAACCGCTGCGCGGCGCCCGCGGCCGCGTCGGCGCGCGCAAGGGCCGGCCAAGCGCACGCGCCCGCCAACGCCGCAAACGCGGCGCGGCGCGAAACCAATGGAACTGCCATTTCACCCTCCGGAAGAGCCCCCGCTCCTCAACGCTGGCTTATATATAGGCGATCTTGAGGATTTCGTAACTCTTGCCGCCGCCGGGCGTGTTCACTTCCACGCTATCGCCCACCTTCTTGCCGATCAATGCGCGCGCGGTCGGCGAGGTGATGGAGACCTTGCCGGATTTCACGTCCGCCTCGCTCTCGCCGACGATCTGAAACATCTTCTCCGCCTCGGTGTCCTCGTCGATCAGCGTGACCGTCGCTCCGAATTTGACCGTCGACCCCGACAGTTTCGACACGTCGATCACTTCGGCCCGCTGGAGCATGTCTTCGAGTTCGATGATGCGCCCCTCGTTATGAGACTGCGCCTCTTTGGCCGAATGATATTCGGCGTTTTCCGACAGATCGCCGTGCGAACGCGCCTCGGAGATCGCCTGGACGATGCGCGGACGCTCCACCTGCTGAAGCCGCAAGAATTCGGCCTCCAACGCCGCGTGGCCCGCGGCTGTGATCGGAAATCTTTCCATCGCTTACCCTGCCTCGAGAATCAAAAATTTCGGCGCGCGATCGACGCTTTACGCAGCGTCAGATCACGCGAAATAATCCTGCAACGCTCGGACTTCAAGATCGCCGGCCAAATAGGCTTTGACGCCCTCGGCCGCAGCGATCGCGCCGGAAAGTGTGGTATAATAAGGAATTCTTTGCAAGAGGGCGGCGCGCCGAAGCGGCTTGGAATCTCTGAGCGAGGTCGCCCCCTCGGTGGTGTTGAACATCAGCTGAACGCCGCCGTTGCGCACCGCGTCGGCCGCGTGGGGACGCCCCTCCGACACCTTGTTGATCTTGACCGCGGGAACGCCGTGCTGCTCGAGGTAGCGCTGCGTGCCCCCCGTGGCGAGGATCCCGAACCCCAGTTCCTTGAGCATGCGCAACGGCGCAACGACGCCCGGCTTGTCGGCGTCGCGCAGCGAGACGAATATCGTGCCCGACCGCGGCAGGCTCGCCCCGGCGCCGAGCTGACTCTTGGCGAAGGCCACCTCGAACGTGCGGTCGATGCCCATGACCTCGCCGGTCGAGCGCATTTCCGGCCCGAGCACGGTGTCGACGCCGGGGAAGCGCGCGAAGGGAAACACCGCCTCCTTGACGCCGACGTGACGAAGCGCGCCGAGCTTCAAGTGGAACGAAGCCAGCGGTTCGCCGGCCATGACGCGGCTCGCGATCTTGGCGATCGGCTCGCCGATCACCTTGGCGACGAACGGCACCGTGCGCGAAGCGCGCGGATTGACCTCGAGCACGTAGATCTCGCCGTCTTTGAGCGCGTATTGCACGTTCATCAGCCCGCCGACGTCGAGCGCCAGCGCGAGCTTGCGCGTCTTGTCCTCGAGGCGGGCGATGGTGTCGGGCTTGAGCGAGCGCGGCGGCAGCGAACAGGCGCTGTCGCCCGAATGGATGCCCGCCTCCTCGATATGCTCCATGATCCCGGCGACGACCACGCTCCTGCCGTCGCAGAGCGCGTCGACGTCGATCTCGATCGCATCCGAGAGATAGCGGTCGAACAGCAGCGGATTCTTGCCCAGCACCGTATTGATCTGGCCGGTCTTGTCGTTGGGATAGCGCGCTTTGACGTCGGCCGGCACGAGGCTCGGCAGCACGCCGAGCAGATAGTCGTCGAACTCGCCCTCGTCGCGGATGATCGCCATCGCGCGGCCGCCCAAGACATAGGAAGGACGCACCACCAACGGCAGGCCGAGATCGGCGGCGACGAGGCGCGACTGCTCGACCGAATAGGCGATGCCGTTCTTGGGCTGTTTGAGGCCGAGCTTGTCGAGCAAGCGCTTGAAGCGGTCGCGGTCCTCGGCGAGGTCGATCGAGTCGACCGAAGTGCCCAGGATCGGCGCGCCCGACTGCTCGATGACGTGGGCGAGCTTGAGCGGCGTCTGGCCGCCGAACTGCACGATGACGCCCTTCAGCGTCCCCGCTTCGCGCTCCTTGAGGAGAATGGCGAGCACGTCTTCCGCGGTCAGCGGCTCGAAATACAGGCGATCGGACGTGTCGTAATCGGTCGACACGGTCTCCGGATTGCAGTTGATCATGATCGTTTCGTAACCCGCCTCGCGAAGCGCGAACGAGGCGTGGCAGCAGCAATAGTCGAATTCGATCCCCTGCCCGATGCGATTCGGGCCGCCGCCGAGAATGACGACCTTGTCGCGCGCGCTCGGGCGCGCTTCGCAGCGAAGCGCGCCGGCGAAGGGCGTTTCGTAGGTCGAATACATGTAGGCTGTGGGCGAGGCGAATTCGGCCGCGCAGGTGTCGATGCGCTTGTAGACCGGCGCGACGCCGAGCGCGGCGCGCGCCTTGGCGACGTCGCCCTCCGCAACGCCCGCGAGGGCCGCGAGCCGCGCGTCGGAAAACCCGGTCGCCTTGAGCAGGCGCAGATTCTCGGCGTCGGCGGGCAAGCCGTAGCGCCTGACCTTGTCTTCCAGTGCGACGATTTCGGCGAGCCGCTCGAGAAACCACGGATCGATCCGCGTGACTTCGTGGATTTCGGCCACGCTCATCCCCAAGCGCAACGCCTGGGCGACCTTGAGCAGGCGATCGGGCGTCGGCTTGCCGATCGCCGCGCGCAAGGCGTTGCGGTCGTCGCCCTTGCCCAAACCTTCGATCTCGACTTCGTCGAGGCCGGTGAGGCCGGTCTCCAGCGAGCGCAAGGCCTTCTGCAACGACTCTGAGAACGTGCGGCCGATCGCCATCGCTTCGCCCACCGATTTCATCGCTGTGGTGAGCAGCGGTTCGGCGCCGGGGAATTTCTCGAAAGCGAAGCGCGGAACCTTGGTGACAATATAGTCGATCGTCGGCTCGAACGAGGCCGGGGTCGCCCCGCCGGTAATGTCGTTGGCGATTTCGTCGAGCGTGTAGCCGACCGCCAGCTTGGCCGCGACCTTGGCGATAGGGAAGCCGGTCGCCTTGGAGGCGAGCGCCGAGGAGCGCGACACGCGCGGATTCATTTCGATCACGATCATCCGGCCGTCGACCGGATTGACGGCGAATTGCACGTTCGAGCCGCCGGTCTCGACGCCGATCTCGCGCAGCACCGCGATCGCCGCGTCGCGCATGATTTGGAATTCCTTGTCGGTCAGGGTCAGCGCCGGCGCGATGGTGATGGAATCGCCGGTGTGCACGCCCATCGGATCGATATTTTCGATCGAGCAGACGATGATGCAGTTGTCCGCTTTATCGCGGACGACTTCCATTTCGAATTCCTTCCAGCCGAGGACGCTCTCCTCGATCAGAACCTCGTCGGTCGGCGAGGCGTCGATGCCGCGCTCGACGATCTCGATGAATTCGCTCTTGTTGTAGGCGATGCCGCCGCCGGTGCCGCCCATGGTGAAGCTCGGCCGGATGATCGCGGGAAGGCCGATGTCGTCGAGCGCCGCGAGCGCCTTGGAGAGCGTCTTGACGTGGTGCGAGCGCGGCGTGGCGAGGCCAATCCTGGTCATCGCTTCGCGGAACAGCTCGCGGTCCTCGGCCTTGTCGATGGCGTGCGCGGTGGCGCCGATCATTTCGACGTCGAATCGCTCCAGCACGCCCATCTTCTTGAGCGATAGCGCGCAATTGAGCGCGGTCTGGCCGCCCATGGTCGGCAGCAGCGCGAAGCCGCCGGGAACGGCGTAGCGCTCCTTCTCGATGATCTTGGCGACGATTTCGGGGGTGATCGGCTCGATATAGGTGCGGTCCGCCATATCCGGATCGGTCATGATCGTCGCCGGATTGGAATTGACCAGGACGATCCGGTAGCCCTCGGCGCGCAAGGTCTTGCACGCCTGGGTGCCGGAATAATCGAATTCGCACGCCTGTCCGATGATGATCGGACCCGCGCCGATGATCAGGATGGTGGAAATATCGGTCCGTTTGGGCATCAAATCCTCTGGGCTCGCGCGCCGGCGCCGGCGCGTCGATCAAATGTCCGCGGCGCACAAAAAAAGGCCGCTCCGCGGGTCTGGCCGCGAGGCGTCCTGGCGCCGAGGCATTGCGGCCTCGCGGGCCGCCGCCGCCGGGCTTTCCAAGGCGCACGGCGGACCGTCGGCCGTACTAGACGAGAATTGCCGCCGGGGGAAGGCCCGAAAACGGACGGCGCCCCCACGCGCTCGATTCCCGTCCGGGTGAAACGGCGCTGTTTCCAAACCCCTCGGCCCTGCGCTAACGTAAGGTCAACAATCGCGTGTTACCCAGCGATCGGCGCGTAAACGCCTGCGGCGGGAGACATCTTCATGGCGATCGACAACACCAATACTCTGGACATGCCGCTCGACCGAGCCCTGCCGAGCGCGCCCAAGGCGGAAGCCAGGGCGGTCGCGCCGGCGCCGAAGGTCGAACCGGCCAAGGGCGCGCTCGTGCCCACTCGCGCGTTTTCAAGCGTCCCCGCCCAGCCGCCGTTCATTCCCAAGAAGGCGGCCAAGGCGCTCAGGGCCGAGGCGATCTCGCGACGCGATCCCGACGCGATCCGCCGCGCCTTCGAGACCGGCGACTATCCCTACAAGACCAAGGTCGGCGAAAAGGCTTATCTGGAGCGCATGCTGCCGCTGCAGGCCGAGCTCCTCAAGGCGCAGGCCTGGATCAAGCAGACCGGCGAGAAGATCGTCGTGCTGTTCGAGGGGCGCGACGCCGCCGGCAAGGGCGGCACGATCAAGCGCTTCATGGAGCATCTCAACCCGCGCGGCGCGCGCATCGTCGCGCTCGACAAGCCCAACGAGCGCGAGCGCTCGCAGTGGTATTTCCAGCGCTACGTAGCGCACCTGCCCTCCGACGGAGAAATCGTCTTCCTCGACCGCTCCTGGTACAACCGCGCCGGCGTCGAGCGCGTCATGGGCTTCTGCTCGCCCAACGAATATCTCGAATTCATGCGCCAGTGCCCGGAACTCGAGCGCATGTTGGTGCGCACCGGCTTGCGACTCTACAAGTATTGGTTCTCGGTCACGCGCGAAGAGCAGAAGCGTCGCTTCCAAGCGCGCGAGACCGATCCGCTCAAGCAGTGGAAGCTTTCGCCGATCGACAAGGCCTCGCTCGACAAGTGGGACGACTACACCGAGGCCAAGGAGGCGATGTTCTTCAACACCGACACCGCCGATGCGCCGTGGACCATCATCAAGTCCGACGACAAGAAGCGCGCGCGGCTCAACTGCATGCTGCACTTCCTCTCCAGCCTGCCCTACGACAACAAAGACCACCGCGTCGTCGTCGGCCCCGACCCGCTGATCGTCGGCTCGTCGTCGCTGGTGATAGGCGGGAGCCAGAACATCCTCGACGCGGCGGTGCATCCGGGAAAAAGGCGCAGGGGCTGACGTTTTCCGTTCGCCGTTGGCGCGGCGCGGTCAAACCGCCCAGTCGAAGGACCGCGTCACCGCCTTGTTCCAGGAGGCGCAGAGCTTCTCGCTGACGGCCTTGTCCATCTGGGGACGCCAGCGCTTGTCGACGCCCCAATTGTCGACGATGTCGTCGGTCGATTTCCAGTAACCGACGGCGAGCCCGGCGGCGTAGGCCGCGCCCAGCGCGGTGGTCTCGATCACCTTCGGGCGGACAACCGGCACGCCGAGGATATCGGCCTGGAACTGCATCAGCAGTTCGTTCACCACCATGCCGCCATCGCACCGAAGTTCGCGGATCGGCACGCCGGAATCCTTGACCATGGCGTCGAGCACTTCGCGGGTTTGAAACGCCGTCGCCTCGAGAGCCGCGCGCGCGATATGCCCCTTGTTGACGAAGCGGGTCAGCCCGCAGATGACGCCGCGCGCCGTTTCCTTCCAGTGCGGGGCGTAAAGGCCGGAAAAGGCCGGAACGAAGTAGGCGTCGCCATTGTCTGCGACAGTCCGGGCCAGCGTTTCGATGTCGCCGGAGTTCTTGATGATCCCGAGATTGTCGCGCAGCCATTGCACCAGCGCGCCAGTGATGGCGATCGAGCCTTCGAGGGCGTAGACGGCCTTGTTGGCGCCGAGCTTGTACCCAAGCGTCGTCAACAGGCCGCAGCTCGAGGGGAACAGCGTCTCGCCGGTGTTCATCAGCATGAAGCAGCCGGTTCCATACGTGTTCTTGGCCTCGCCGGGATGGAGGCAGGCCTGTCCGAACAGCGCCGCCTGCTGATCGCCGAGGATGCCGGAAACCGTCACGCCGGGCAGCGGATCCCGAGCACGGCCATAAACCTCGGAGGACGAGGTTATCTTCGGCAAGCAGGCGCGAGGAATATCGAACAACTCGAGAATCTCGGCGTCCCAATCCAGCGTCGCGAGGTTCATCAACTGGGTGCGCGAGGCGTTGGTGACGTCGGTGACATGGACGCCGCCATGGATCCCGCCGGTGAGATTCCAGACCAGCCAGGCGTCCATGTTGCCGAACAGCGCGTCGCCCGCCTCGGCCTTGGCCCGGGCGCCGGGTACGTTTTCGAGCAGCCAGCGCAGCTTAAGCCCGGAAAAATAGGTCGCCAGCGGCAATCCGGTCTTGGCGCGCAGGCGGTCCTGTCCGCCGTCCTTGGCGAATTGGGCCACCAACTGGTCGGTGCGCGTGTCCTGCCAGACGAGGGCGCTATGGAGCGGCTCGCCGGTCTTCCTGTCCCACAGCACGGTGGTTTCGCGCTGGTTGGCGACGCCGACCGCGGCGAGATCCGAGGCCGCGAGCCCTTGCCTGCGCAACGCCTCGGCGATCACGAACTTCGTGCTTTGCCAGATTTCCCCGGCGTCGTGCTCGACCCAGCCCGGCTTGGGATAGATTTGCCGGTGTTCCCTTTGCGCCACGCCGACGATCTGGCCCATGCGGTCGAAGACGATGAAGCGCGTGCTGGTGGTGCCCTGATCGATCGCGCCGACGTACCGACTCATCGTTCGCTCCATCCCCATGACCCGAGCCGCGACCGCCTCGAAACGACGCGAGGAACAAGACGGGCGCCGCCGGCGCCGTAGCGTTCCCGCGACACCCTGCCGCAGGGACTCGGCGCTCACGGCCCGATTATGTGTAAAATATGAAGAAACCGCGGCGCAAATCGGCGGAAGTGCGACGGACGCTTTGGGCGCTCGCGTTCGCCTATCTGTTCGCGCTGCAAAGTCTCGTCTCCGCCGTGGCGTTTTCCTGCCCGGCGTCGGATCGGAGCACAGCGTTCGAGGCCGCGCTCGCCTCGGCGATCTGCGCCCATGCCGACGACGGACAGGCGTCGGCCTCGGACAAGCACGCGCCCGCTCCGGTTCATTCCCATCACTGCCTGCTGTGCGCCGCGCACGCCGGTTGCGCCGCCGGCGTCGCCGCCTCGGCGCATGCGTTCGTCCCCGCGCGAGAACCCATCGGGCGCGCGCTCGCTGTCGCCACGACGAGCGGCCTCAATCCGCAGGCGGGCCGAACCAGCTCCTGGTCGGCGCGCGCCCCGCCCTTCAACGCCTGAGACGTGAATTAGCTCTTCCGCGCGCCACGGCGCCGCGGATTCCGTTCCTCGCGTTGAAAGATCCCCATCGTGACCAAACTGCTGACCGCCCTCCTCGCGGGCGCGGCGTTGACGCCTTGCGCGGCGCTCGCCCAACAATCCGCGCCGCCGCCGCTGCCCAACGTCGAAGTCGTCGCCCCCGCCGAGACCGTCAATCCCGGCTCGGCGAACGCCGGCGCCGGGACCATCAATTACACGCCGGTCCCCGCCGCGGCGATCGCCGCCGACGCCGCCGCCTCGCCCGATACCGCCGCCATCCTCGGCGACGTCCCCGGCGTCTCGCTGCGCACCGGCGGCCCGGTCTCCAGCCTGCCGGTCATCCACGGCTTCGACGACGAGCGCAACGCCATCCTGCTCGGCGGCATGTCGATCACCGCCGCCTGCGCCAACCACATGAACCCGGCGCTATCCTACCTCGGCTCGACCAACGTGCAGAGCGTCGAAGTCTATACGGCCAACGTGCCGGTGAGCGTCGGCGGCGATTCCATCGGCGGGACGATCGTCGTCACGCCGCGCGCCCCCGTTTTCGCTCCCGCGGCCGGCGCGTCGGCATCGGGCCTGCCGATGCTGGCGATCGCGCCCGGCGTGGTCGCCGGCGGCTCGCTCACCACGATGTTCCGCTCCAACAACAAGAGCACCGACCTGTCGGGCACGGCCTACGTCGCCACCGAGCACTTCAGCCTCGACTACGACGGCTCATGGGACCGCGGCGACGACTACCACGCCGGCGGCGGCGCGGTGGTGAAGTCGACGAACTACGATACGGAGAACCACGCGCTGACGCTCGGCTACAAGAACGGCGACCAGCTCATCACCCTGCGCGGCGCTCTGCAGGACATCTTCTACCAGGGGTTCCCCAACGAGCGCATGGACATGCTCTACAACCACCAGAACTCGGTCAATTTCGACTACAAGGGCGGCATGGGCTGGGGGCAGCTCGACGTCGGCGCCTACTACCAGCACGTCCAGCACTACATGAACTTCCTCGCCGACAAAGGCGGCAGCACGCCGACCACCGGCATGCCGATGTACACCGACGGCCAGGACTTCGGCTACAAGCTCAAGGCGACGATCGCCGCCAGCAAGATCGACACCGTCCGCATCGGCAACGAACTCCACGGCCAGACCTACAATGAATGGTGGCCGCCGGTGGCCGGCATGTATCCGGGTATGTGCTGCAGCACCTTCGAGAACGTCCACGACGCGACGCGCGACGTGCTCGGCACCTACGCCGAGTGGGAGCGCAAGTGGACGCCGCAGTGGACGACGCTGTTCGGCGCGCGCAACGACACGGTGTGGATGAACACTGGCGACGTCCAGGGCTACAGCCCGACGCCGGGCTATCCTCCGAGCACGATGTACAGCATCGACGCCGGGTCGTTCAACGCCGCCAAACACGCCAAGACCGACGTGAACTTCGACTTCACAGCGCTGGCGCGCTACACGCCCGACGACGACGCCACGTACGAATTCGGCTACACGCGCAAGACGCGCTCGCCCAGCATTTTCGAGCGCTACGCTTGGTCGACCGGCTTCATGGCGTCGAGCATGGTCGGGTGGTTCGGCGACATGAACGGTTACGTCGGCAATCTCAATCTCAAGCCCGAGGTCGCCAACACGGTCAGCGCCACCGCCGATTGGCGTGGCGGCGATCGCGACGCGTGGGAGCTGAAGGCCACGCCGTATTTTAGCTACGTGCAGGACTACATCGACACCACGGTGATCGGCCAATCGCTGAAAAGCCACAACTACGTCTTGCAGTTCACCAACCACGACGCCGAACTCTACGGGTTCGATCTGTCGGGCCATGTGCGGCTCGTCGAAAGCCCGACCTACGGCGTCTTCAATCTGGTCGGCAACGTCGGCTACGTCCGCGGGATCAATCTCGACCCCTCGCCTGACAAGTTCACGACGTACCCTCCCGGGGCGACCAGCAAGAACCTTTACGGAATGATGCCGCTGAACGGGAAAGGGGCGCTGACGCAGACGCTCGACTTGTTCGGCGGCAAGTGGACCAACTCGGTTGAGCTGCAGGCGGTCGCAGCGAAGGTGGAGGTCGACACCGAACGGCTGGAGCCGAGGACCCCGGCCTATGCGCTGACGAACCTGCGTTCGGCCTACGAGATCCGCAACGTGCGATTCGATCTCGGCGTCGAGAACCTGTTCGACAAGCTCTACTACCTGCCGCTCGGCGGGACCGACTACGCCGATAGCGTCGGCAAGCCGCCGAGCGAATGGCAGCCCGTTCCCGGCATGGGCCGCACGCTCTACGCCGGCATGACGGTGAAGTTCTGAGCGACGCGCCCCGCCGGCGACACGGCCCGGCGGGGCAAATCACCGACATCAGTCACCGGGCTCGTCGTTCTTGGCGTCGGACATGATCTTCCACAGCGCGACGCCGACGTCGAACACGTGAGACCACCCGCACGCTTGGCAACCGTATTCGCGGATGTCGCGGCCGGACGAAGTGTCCTTGTCGACCAGTCGTGTCCGGCCGCTGCATTTCGGGCATCGGCGTTCGACGCACGCCAGTTGATAGAGAGCCTCTGCATCCACTGGAAATGTCCCGGCGCCGGTCGCTGAACCGCCAGCTTCCGCTCGGGCCGCGCCGCAGGTCAAGTCCGCCGTCGCGCAACACCTGCGGACCGCCGGTCCTTCGCTCGCACGTCGGCTAACTCGCCGACACCCCGAACATCGAGCGCAGCCCTTCGACCAGGCTCGGTCGTTGGCGCGTTTCGCGCAGGGAGGAAAGGAAGCTTTCCGCCCAATGCTCGACGTCGTACGCCAGCAGGCGCTCGAACATCGGAGCGTGACGCTCGCGGCGCTCCGCGAGCGGCATTTCCAGCGCGCGCTTCAGCGCCGCCGCCACGCCCTCCGCTTCGTGCGGATTGACGATGAGCGCGCCGCCGAGCTCGGCCGCCGCGCCGGCGAACTGGGACAGCACCAAGACGCCCGGACGGTCGCCGTCCTGGGCGGCGATAAATTCCTTGGCTACGAGATTCATGCCGTCGCGCAGCGGCGTCACCAGCGCCACGTCCGCCGTGCGATAGACGCCCGCCAGCGCGGTGCGCGAATAGGATCGGTTGACGTAGCGGATCGGCGTCCACGACGCCTCGCCGTAGCGGCCGTTGATCTTGCCGATCAGGGTCGTCACTTCATTTTCGATCGCCGCGTATTCCTGGATTTCGCCGCGGCTCTTGGGCGTGATTTGCAGAAACGTCACGCGCGAGCGCCATTCCGGATAGAGCTCAAGGAAGCGATCGAAGGCGTTGATCCGGTGGAGAATTCCTTTGGAGTAGTCGAGCCGGTCGACGCCGAGCACGAGCCGGCGTCCGGCGAGGCTCTCGGCGATTTCTCGCACGAACGGAGAGCGCGCGGCGTTGCGCGCGAGCCGCGCGTAGGCGGCGGTCTCGATGCCGACAGGAAAGGCGCCGATGCGCGTCTGCCGCCCGTCGATCCAATAGCTGCGGCCGCGGCCCGGCTTGGCGCCCAGCGAGGCGAGATAGTCGGCGAAATTGTCGCGATCGTTCTCGGTCTGAAAACCGATGAGATCGTAATAGGCGAGGCTGCCGAGAATGTCTTCGTGATGCGGCAGCGTCTGCAGGATGTCGGGCGGCGCACAAGGGATGTGCAGGTAAAAGCCGATCGGATTGAGCCGTCCGCGCGCGCGCAGTTCGCGCGCCAGCGGCATCAGGTGATAGTCGTGCACCCAGATGACGTCGTCGTCCTCGATGAAGAGGTCGAGCGAGTCGGCGAAGCGGCGATTGACGCGCATGTAGCCGCTTTGGTCGGCGCGCGAATATTCCTGCAGATCGACGCGGTAATGAAGGATCGGCCAAAGCACCCGGTTCGCCAGTCCCTGGTAATATTCCTGGAAGTCGGCGTCGGAGAGGTCGATGACGGCGTAGGTGACGCGGTTGCGGCGAACGAAGCGGGGCTGCGACGCCGGTTCGTCGGCGATGGCGCCGCTCCAACCGAACCAGACGCCGGTTCGGTTTCTCAGCGCCGCCTTCACGGCGACCGCGAGGCCGCCGGGCATTGTCTTTTTGCCTTCGTCGGGGAGCGCGACACGGTTCGATACGATGATCAGGCGCATGTCCATGCCTCCTGCCAACTCGCTGACAGCCTCGTTGCCGTATTGATGATCCCGGCCATCGAATAGGCCTGCGGGAAATTGCCCCAAAGCTCTCCAGTGTCGGGATGGACGTCCTCCGACAGCAGCCCGAACGAATTGCGACAGGAGAGAATGGACTCGAACCTTTCGCGCGCTTCGTCCTTGCGGCCGATGGCTGCGAGCGCGTCGGCGTACCAGAAATTGCACGCCAGAAAGGCCGTCTCCGGCGCGCCGAAATCGTCTTCGACCGCGTAGCGCATGATGCGCCCGTTGCGCATCAACTCCCGCCCGATGGTTTCGCAGGTGCGCCCGAATCGTTCGTCCGACGGCCCGACCAGACCGAGGCGAGCGAGCAGCAGGACGCTCGCGTCGAGGTCGGACTCGCCGAGGGCGCCGGTGAAAGCGCCGCGCGCTTCGCTCCACGCTTCGGCGAGAATTCTGCTGGCGATGGCGTCCGCGCTGCGCGCCCAATATTGCGCGCGATCGAGCCGGTCGAGCCGACGCGCGATCCGGCCGAGGCGGTCGCACGCGGCCCAGCACAGCGCCGCCGAATAGGTGTGAACCCGCTTTCGCCCACGATATTCCCAGATGCCGGCGTCCGGCTCGAAGGCGAATTTTCGCGCCCGTTCGCCGAGCGTTTCGAGCAGGCCGAACAAGGCCGCATCGCCCATTTTCGGCAACCGCTCGTCGATGAACATCTGCTTGGCGCCGAGCACGACGCTGCCATACGCGTCGTGCTGCAACTGCGCCGCGGCCTGATTGCCGACGCGCACCGGTCCCTGCCCCAAGAACCCCTTGAGGTTGGGCGCGACCACCTCATCGAGCGCCGTGAACGGCACGACGCCCTGCACTGGCTGCATGTCGTCCCGCCCGTCGGTCGCGACAGTGGTGAAATAGTTGATGTAGTCCTCCATCGTGTGCGTGGCGCCCAAGCGATTGAGCGCGTCGACGACGAAGAACGTGTCGCGCAGCCAGCAATAGCGGTAGTCCCAATTGCGCTGCGTTCTCGGCGCCTCGGGGATCGAGCTGGTCAGCGCGGCGACGATGGCGCCCGTTTCTTCGTAGTTGCATAATTTCAGCGTGATCGCCGCGCGCATGACCGCCGATTGCCATTCGAACGGCACGCCGAGATGGCGCACCCATTCGCGCCAGTGCTCGCCGGTGAGCTCGACAAATTCCCGACACGTCCCGTCGATCGCCGCAGGAAACGGATCGTCCTGTCCCAGGATCAGACTCACGGACCGGGTCAAGGCGAAGCTGGTCTCGGCGACGATGTAGGACAGCGGCGCGTCGGTAGTCAGGCGCATCACTTCGCCGTCGCCGATGTAGCGAATGTGATTGGAGCCGACCGCGACCTCCTCGATCGGACGGCCATAATCGTAAGTCGGCCGAACCTTGATGGCGATGCGCGGCAGGCCGGCGACGGGCTCGATGCGGCGAATGATCTGCGGCGGCCGAAACGTGCGCCCGTAGCGCCGGAATCGCGGCGCGAAGTCGGTGACGCGCACTTGCCCCCCGCGCGAATCGGTAAGAATGGTCTCGACCACCGCGGTGTTGCGCACGTATCGCGAGCGGGCTTCGCTGAGATCGGCGAGCGCGACCTCGCAAAAGCCCTTCTCCTCGTCGCCCGCCAGCAATCTCGAAAATATCGGGTTGGAGTCGAAGCGCGGGAAGCACCACCAGACGATTCGCGCGCGCCGATCCACCAGAGCGGCGACGCGACAATTGCCGATCACCGCCAATTCCAGGCTTTCAGCCATTTCCGCCGCCGCGCGGTTCATGTCGGAACCCGCTGAGCGGCGAGATCTTCGAGCCAGCCCCGCACCATCGCCGGATCGGCGAATGCGGCGGCGACGACGGGGCTCGACCGGCCGACCGAATAGGCGATCCCGCCCAGACTTGCCACCGCCGCAAAGCCGGCCTCGTCGGTCGCGTCGTCGCCGACGAAGACCGGCGTCCGACCGGCGAACGGCGCTCGCGCCATAAAGCGCCGGACCGCGGCGCCCTTGTCGAATCCGGGCCCCTTGATCTCATAGACGAGAGTCCCCTCGATGAGTTCCAGATCGAGCGCCGCCTCGTCGCCGGCGAAGAGCCGCAGAGCGTCGCGCAGGGGGCCCGCAAGGCTCGGCGCGGCGCGATAGTGAACCGCGAAAGAGAAGCGCTTGTTTTCGGCAAACGCGCCGGGGAAGTCCGCCAGAATCGCGTTCAAGCGACGCCACGCGGCGGCGGGAAGCGCTTCGGCCCGCTCGTCGACGACCGCCGGCGCCACGGGATCGAAACGCATTTCGGCCCCGTGCACGCCGCTGGCGCGCATGCGCAAGGGGCGAAAAAGTCGGTCGAGATCGTTCAAGGTCCGGCCGCTGACCAGCGCCAACGCGCCCCCGAGCGCGGATTCGGCCCGCGCAAGGCAAGAAACCAGACCTTCGGGCGCGAACGCCGCCTGCGGCGACGCGGCAAATTCCAGAAGCGTTCCGTCAACGTCCAGAAACAAAGCGGTGCGATCGAGGTCAAGAGCGCCTACAACGCTATCGCGCATGGGTTATCTCTTCGGCCTCCCTTGCAATATTCACTATATACGTTTGTAATATTATCCTTGTTCTTTGTGGCGATAGTTCGGCTCAAGCGAGGCGCGATCCGCAGCGCCGGCGTCGGTCGTGGCGCCGCCGGCCGGTTCGGCCGCGAAAACGCCGCCCCTATCGCAACAATTTCTTCTCAATCGCCTCCAACGCCTCGCCGATTTCGCGCAGGATCAGCCGGTCGGCGGCGGATTGATCGACGTCGGGAACGTCCCAGTCGAAAATCGCGCGGTATTTGGCGACGAGATTTCTCACGTCGGCGTCGATCTGACGGCGATGATTCGCCAATTCGATTTGTTCGAGATCCGGCATTTGGCGACTCCTCGAGAATGCGATGTGCGAAGCGCGGTCACAATCTCTCGACGAGGCCGATGAAGACCACCGTCGAGACGACCGCCACCAGGTCGACGAATCCAGCGGCCGTTTGGCTGATCCGCTCGACCCCGCCGACGCCGATCGCGAACGCCGCTGCACTGACGAGAGCGCTGCCGATAATCATAGGAACCTCTCACACGGTTCCTTGTCTCAGCCCGTTTGGCGCTTCGCGGCGACGCCTGTCGACATGATCAACGGGCGTCGGCCCGCCTGCGACGAAGCGGACCGACCCCTCAGGCGGCGCCTTGGCGGACGCGTCCACGCCGCGAGCATGCGGCGCAACGAGCCCGCCTCACGCCTCACTGGCAGATATCGACGAGGTGCTGGCCGAGATAGTTGCCCCACTGGTCGTAGACCGGACGGTACTGGTAGCAGCCGCCGCCGTCGTCGTAATAGGGATATCCGGCCGAACCGATGATGGCGCCCGCGGCGAGGCCGCCGAGCACGCCCAATCCGACGCCGCGGCCATGGTGGCCGTAAAAACCCCGCCCGCCGCCGCCATGCGGGAATACGGGGCCGTGAGAGAACCCGCCGACGGGCGGCCGGATCGCCACATGGCCCATCGCCGCAGCGGGGCTCGCCGCCGCGACGACGCCGAGGCCGAGAACGAGCGCCGCCAGAGGCGCGACAATCGCCGACTTCGTGAACTTGCGCATGTTTGATCTCCTTGAACCTGTCGGTGGACCAAAACGGCGCCGCGCGATCGCGATGCGATTGCGGGAGGCGCCGGCGCCGAAAATTGTCTAGAGGCTCGTCTTCGGCGCGCGGCGGCTTGCTCGGGCCGCCTCCTGCCGACGCTCTGCGAATCGCGCCCGGCGCCCTGCCGGCTCACGCGACAATGCGGTTCGGCGCAGACGATCGCCGAAGCGCCGCAGGGCGGCCCGCAGATCGGCCCGCCGCCGACTTCGCTACGGCGGTCAATAAAGCATGGCGCGGCTTTCGCACCGTTTGCCGCAAAGTTAACGATTGTTAATCGCCGCGGAGGCGCCGGGACGGCTCAGGGCGAGGGCCCGCCGTTTCGCTCTCCCGCGAAGGAGACGCCCCGGTCGACGATCTCCTGCGCGATCGTCACCAACGCGCTCGCGCTGTCGGGCTTGACGAACACCTTGTCGGCGCCTGCCCGCGTCGCCTCGGCGTGGACGGCGTCCTCGGTGGAGGTGGTCAATACGAAGACGGGGATGTCCCTGAGCAGGAACGACTCGCGCATCGTCCTGAGAAATTTGACGCCGTCGAGGCGGGGCATGTTGAGATCGAGCACCAGCACGTCGGGCAAGCGATCGACAAGATCGTGGTTGGAGACGAAGTAGAGCGCGTCGAGCCCGTTGTTGACATGCTCGAACGCGATCTCGCGCTCGGTTGCGGGTCGAACCTCGTCCAACGCCCGCCGGAACAGGAAAACGTCGTCCGGATCGTCCTCGATGAGCACGACCCGACATTCCCTTCTCTTCGATGCATCGACCGCCATGCCGCTCCACCGATTGCCGTTCGTTCCCACCCACCTTATATGCGCCGCGCGCCGAGCTGCGATCCGCTTGCCGGCAAGCCGTCGCGGCCGGCCAAAACGAGCAACAGAGGCGCCGCCATGCTGACGCACCCCGTAGACCTCGACAGCTTCCGCTTGGCGGTCGACGCCTCTCCCGCCGCCATGATCATGACGAACCCGGAAGGGGTCATCGCCTTTGCTAACGCGGAAACCGAGCGAATGTTTGGCTACGCCGTCGAAACGCTGATCGGCCGGTCGATCGACCTTCTCGTCCCCGAGCGTCTGCGCGGCGCTCACGCCGGGCTGCGGCGCGGTTTCTTCGCCGCGCCGAGCAAGCGCCCGATGGGCGCGGGCCGCGATCTCAAGGCGACGCGCAACGACGGAACGGAATTTCCGGTCGAAATCGCGTTGACGCCGATCGAGACCGAGAACGGGCCGATCGTGCTTGCGACCGTCATCGACATCACCGCGCGGCGCAAGGCCGAGGACGATTTGGCGCAGCGGGCGCGCGAGCTGGAGCACGCCAACGAGCGCCTCGAGCAGTTCGCCTATATCGCTTCGCACGATCTCCAGGAGCCGCTGCGCAAGATCGCGGTGTTCGCCGCGATGATGGAGGATGCGGTCGCCAAGTCGAATGCGGCGGACCTCGCCCGCGCGACCGAGGTCATCGGCGCGTCGGCGGCGCGCGCGCGCCACCTCGTCGACAATCTCCTCACCTTCTCGCGCGCGATCAACGACGAAAGCGCGCCGCAGCCGCTCAACCTGCGTGAAGGGATCGAGCTTGCGCTGACGGATCTTTCGCAAGCCGTCGCGGAAAGCGGGGCCCGGATCGGCATCGAGGCGCCCGAGGTCGTCATCGAGGCCGACCGCGCGCAATTCGCCCGCCTGCTGCAGAACATCGTTTCCAACGCGATCAAATACCGCAAGCCGGGCCAAGCGCCGACGATCGCCATTTCGGTCGCGCGGGTCGAGCCGTCCGGCGCCCGGCTGGCGATTACGGACGACGGCATCGGCTTCGACGAGCGCTACGCCAAGGACATATTCGAACCGTTCAAGCGCCTTCACGGCCCGAAGGAATACCCCGGAAGCGGCATCGGGCTGGCGATCTGCAAGACCATCGCGGAGCGCTATGGCTGGACGATCTCGGTCGCCTCCCGCCCCGGCGAAGGCTCGACCTTCTTCGTGACGTTCCCGTCGGTGGCGCGGTGAGGGGGAGAAGGCTCTCGGGCTGAAGCTGACGGTGGCGCCGGGATGACGATAATGGGCGCCGGCGCCGCGACCGAGCTTTGGCCACGAAGGCGAACGCGCGGCCTTTGTCCGGTTGCGCCTTCAGCGAAGGGACATCTCGCAACATGCTGATATCATTGAAACCACTAAGAGCATATCATCCAAGGACGGGAGCAAGGCCCGGCAGAGCTCGAAGCTTCACCAAAAAAGTTCGGAATTGTTTCTAATTTATTGTTATCGCGCTCAAATGGCGCGCCAACACCCCCTACCCTCCATAAATTCCCTTGTACGCCTCCCGCAGCGCCGCCTTCTGCACCTTGCCCATCGCGTTGCGCGGCAGCGCGTCGACGAAGATCACGCGCTTGGGCGCCTTGTAGCGCGCGAGGCGGCCCTCGAGAGCCGCCTGCACGTCCGCCTCGCTCAGCGCCGCGCCGGGCGAAAGCACGACGACGGCGGTGACGCCCTCGCCGAAGTCGGGATGGGGAACGCCGATCACCGCGCTTTCCGCAACGCCTGATATAGCGTCGATCTCGCCCTCGATCTCCTTGGGGTAGACGTTGAAGCCGCCGGAGATGACGAGGTCCTTGGCGCGGCCGACGATATGCACGTAGCCGTCGGCGTCGATCATGCCGAGATCGCCGGTGATGAAGAAACCGTCGGGGCGGAATTCGCTCGCCGTCTTTTCCGGCATCCGCCAATAGCCCTTGAAGACATTGGGGCCCTTGACCTCGATGACGCCGACCTCGCTCTGCGGCAGCTCCGCGCCGGTATCGGGATCGGCGATGCGCAAGCTGACGCCCGGCAAGGGAAAGCCGACCGTGCCGGGGCGCCGCTCCCCTTCGTAGGGGTTCGACGCGATCATGTTGGTTTCGGTCATGCCGTAGCGCTCGAGGATGGCGTGGCCGGTCTTTTCGCGCCAAAGCCGGTGCGTCTCGTCGAGCAGCGGCGCCGAGCCGCTGACGAACAGCCGCATGTGGGCGGTCGCCTCGCGCGTGAGGCCGGGATGGTCGAGCAGGCGCGTATAAAAAGTCGGCACGCCCATCAGCGAGGTCGCGCGCGGCAGGGCGGCGACGATCGCGTCGGCGTCGAAGCGCGGCTGGAAGATCATCGTCGCCCCGGCGAGCAGCGCGACGTTGGTGGCGACGAACAGCCCGTGGGTGTGAAAGACGGGCAGCGCGTGGATGAGCGCGTCGTCCACGGTGAAGCGCCAGAGGTCGGTGAGGACGCTGGCGTTGGAGGCGAGATTCTCGTGGGTCAGCATCGCGCCCTTCGAGCGCCCGGTGGTGCCCGAGGTATAGAGAACGGCGGCGAGATCGTCGCTCGCGCGCGCAACGGTCGAGAAGTCGGGCGAAGCCGTCGCAATGCGCTCGGCGAACGTGCCGTCGCGCTTGGCGCCG
>JBEKFO010000016.1:0-23712 GCA_050013275.1 Roseiarcus sp. | reverse complement strand
CACGAAGAAGAAGATCACGATGAAATTGTATTGAACCGCGAGATCGAGGACTGCAGGCAGGGCGCCGCTTCGATCGCCTGGGGCCAGCCTCTCACCGCCGGGATTGTCGCTCACTGTCATGTCGAAGCCCTTACTCCCAGAATAGACGCCTTCAGGATATCGTCGCGATCGGTCGCCGACGGGTCGAAGCGTTGGATGTTGCGTCCTTCGTGAAACACCCAGATGGCGTCGCAGGCGGCATAAAGCTCCTCCAATTCGCTGCTGGCGACGATGACCGCCGCCCCCTCGTCGGCGAGGCGTCGCACCAAAGCGTAGAGATCGGACTTGGCGCCGACGTCGAGACCGCGGCTTGGTTCGTCCAGCAGCAGCACCCGGCTGCCGCCGATGATCCATTTCGCCAGCACCACCTTTTGCTGATTGCCGCCCGAGAGCTGCCGCACCGGCCGTTCCGAGTCGCCATATTGGGTCGAGAGGTCTTTCAGCACCGGTTCGGCGCTCTCGCGCATCGCCCGGTGACTCAACAGGCGACGATGGCGAAGCGCGGGCAGGGCGGCGTTTCGATAGATCGCCGCGTCGAGGATGAGGCCTTCGGTCTTGCGGCTTTCCGGCGCCAGGCCGACGCCGCGTCGGATCGCGTCGCCGGGATGGCGAGGATGGAAATCGCGGCCGTCCAGAAGAATCGCGCCTTCGAACGAAGCGGCGCCGAACAGGCTGCGAAGAAATGTCGTGCGGCCTGAGCCGTTCAAACCGGAGAGGCCGACGATTTCGCCCCAGCGGACTTTGAAGTCGCTGATCTCCAGCCCGTGGAGTCCCTTCATCGACTTGACTTCGAGCGCGACGCCGCCGGCGACGGCGCGGCGCGGGCCCCGTTCGATCAACGAGCGGTTCTGGCCGATGACGGCTTCCACCAGCGCATTTTCCGGCGTCCGCGCGACATCGAAAGTCCCGATCGTGCGGCCGCCGCGCAGGACCGTGACCCGGTCGCCGATCTCCTGAATTTCGTTCAGCCGGTGGCTGACATAGACGATCGCCACGCCCTGGCGGACGAGCTCGCGGATGACTTCGAAGACGCGCTCCAATTCCCTCTCGTTGAGCGCCGCCGAAGGCTCGTCCATGATGATGACCTTGGCCTTCATCGTCAGCGAACGGGCGATCGCGGCGAGCTGCTGATTGGCGATCGAAAGCTTTTCGACGCGAACGTCCGGGGCAAAGGAGGCGCCGACGCGCCGCAACGCCTCCGCCGCGCCTTCGCGCCTCGTCTTGCGGTCGATGATTCCGAAGCGCGCGGGCGGATGGCCGAGATAAAGGTTCTGCTCGACGGTGAGCTGCGGAACGAGATCGAGCTCCTGGTAGATCATCGATATCCCGGCGCGCGCGCCTTCATGCGGAGAGCGCAGACGGATCGGTTCGCCGTCGATCAGGATTTCTCCGCTCGTCGGTTTGAAGGCGCCCGAGACGATTTTCAGCAGCGTGGATTTGCCCGCGCCGTTCGCGCCGAGAAGGCAATGAACTTCGCCGGACACGACTGAGAGCGAGGCTTGCTCCAGCGCGACGATGTTCGGCGGAAAGCGCTTCGCGACGTTCTTGACCGTCAGGATGTCAGCCACCGCCGTGCTCCAGCAAGTAGACTGCGGTCGCCTCGTCGGTCACGAGCACGTTGACGTAGCGGGCTTTGATGCATGTCAGCAGGATGGCGTGTTTGGCGCGCCCTGCGCTGACTGCGATGGCGCGCTCCTTTCCGCGCAGAAGCTCCGGGCGAAGCCCGAGCGTTCGCGCGTCGAGTTCCGGATCGGCGATCTTGCCGCGTCCGTCGATGAAATGTCCAAGAATATCGCCGACCGCGCCGCGCGCGCCGAGCCTGTCGATGTCGGCCTCGTCGAGGTAGCCGGATTCGACGAGCACCGAACGGTGCGACAATGCGCCGACGCTGAAGCAGACGACCGGCGCCTGCTCGGCGAGTTCAAGCACGTTGGCGATGATCGGATCCTGTTCCAGCACTTCTCGCGTGCCCTTCCTGCCGACGATGGCGGGGACGGGCAGCAAGGTCGCCGTGCCGTTTCCGGCCTGGGCGAAGCGTTCGGCGACGATATTCGTCTGTTGCGAGGAGGAGCGCACATTGGTGGCGCCGTTGACGAGGACGACGTGAACGCCGTCGTTCCAGCTCGGCGGCAGCCAGTGGGCGACCGCGGCCATCGTCCGGCCCCAGGAAACGCCGATCAACGAGATCTTGGGATTGATGCCGGCGAGATACTGGCCCGCAGCCTGGGCGACGCTCTCGAGGCTGATGCCTTCGTCGTCCGACAGGCCGCTCGGCACGACCACGGCGTCGCGCAGGGCGAAGACCTTTTGCAGC
Source organism: Roseiarcus sp. (assembly GCA_050013275.1). Lineage (GTDB taxonomy): Bacteria > Pseudomonadota > Alphaproteobacteria > Rhizobiales > Beijerinckiaceae > Roseiarcus. The sequence continues at coordinate 21,359 of JBEKFO010000016.1, read as the reverse complement.
TGCGACTCGAGGTCGGGCCGCCGCTGCGAGCGAGGCACAATTTCGATCCGAACGATGCCGGCTTCGCGCGCCTCGCGGATGAGGCGGCTGACCTGCCAACGCGTCAGGCCGACCTCGGCCGCGATTTCGGTCTGGGTCTTCTCGAGATCGTAATAGAGCTTCGCCACCTGGACCATGAGCTGCTCGCGCAATTCGTCCAAAGGCAATCTGACAGAGGTCGAGATCGGCGCCGTCATGTCAAACTCTCGCGCAGTTGCGGGGTGCGGGCCAGTCTATGGGCGATCGGCGCCGCCGTCTCGGTCGCCTCGCGATAGGATTGCAGCAATTCGGCAAAGCGCGCGTGGGCGCGCGCGTCGGGCTCGACGTCCGCCGCGGGAGCCGCGCAAGCTTTGGACGCCGCCATCAGGTCAGGGAAGAGCCCGAGGGCGGCGGCGGCGGAAACGGCGCCGCCGACGAGTGAAAGATTGTCGTCGCGCGCGACACGGATCGGCATGCCGATCGCGTCGACGGTCGCGCGCAGCCACAGCGGATTTTTGCAAATGCCGCCGGCGAGAACGAAGCGGTCGAGGCTCACGCCGCCCGCGAGCAAGCCGGCGACGACGTTGGCCGAGCCGAGGGCGATCGCTTCAACCGCCGAGCGATAGATCGTCGCTCGGTCGTGCCACAGAGACAGGCCCATGATGGCGCCGCGAAGATTCGGATCGCGATAGGGCGTTCGGTTGCCCATCCAATAGTCGAGCGTCAGGAGACCCGTCTCGCCGATCTTGAGCTTTGCGGCCTCATTGATCAATGCCGCGGCGCCCGCGTCGTCGAGCCCGAAGATGCGCTCGGATAGCCAGTGAAGGATCGAGCCGGCCGAAACCTGCCCGCCTTCGATCAACCAGAGCCCGTCCACCAGGGCGTTAGGGTAGGGGCCCCAGATGCCGGGCATATCCGGCTGGCGATCCATCTGCGTGAGATGGACCACCGACGTTCCGCCGACCATCAGCATGCCGCCCGGCGCCACGGTTCCCGCGCCGAAGACGCCCATGTGCGCGTCGATGCCGCCTTGCGCAACCAAGGGCCTCCCGGAAACGCCGAGCTCGGCCGCGACTGCAGGCGCCATATGTTCGACCCCGTCGCCGACGGCGACAATCTCGCGAGGCAGCTTGGCGAGAAGGTCGGGAACGCCGAAGGCGGCGAACAGGTCGGGGAAGAAGCGTCGCTCCAGCGGATCGTAATTCCATTTGCAGGTTGCATTGAGACGCGACCCGGCCCATCGCCCGGTCAGCCGAAAATTTAGGAAATCCACCGCCTCGCAGATGACCTCCGCCTTGCGGTAGACTTGCGGTTCGTGCCGCGCGAGCCACATCGCCTTGGGCACCAACCATTCGACGGCGTCGCCGCCACCGCTATAGGCGAGCACGGGATGCTTCACCGTTTCGGTGAAGTGCGATTCTTCGGCCGCGCGGCAGTCCATCCAGAGAATGGCCGGCCGAAGCGGCGTCCCGTTCCGCTCGCAGGCGACCACCGTCGACGCCGTCGTCGCTACGCAGACGCCGGCAATCTCGCTCGTCGCCGCCTTGGCGAGCACGACGCGCACCGCCAAGACGAGCGCCGCCCACCAATCGTCGGGGTTCTGTTCCGCCCAGCCGCGTCGAGGATGGGTCGTCGGATAGGCCCGCTCGGCCTGCGCGCGCATCCGACCCGCATTGACGTCATAGAGCCCGGCGCGGATGCCGCCCGTGCCCAGATCAAGCGTCAGAATCGAGGTCATCGCCAGCTACTCCGGCCCGCTTGGCCTCAAGGTCGGAACATCACTTTGGAGAAGAAGAAGTCTCGATCCCGGAACTTTTCGAACGTCGCCGGCAGCTCCGCGAGATCGAGGTCGTGCGTGATCATGAATTCCCATTTGAGGTCGCCCGATGCAAGCTTTTCCAGGGCGACCGTCCATTGCGGACCGGGAAACGGCGCGCCGAACGAATTCCAGGAGGCGTGCAAGGAGACCTCTTGGCGCAGAAAATGATGAAAAGTCTTGTGTTCGAGGTTGATGTCGCTGACCGGAATGCCGATGAAGACGACGTGTCCGCCGGGCTCGCTCATGAGAACCGCCAAATTGACGGAACTGGGATTGCCGGCCGCCTCGATCACCAGATCGCAGCGCAGATCGAGCGCCGCCTTATCCGACGCCAGCAGCGCATGCGTCGCTCCCGCGCGACGGGCGAGCTCGAGCTTTTCCTCCGAGAGATCGACGGCGACCACTTCGCGCGCGCCCATCAGACGCATCCATTGAATCGCGAAGAGGCCGATCGGGCCGCAGCCGACAACGCCCCCCCTCCCGCCGATGGTGAGACCGCCGCCTTTCCACATCGCATGCAGCGCGATCGACGCGGGATCGGTCATGGCGGCCGCCCTCGGATCGACGCCTTTGGGCGTCTTGACGAGGTTCGAGACCGGCGCGGCGACGAATTCGGCATAGGCGCCGTCGCGACGACTGCCGAAATAGTCGTAGTTGCGGCAACGCGAAAACTGCCCGCGTAGACACTGATCGCAGCGACCGCAGGCGATCAGCGGGGCGACGGCGACGAGTTCTCCGAGCGCGAAGCCGTCGACGCCGGCCGCCTTTTCGACGATATGGCCGGAAAACTCATGGCCGCAGATGAGCGGCATCTTGTGCGCGCCCTTGGTCAACAAACGCGGCAGATCGGAACCGCAGACGCCGACGGCTTCAACTTTGAGGAGGACTTGGCCCTCCTTGATCGTGGGGACCGGAACGTCCTCGAGACGAATATCTCCGGGAGCGTGGAGCACTGCCGCGCGCATGCGATCACCTGTCGTTTTTGGAATCAGCGGCCAAGCGAACGGGAAACGCCCCGAGTTTCGTCAAAGGTCCAGCCGACGGATGCTTTGTGAAAAGAGCTGGAAGGCGAGGCGCCGCCTTCCAGCAGTCTTCAGGAGGATCTCAATGGCTGAGAACGGTCGGCCTGTATTCGGCGAACAGCGCGTCGTGCTAAATCTTGCCGACATTGGCCTTGGTGACCGCGGCTGTGCCCGCGTCGACGAAAGAGGCGACTTTTTCGCCCTTCTTGATCGCCCGCGCGACCTGGATCGTGACGTCGCCGAGGTATTTCGGATCGTTCAGGGCGGTGGCGACGAAGTTGCCGCCGCTCGCCATCACGTCGAGCGCTTCCGATAGACCATCGACGCCCGCAACCATGACGTCTTTGCGCCCGGCTTCTTTCAGGACCTGCAGGGCGCCCAGCGCCATGTCGTTGTTGTGGGCGTAGACGACGCTGACGTCGGGGTTCGCCTGCAGAAGGTCCTGCATCGCGGTCACCGCATTGGCGCGGACATATTCGGCGTAAGGGCCTTCGACGATCTTGTAGGCGGTGCCGTCGATGGCGCTGTGGAAGCCATCGCGGCGATCCATCATGACCGCGCCGCCGGCGTCGCCCTGGATTTCGATGATCTTGCCGCCGGACTTGCCGGCCGCCTTGAGCGCCGCCACCACGGCTTCGCCGACCAACTTGCCCATCGCCTTGTTGTCGCGGCCGACATGAGCGGTGAAGTTCGTCTTGACGCTGCGATCGACCGTGACGACCGGGATGCCCTTGGCCTTCGCGGCTTCCAGCGAGGGCTCGATGGCCTCGGCGTTGACCGGATTGATGATCAGGACGTCGACGCCCTGAGTGATCAAGTCCTGAATGTCGTTGTTCTGTTTGCTGACGTCGCCGTTGGCGTCGAGAAAGACCAGTTCGTCGCCGCCCGCCTTGGCGGCCGCGATCGCGCCGTCGCGAAGCTGGACGTAGAACGGCGACTGCAGCGTCACCTGGCTGAAGCCGAATTTAAGACCCTTCGCCTGCGCCCCGCCGGAGCCCAGAGCAAACGCGATTGCGATGGCGGCCGCGCCGAAATTGAGAATTTCCCTACGATTGAACACTGATCCCTCCCGGTTCCAACAAATGAGCATACATTGCTCGTTTGTTGGTCAACGATTATGTGAGAATCGTATCCGCGTCAAATGGATTCGATGCTGCAGGTGCGAAGCCGCGGCGTCGGCGCGGAGCTTCCGCAATGGCGGGGTCGGTTTGCGAGCCCGACGCGCCGCGAAGCCGGGAGGCCTATCAAGCTGATGATATTGTTGGTGATTATTGGACGATCGCGGGCCGCGAACAGCATCCGCCACCGTTTCGTGCGCGGCGGACGGCCACGCTTGCGAAATCGTCGGCCCGGAACGGAGTCGCTGCGTTTGGAGGCCGGAAATCGAGGGTTGGCGCTGTTGTCGGCGCCACAGGGTTGACAGCTTGATCACTTTTCGTGTTACAACTATCACATTCTCGTCACCCGACGCGACGCCGCGAGACCTATGTGACCCCTCTCCGCACTTCCCCCGCCGCCGGCCACAACCGCCCCCGCAATCCCGGCGCGCCGCTCGATCCCTCCTGGTTTGAATCCGTCGGCGTCAACGCCAGCGCGGTCGAACGCCGCACGGCGACGCTGACGACGCGGCGGTCGGTCAAGAAGGAATTCCAGGCCGCCTGGCTCGTCCAGGCGCTCACCTGCATCGACTTGACGACGCTGGCGGGCGACGACACGCCCGGGCGTGTCCGCCGCCTCTGCGCCAAGGCTCGCAACCCCCTCAGCGACGAGCTTCTCGCGGCGCTGGAGCTGACCGATGCGCCGCCGAAAGTCGGCGCGGTCTGCGTCTACCCCGCGATGGTCGGCTCCGCCGTCAGGGCACTCGCCGGCTCTGGCATTCCGGTCGCCTCGGTCGCCGCGGGCTTTCCCGCCGGCTTGACGCCGCTGCCCTTGCGCCTGGCCGAGATCAAGTACGCCGTCGAGGAGGGCGCGGGCGAAATCGACATCGTCATCACCCGCGCCCACGTGCTGGACCGCGAATGGAACGCGCTCTACGACGAAGTGAAGGCGATGCGCGAGGCCTGCGGCGCCGCGCATCTGAAGACCATCCTCGCCACCGGCGATCTCAGGACCCTGCGCAACGTCTACGCCGCGAGCATGGTGGCGATGCAGGCCGGCGCCGATTTCATCAAGACCTCCACCGGCAAGGAAGACGTCAACGCGACGCTGCCCGTCAGCCTGACGATGGCGCGCGCGCTGCGCGACTATCGCGAACTCGCCGGCTTCGACGTCGGGTTCAAGCCCGCCGGCGGCCTGCGCACCGCCAAGGACGCAATCGCCTGGCTTATCCTGATGCGCGAGGAACTGGGCCTGGCGTGGACGCGCAACGATCTCTTCCGCATCGGCGCCAGCGGCCTTCTCACCGACATCGAACGTCAACTCGAACATTACGCGACTGGCCGCTACTCCGCGAGCTATCGCCACGCGATGGGATAGGCCCATGGGCAGGATTGCGGACCTCATGCAGACCTTGGACTACGGCCCCTCGCCGGAGAGCGAAGAAGCCGTGCGCGGCTGGCTCGCCGCGCATGCGCACGGCTTCGGGCAATTCATCGCCGGCCGCTTCACCAAGCCTGGCGCGCTCTCCGATGTCTTCAACCCCGCCAAGGGCGAAGTCATCGCCCGCGTCACGAAGGGAACGATCGCCGACGTCGATTCCGCCGTCGCCGCCGCTCGCAAGGCGCAGCCGGATTGGGCGGGGCTTTCGGGCGACGAGCGCGCGCGCCATCTCTATGCGATCGCGCGCCTCGTGCAGAAGCGGGAGCGGTTTCTCGCGGTGTTGGAGTCGCTCGACAACGGCAAGCCGATCCGCGAGAGCCGCGATATCGACGTGCCGCTCGTCGCGCGCCATTTCTACCATCACGCCGGCTGGGCTTCACTGGTCGACAGCGAGTTTCCCGGCGCGAAGCCGGTCGGCGTTTGCGGCCAGATCATCCCGTGGAATTTCCCGCTGCTGATGCTCGCCTGGAAGGTCGCGCCGGCGCTGGCGGCCGGCAATACGGTCGTGCTCAAGCCGGCCTCGTTCACGCCGCTCACCGCGCTCGCCTTCGCCGAGATCTGCGTCGAGGCGGGGCTTCCGCCCGGCGTCGTCAATATCATCACCTGCGACGGGGCGACCGGCGCGGCGCTTGCCGCGCACGACGACGTCGACAAGGTCGCGTTCACCGGCTCGACGGAGATTGGGCGCGCCATTCGCAAGGCGACGGCCGGAACGGGCAGGAAACTGTCGCTGGAGCTCGGCGGCAAATCGCCGTTCGTCGTCTTCGAGGACGCCGATCTCGACAGCGCGGTCGAGGGCGTCGTCGACGCGATCTGGTTCAATCAGGGGCAGGTGTGCTGCGCCGGCTCGCGGCTGCTCGTCGCCGAATCGATCGCAGAAAAGTTCTACGGCAAGCTGCGTGCGCGCATGGCGCACTTGCGCGTCGGCGACCCGCTCGACAAATCGACCGACATCGGCGCCATCGTCGCGCCCGTCCAGCTCGAATACATCAAGCGGCTGGTGGATCAGGGCGAGCGCGAGGGAGGAAAAATCTGGCGCGCGCCCGGCGCGCTGCCGGAGCGCGGTTGCTTCTATCCGCCGACGCTCGTTACCGATGTCGAGCCGGCTTCGACGCTGGCGCGCGAGGAAATCTTCGGCCCGGTGCTGGTCGCCATGACGTTCCGCACGCCCGACGATGCGGTCGCGCTCGCCAACAACACCCGCTATGGCCTCGCCGCCTCGGTGTGGACCGAGAACGTCAATCGCGCGCTCGAAGTCGCCGCGCGCATCAAGGCCGGCGTCGTCTGGATCAATTCGACCAATTTGTTCGACGCCGCGGCGGGCTTCGGCGGTTATCGCGAGAGCGGCTTCGGCCGCGAGGGCGGACGCGAAGGGCTCGCCGAATATCTTAAGATCGAAGACGCGCCGCGCCGCGTCGCGAAAGCGGCCAAGCCGGTCAAACTCAGCGCCGCGCCGGGGCCCGCGCCGGCGACGGACGCCATCGACCGCACCGCGAAAATGTACATCGGCGGCAAGCAGGCGCGCCCCGACGGCGGCGCGTCCTACGGCGTCGTCGATCCCAAAGGCCATTCGCTGGGCCAGGCGGGCTTCGGCAACCGCAAGGATATCCGCAACGCCGTCGAGGCGGCGAGCAAGGCCGGCGGCTGGGGCGCGGCGACGGCGCATAATCGCGCCCAAGTGCTCTTCTACGTGGCGGAGAACCTCAGCGCCCGCGCCGGCGAATTCGCCGAGCGGCTTCGCGCGATGACGGGCGCGAGCGCGCGCGACGCGAAAGAGGAGGTCGAGGCCTCGATCCGCCGATTGTTCTTCTACGCCGGCTTCGCCGACAAATACGACGGCGCGGTGCACGCGACCAGGACGCGCTTCGTCACGCTGGCGATGAACGAGCCCTGGGGCGTGATGGGCCTCGTCTGCCCCGACGAATCGCCGCTGCTCGCCTTCGTCTCGCTGACGGCGCCCGCCATCGCGATGGGCAACGCCGTGGTGGTCGTCCCCAGCGCCGCCCATCCGCTCGCCGCGACGGATTTCTACTCGGTGCTCGACACCTCCGACGTGCCTGCCGGCGTCGTCAACATCGTCACCGGCGAGGCGGAATCCTTGGCCAAGACGCTCGCCGAACACGACGGCGTCGACGCGCTCTGGCACGCCGGCCCCCCGGCCGCGGCAAAGATGGTCGAGACCGCCTCGGCGGGCAATTTGAAGGCGACCTGGACCTTGGGCGCCGATGTCGACTGGCGCGCCGCGCAGGGGCGGGGATTCCTCCGCCGCGCGACGCAGGTCAAGAACATTTGGACGCCGTACGGGGAGTGAGACAGGCGCCCGCGGAAGCGGATTTTGGCGAGGGCTCAGAGCGCGTTGCTTTGAGGCGAAGCCGACGACGCTGGTGCTTGTGTCTTTCCCACATTCGGGGGGAGCGGTAGCGGTATATTACTGTCGCATTAAGTATTATTACGGCGACCGCTTACTCATCCGTTGCTGGGCCGACGCGCTGGCGAGCGAAACCCTCGCCGCGCGACAAGGCGGCGGAAAATCGTCACGCAAGCCATTGAAAACAGGCCATCGCGCCCGAAAATGGCGCCGCCCCGCTCGCGGACCAGGCCGGGCTCGGGCGCTGCGGCGAAATCATCGACGCCGGCGCCGACGCGACGCCGGCGCGCGCGTCGGCGGTTCGCCGACCCGACAGCAATGCTACGCCGGCGCCATCGCCTGGCTGGCGCAAAACGCATCGAACTCGGGCTCCATCGCATAGGCTTTCTGCGTGCCGCGCCGAGTGACCGAATCGGCGGCGTAGCGGACCGCTTTGTCGAGCGCCGCCTCGAGGCCGAGGCCGGCGGCGAAGTAGCGCGCGAAGCTGCCGACGAACGCGTCGCCCGCGCCGGTGGTGTCGACCGGCGTGACGCGGATCGGCGCGATGCGACTGACCTGCGTCGGCGTCGTCAGCAGCGCGCCGCGCGAACCCATGGTGACGATCACCGTTCCGATGCCCTTGGCGATCAGGCTGCGCGCCGCGGCGGCGATCTCGTCTTCCGTCTGGACGGGCATCCCGGTGAGGATCGCGAGTTCCGTCTCGTTGGGGATGAAGAAGCTCGCGTCGCGAATCCTCTCCGGATCGAGCTCCGGGGTCGCCGGCGCCGGGTTGAGCAGGGTCTTCACGCCATGGCGCTTGCCGAACGCGATCGCCGCGTAGACCGTTTCGAGCGGCACTTCGAGTTGCAGCAGGATCAGGTCGCAGGTCTTCAGGTCCTCGGCCGCGCGCTCGACGTCGGCGGGCGACAGGTCCGAGTTGGCGCCCTTTACGATCAGGATGGAATTCTCGCCCGAGGGCTCGACCATGATCGGCGCGACGCCGCTGGAGCGGCCTTTGACGCGCCCGACGTGCGTGGTGTCGACGCCGAAGGCGGCGAGGTTCTTGATCGTGTTGTCGGCGAACATGTCGTCGCCGACCTTGGTCACCATCACCACCGAAGCGCCGAGCTTGGCGGCCGCGATCGCCTGATTGGCGCCCTTGCCGCCGTGGCCCATCTCGAAGCTCGGCGCCTCGACCGTCTCGCCGCGGACCGGCATGCGGTTCACGTAGGTCACGAGATCGACCATGTTGCTGCCGATGACGGCGATGCGCGGTTTCCGGTTCGTCGTCATTGCTTGTCGCCCTCGATCGTCTTGGCGGCCGCGGCCGCATGGCCCGCGTCGATATAGTCCACTCTCGTTGCGAACGACGCCTTGGCGCCGCCGGCCAGCGAACGCACGTTGCCCTTTCGCCTTTCGGCGAGATAACCCTCGGGCTCGCACGTCGCCGGCATGGCGAATGCAGCGACGCGCTGGTCGCTGTTGGCGAGCACCCAGCGGATCGTGTGCGGCATCGCCTCGGGGTCCCAGGCGATCGCGAAGGCGTCGCCTTCGCGCCGCGCCAGCATGAAATGCACGAGCCCGTTCGCGCCGCGCTTCAGGCCCTTGATGTAGAAGACCTGCTCCGGGTCGTAGCGCTGCGGCTCGCTGAGCGTGCGCATGCGCGCCGGGTTGCGGGCGAGATCGTCGAGCAGGGCGCGATAGTCAGGATTGGGCGCGACATGGCCGGGGATGACGGTGCGCGTCACCACGTGTTCGGGCGTGAAGGGGACGGGCTGCACGATCCGCGCGCCTTCGGCGAACGCGAAATTGACATGGCACATGTACATGAGATCCATCGGCGCGGCCGACAGGTTCTCGACTTCCATGACGATCTGGCAGCCGGCCTCTTCGCCGCGCAGCACGACGCGCGGCGTCGCGCGATAATGCGCGCCGAACCCCATCGCATACTCGCGCACCCCGGTGACGGCGATCCAGGGCCCGCGCTCGTCCGTGCCGCAGGCGATTCCCGCCTCGTCCATCTCAGCGCAGGGCATTTCGCCATGCAGCGCATGGGTGTCGGCGGGCGAGGGCACGCCGTTGCGCAGCAGGCCGGCGTGGTAGGCGAGGCAGCCGTAGGTCTCGACGATGACCTTGGCGGGACGCGGCTCGCGGAACATGCTCTGCATCGCCAGTTCGACGCCGTCGAACACGGCGCTCCAGACGATCTGGCCCATATAGGGCAGGACGACGACCGAGCCGCGCGCATTCGACAGGCGTATCGCCTCGATGCCTGTGCCGTAGCGAAAGAGGCTGCCGGTCAGGCTGCCGAACCGCACGGCCTCGCGTTCCTTCTCGCCGAAGCTCGCTCGCCGCAACGCGACCGCAATATCACTCTTATCGCTCGGCATATTGACTCTCCTCGCATCGACGCCCGATCGAAGCGGGCGTCGCCCCCCGTCATGGTTCGCGCTCCTGCTCGGCGCGACCGCTGAGCTGCGATTGCAGGATGACGACGAACAGCAGGAACACGCCGCGGATTACCGACTGCCAATAGGCGGACAGCGAAATGAAACCGCGGCCGTTCTCGAAATTCAGCACATTGAAGATCAAGCCGAGCAGCATGACGCCGGCGAGCGTCGCGCCGACCGAGCCTAGTCCGCCGGTGAGCAACGTGCCGCCGACGACTACGGAGGCGATGGCGAACAGTTCCCAGCCGACGCCTTCGATCGGCTGGCCTGCGCCGAATTGCGAGGCCAGGATCACTCCGGCGAGACCGGCGAGGCCGCCGCTGGCGACATAGGTGAAGAACTTCACCCGATCGACCGGCAGACCCATCATCCGGCTGGCGTCTTCGTTGCCGCCGATCGCCAGCACCGTGCGTCCCGTGCTGGTGAAGTTCAACACCACCGACCCGACGACATAGGCCAAGACCGCGACCAGCGCTGGAATCGGAAAGTTGAAAATATCGCCTTGGCCGAGGTCGGTGAAGCCGCTGTCATAGGACACCGAGACGGTCTGATCCTGGGCCAGCAACAGCGCGGTTCCGTTCGCCGCCAGCATCGCGGCGAGGGTCGCGATGAATGGTAGGATGCGCAGGCGCACGATGACGATCCCGTTGAGAACGCCGACGCACAGTCCCGCGCCGACGCCGGCCATCGTTCCCGCGAGCGCGCCATAGGGGCTGAACAGCGCCGCGACGACGCTGCCGAGCGCCGCCGTCGAGCCGACGGAGAGATCGATGCCGCCGGTCATGATGACGAAGCACATGCCGAGCGACACCAGCGCAAACATCGAATTGTAGCGCAGCACCGTCGAGATGTTGAAGAGCCCGAGAAAATTGTCGTAGCGCAGCCAGCCGAACAGGATCAGCAGGGCCAACGCGATGAGCACGCCCTGGCTCGCGAGAAAGGCGACGACGGAGGTCTTTTTCATGGCTCAGGCCCTCCCTCGGCCCTGGAGCCATACGGCAGCGACGATCAACGCCGCCTTGACCAGCTTGGCGACGTCGTCGTTTACGCCATTGGCGAGCATGGTGTAGCGCACGAGCTGAATGATCAGGGCGCCGATCAGAGTCCCGCCGACCGTGGCGCGGCCGCCGCTCAGCAGGGTGCCGCCCACCGCCACCGCGGCGATGGCGTCGAGCTCCATGCCCAGGCCGACCTGATTGGCGTCGCTCGACGAATTGATGGCGATGACGACGAGCCCGGCGACGCCCGCGCAAAGGCCGTTGATGCAATAGACCCAGCGCTTGACCTGCGCGACCGGCACGCCGGCCAGGCGCGCGGCGCGCTCGTTGCCGCCGATGGCGAGGATCTGACGGCCGAACAGGCTGCGCTTGAGCGCCCAGGCGGCCGCCGCCACCAGCGCGAGCATGATGACGACCTGGTCGGGCACGCCATGGAAACCGCTGGCGGAGGCGGACGCCGGAGCGAACAGCCGGCCGAGGCCGATCCACTGAAACGCGTCCAGTTTGAAAGGCTGCAAACTGCCGTTGGTCATCACCTGCGCGATGCCGCGTCCGGCGATGAACAGCACCAGCGTCGCGATGATCGGCTGAATGCGAAAACGGGTGATGAGCCAGCCGTTGAACCAGCCGAACGCGCCCGCCAGCAGGATCGCGACGATCATCGCCACGGCGACGGCGACATGGACTTCGCCGATGACGACGACCTTGTTGAGAAAGATGATCGGCGCGATGGCGCCGGAAATCGCCATCAGCGAGCCGACGGAAAGATCGATCCCGCCCGTCGCGATGACCAGCGTCATGCCGACGCCGACGATGACGATGGCCGCGACTTGCGTCAGGTTGACGTCGAGGACCCGCCAAGACACGAAGTTCTTGGTGAAGATAACATTGAGCAGAACGAGCGCGATCAGCGCGCTCAGCGTGGAATAGCGCACGATCGCGCCCCACGTGTCGATCCGCCTGGGCGTGGGCGCCGCTTGCGTCTGGGCCTGGCTCAAGACGCGCTCTCCTCGGGGATAAGGTCGGTGTCGCCGTGCGCCATCGCCGCCATCACCGCGGCCTCGCTCGCCTGGTCATGCGGCAATTCGGCGACGCTGCGACCTTCGCGAAGCACGAAGACCCGATCAGAGCCTTCGAGCACTTCCTCGAGCTCGGAAGAAATCATCAGCACGGCGAGCCCTTGATCGGCGAGTTCCTTGATGAGGCTTTGGATCTCGGCCTTGGCGCCGACGTCGATGCCGCGCGTCGGCTCGTCGAGAATCAACAGTTTCGGGTTCATGGCGAGCCAGCGCGCCAGCAGAACCTTCTGTTGATTGCCGCCCGAAAGCTCGCGAATTTTCTGGTCGGGCCCGCTGCACTTGACGTCGAGCCGCTTGATGAATTTCTCCACGATCGCGCGCTGCTTGGCTTCGTCGATGACGCCGGCTCTGGCCAGTTGCGGCATCAGTGCGAGGGTCAGATTTTCCGCCACCGCCATATCCGGCACGATGCCTTCGTACTTGCGGTCCTCCGGCGAAAAGCCGACGCCCGCCCGGATCGCGTCGATTGGTTCGCGCGGGCTGAGCGCTTTACCGTCCAGCGTAAGCGCGCCCGAGCGCATCGGATCGGCGCCGAAGACCAGTCTCGCCGTCTCCGTGCGGCCCGCTCCGAGCAGGCCGGCAAGACCGGCGATCTCGCCGCGCCTGACGCTGAACGAGACGTCGTGAACCTTGTGGCCGGCGCTTAAGCCGTCGGCGGCGAGCACGACCTCGCTGATGCGTCCGTGCCGATCGCCGAACGCGGTGGCGCTCTTGGCCACTTGCGCGACGTCGCGCCCCAGCATGCTCGCAACGAGTTCGAGCTTGCCGATCGCCGCCATGTCGGCGGTCTTCACGGTGCGCCCGTCGCGCATGATGGTGACGCGGTCGCACACCGCGTAGAGTTCGTCGAGCTTGTGGCTGACGAAAACGACGGAAACGCCGGATTGCTTCAGCTGACGGATGACGTCGAACAGCACCGCGACTTCGCGTTCGTCGAGCGAAGAGGTCGGCTCGTCCATGATGACGAGCTTGGACTTGAAGCCGATCGCCCGGGCGATGGCGACCATCTGCTGGGTCGCGGTGTTGAACCGGAGCAAGGGCTTGCGGACGTCGATATCGATCTCGAAGCGCGCCAGCAGCGTTCGCGCCTGCTCGTGCATCGCTCGCCAGTCGAGCAGGCCGAAGCGGCGGCTTTCGCGTCCGAGGCAGATGTTTTCCGTGACGGAGCGGAAAGGGACGAGATTGATTTCCTGATAGATCGTGCTGATGCCCTTGTGCTGGGCGTCTTGCGGCGAACGGGCCTCGAAGGCCTCGCCGTCGAACGCAATCTCGCCTTCGTCGCGAGCGACGTAGCCGGTCAGAATTTTGATCATCGTCGACTTGCCGGCGCCGTTCTGTCCGATCAGCGCATGAACTTCGCCGGGGGCGACCTCGAGCGAGGCGGCGGCCAGGGCGGGAATGCCGCCGAACGCCTTGCGGATCGAACGCATCGCAAGCAGGGGAGAAACCGATGGGGGGGTCGCGGACGCCGTCATCTCAGCCCGTCTCATGCCTGAACGACAAAGAGGTCCGCCCGCCGATGGGTTTCGTCAAGGGCGGGCGGACCTTGGAGGCCAATGAGCCTACCAGATGTCAGTACGAACCCGCGATGCTCGCGGCTGCGTTGCTGATGTCATAGAAGTGATCCTTGTTGGTCATGACCGGCGGGATCTTTTCGCCCTTCGAATAGGCGATCGCCGCGGCGTAGGCGGCGGGCCCGAAGCGCGGGTTGCATTCCACGGTCGCGCCCATCTTGCCGTCGATGATCGCCTGTAGGCCGTCCTTCTCGCCGTCGATCGAGACAATAAGGATGTCCTTGCCCGGCTTCTTTCCGGCCGCTTCGATCGCCGAGATGGCGCCGATCGCCATTTCGTCGTTATGCGCATAGAGGACGGTCGCTTCCGGATGGGCCTGCAACATCGCCTCGGCGGTCTTGCGCCCTTCGTCGCGATTGAAATTGCCGCTCTGCGAAGCGACGATCTTCATGTCGGGATACTTGGCGATGACGGCGTCGAAGCCCTTCTTGCGGTCGTTGGCCGGCGAGGAGCCCGTCGACCCCTCGAGTTCGAGAATGATCGCCTTGCCGCCCGTCGCCTTGACCAGCCATTCGCCGGCCTGCTGGCCTTCGAGCAGGAAGTCGGAGCCGATGAACGACACGTAGTCCACGCCGGGCTTGGCGAGGCTGGCGTCGACGCTGCGGTCGATGAGGAACACCGGGATGCCGGCTTTCTTCGCGGCCATCACCGCCGGGATCAGCGGCTTCTCCTCGCGCGGTGAAAGGAAGATCACATCGACGCCCTGCGCGATCATGCTGTTGACGTCGGCGACCTGCTTGGCGGCGGAGCCGGCGGCGTCGGTGTAGACGAGTTGCCAGCCCAGCTTAGCGGCTTCGTCTTTCATGCTCGCGGTCTGAGCGAGGCGCCACGGATTGTTCATTTCGGTCTGCGCGAAGCCGGCCTTGTACGTCGCCTTCGGCTTCAACGGCGGCAAACCTTCGGCGCGGACCGTCGTCACCGCCATTCCCGCAAGAGCGGCCACTGTTCCCAACAACGCATGGCGACGCGTAATGATTGTCATTTGCATTCCTCCCTGATGGTCTCCGGGCTGTCGGTCCGACGACAACTCACCGCTTACAAAACCAATCCAATTATCGTGTGTCAAGGAAAACATATGATTTTTGGAACTTGTGAAACACATAACTTCAGCCCTCGACGCTTATGGGCGATCGTCGATTTTGGTTCGGTCGAATCTCCCGGGAATTTGGGCCGTTCGGCGTGCGCGGCGCACTGGCCAAAGCGCAGCGCGAAGCCGTCGACGGACGCTTCGCGCTACCGCTGGCGGTTGCGCGTGACGTTGATGGCGATCACCAGGAGCAGGAAGCCGCCCCAGATGAAATCGATCAGGAAATTGCTGAAGCGCAGGATCTGAAAGCCGGAGGATAGCAGCATCAACGCCAGCACCGCGATGCTGACCCCGAGCACCGCGCCGCGTCCGCCCGCCGGGTTGGTTCCGCCGAGCACCGCGATCAGCACCGCCTCGAGCAGATAGGAAGCGCCGTAGTCCGACTTGGCGGCGTTGGTTCGTCCCGACAGGATCAGCCCGGCGACGCTCGCCAACACGCCCGTCAGAACATAGGACTGAAAGACGACGCGTTCGGTGTCGAGGCCTGCGAACACCGCCGCCTTCGCGTTGGCGCCGATCAGCATCAACTTCGCGCCGAACGCCGTTCGCGACAGGATGAAGCTGACGCCGGCGGCTAACGCCACGAAGATGACGAACGGCGCCGCGACGCCGCCGATCTTGCCGTTGCCGATGAAATTCCAGCCGGCGGGAAAGCCGACGATGGCGGGACCGCCGGTCAGCACCAAGGCGAGGCCGGTGAAGACCTGGCTCGTGCCGAGCGTCGCCAGGATCGGGGTGATCCTGAGCTTGGCGATCAGGAGGCCGTTGAGCGCTCCCGCAACGACGCCGACCGCCAAGGCGAGAGCGATTCCGCCCGCCACCGCGCTCAGGCCGAGCGAAGCCGAGGCGCCCGGCGCCAGACGATGGAACAGCACGCCCGCCAGCACGCCGGCCAAATTGGCGATCCCGATGATCGAGAGGTCGATGCCCCCGGTCAGCATCGCCACCATGATGGCGATCGACAGCAGTCCGAGCTCGGGAAAGGTGAAACTGATCGATTCGAAGTTGTAATAGCGGAGGAACTTTTCCGGGCTGAGCGCCGCCATGGCGACGAACACCGCCGCCGTGATCAGCAGCAACTGCCCGATGTTGTCGTCATGGTTGACGAGGCGGCGAAAATCGAAAGCCCCGCGCTCCGCGCCCGTCGTCTTCATGCCACCCTCTTGCGGTCGCGCCACGCGGTCAGAGTCGTCGCGCCGATAATGACCAGGCCGACCACCACCTGTTGCCACGTCGTATCGATATGCATGATGATCAGGCTGTTCTTGATCATGACGAGCAAGAAGACGCCGAGAAGTGTGCCCGGCACGCTCCCCTTGCCGCCGAAAATGCTGGCGCCGCCGAGCACGACCGCCGCGATGACGTCGAGTTCGAAGCCGACGAAGTCGCGCGGATTGGCGAGCCAGATCATCGAAGCGTGCAGCAGCCCGGCAAAGCCCGCGAGCGCCCCGGCGGTGCAATAGGCGAAGAACAGCGTCTTGCGCGTGTCGAAGCCGACCCTGGCCGCCGCCTCGGGCGCGCCGCCGAACGCGTACAGGCTGCGGCCGATCAAGGTGTAGCGCAGCGCCAGATGGATCGCCAAGGCGAGCGCCGCATAGATCAGGATCATCGCGGTCAGCCCGTAGCGGCTGCCGTCCGCGAGAGTCAGGTTCACGAGGTCGGTCTTGCCGAAATCGATGAGCTGCGGCGGCATCTTGTCGACGTTGATTGTGCTGGTCCCGACCAGGCCCAGCAACAGGCCGCGCACCACGCTCGCGGTGCCGAGCGTGACGATGAGCGGGATCATGCGAAAAGCGCGGATGCAAAAGGCGTTGAAGCCGCCCAGCAGCAGGCCGATGACCGTCGCGGCGAAGAACGGCAGGGCGACCCCGGTATAGTCGAACTGAATCATGCCCTTCACGGTCAGATACATCGCCGCGACCGCGAAGGCGGGAAAGGACACGTCGATCCCGCCGGAGATCATCACCAGCAGCACGCCGAGCGCCATGATGCCGATGACGACGTTGCTTCGCAGCAGGCCGAACTGGTTGTCGAGGCTCCAGAAGGCGGGATTGACGACGCCGATGCCGATCATCGCGATCGCCAGCACCACGACGACGATCGCCTCAGGACGGCGGAGAAACGAAATCGGCATCAGCTCAGCGTCCTCAAGCGATCGGTCAACACGTCCTCGGTCGCGGCGCCGGCGGCGTAGCGCTCGACGAAGCGGCCTCGATGCATCAGGATCACCTCATTGCAGTTGCCCAGCAGTTCGGGAACGTCGTCCGAAATCATCAACACCGCCAGTCCGCGCTTGACCGCGAGGTCGCGGATGATGCGGTGAATCTCGGCCTTGGAGCCGACGTCGACGCCGACCGTCGGGCCGTTGAGGATGAGGATGCGCGCCTCGGTCAACAGCCATCGCGCCAGAACCACCCGCTGCTGATTGCCGCCCGACAGATTGCCGACCAAAGTCGTGCCGCTGGGCGCGGCGATCTGCATCGCCTCGATCATTTCGCTCGTCGACGCCTCCGCGCGGCTTCGGTCGACCACCAAGCCACGGGTGATCCGATCGAGCGAACTGGCGAGGATGTTTCGCTGAACCGATTGGGTGAGAAAGAGGCCTTCGGTCAAGCGGTCTTCGGGGACGTAGGCGATGCGGTGACGGATGGCGTCCGCGACGCTGCGCAGCGAGACGGGCTTGCCGTCGATGCGGATTTCGCCACCGTGGTCCGGCCGCATGCCGAACAGCGCCAGCGCGAGCTCGGTGCGTCCGGAGCCGATGAGGCCGGAAAGGCCGACGATGTCGCCCGGCCGCAGGGAGAGGTCGACCCCCTCCACCGCGCCGGGCACGGTCATGCCCTTCGCCTCGAGCCGCGGCGCCAGCCCAGCGTCGTGCGTTCGCGAATAGATCGCGGTGGAAACGTCGTGGCCGGTCATGTGGCGGGTGATCGAGGCCTCGTCAAAATCGACGATCGGGCCTTCGACCACGACGCGCCCGTTACGCATCACGGTCAGGGTTTCGCTGATCTCCAGCATTTCGCGCATCTTGTGGCTGACGAACAGAACGGCGATGCCGTCGCGCTGGATCGCGTGAGTGATCGTCATCAGCCGCTCGACCTCGTTGCGCGTCAGCGCGGTCGTCGGCTCGTCCATGATGATCAGCCGGGCGTCCGACATCAGCGCGCGCGCGATCGCGACGAGTTGCTTGGCGGAAGTCGGCAGCGCGCCGACCTCGGCGTCGAGATCGATGTCGACCCCGAGCCGGTCGAGCGCCCGCCGGCCGAGCGCGCGAACCGCGCGCCAGCTCACGAGCCTGCGGCGCTCGCGCAGAAAGGAATTGAGCGCGAGATTCTCGGCGACGGTCAGATTCCCGAACAGCGAGAAGTCCTGATAGATGACCTGAATTCCATGGCGGACCGACTCGACGGGGGTCAAATGCTTGACCGCCGTCCCATCGATCAGAATCTCGCCTTCGTCGGGCTGGTAGACGCCGGACATGATCTTGATGATGGTCGATTTGCCGGAGCCGTTCTCGCCCGCCAAGCAATGAATCTCGCCGCGACGCACCGCCAGCGACACGTCGTCGAGCGCGCGAATCCCCGAGAAACGCTTGCCGACGCCGCGGAGCTCGATAAGGCTGGTGTTCATCGAAATCGAGCCTGCAAAATCTTGCCGAAATCCTCCGCTCGCCTTGGCGGGCGCCGTGGCGAGCGGAAGAGGCGCGGGGTCAGAAGTTATAGTCGGCCATGTTGGCCTTGGTCACGCCGACCCAGCCCGAGCCATAGAGCAAATAGGGCTTGGAGGCGTCCGGCGTCTGAATGCTGTTGTAGCCCGGCAGGCCGAGGTCCATCCCCGCCTTGATGTCGGCCTTCTTCTTGTTGAGGACCATGACGGCCAGTTCGTTCATGGCGTAGCCGGCGGCCGCCGGATCCCAGAACTGGATGTAGGCGATGTCGTCGTCCTTCAGGTATTGCCCGGCGACGGAAACCAGGCCGGTGCCGGAGAAGAACACCTTGCCCTTGAGGCCGCGCTCGGCGATCAGGCGGCCGGCGCCGGCCGAGGTCGGCATCGGAGCGCCGAGAATTCCGGTCACGTCGGGATAGGTGGTTAGCGCTTCCTTGAGCTTGTTGTAGTCCTGGTTGGCGTCGTCATAGGTCTCGAACCGGTTGGTCGCGAGCGACATGTCGGGGAAGTGGGCTTTCTGATAGGCGATGGCCCCGTCGATCCACTCGTTCTGGGACTTCGAAGTCAGGCTGCCGACCGTGGCGACGTACTTGCCCTTGCCGCCCATCTGCTTGCCCAACACTTCCATCAGCTTGGCGCCGTAGGCGAGGTTGTCGAAGGCCTCGATGTCGTAATCGACGTTCTGAATGTTCGAAGCTTCGTGTGAAATCACGACAATGCCGTGCTCGCGGGCCTTCTTGAGAACCGGCTCCACCGCCTCGACCGAGAAGGGCACGATGCAGATGGCGTCGACCCCTTGGGCGATGAGATTCTCGACGATCTGAACCTGCGCGGCCGCGTCGGCCTGGCTCGGGCCGACTTCCCAGGTGTCCTGGCCGGTGTCGGTCTTGAACTGTTTCACGCCGTCGCGCATCCGGTCGAACCAGGCGATGCCGTCGACCTTGACGACGGTGGCGATGGTGTAGGTCTTGCCGCTCGCCTGGGCGGTCAGGTCGATACGGACCTTGGACGTGTCGAGCGGGCCTGAGGCATGGGCGTACGCGATCGATAGGGCCAACGCGGCGACGGCCGCGGACAAACGTCTGAGCATGATTTACCTCCCGAAGTGATCTCTAACCGCCGCATGCAACATTCGTCACATTGGCGTTCGATTTGTTACATAAGTGAGAATTTGCTGTCAACGGGCGAGCAGATTCGAACGACGTTCATCGAACCGGCGCTGTCCCCGCTCACGAAGGCGCCGCCATTCTCGCCTGATAATGAGCGTAGGGACTGCGGGCAGCGGCGGCTCGGGGCGGCAGGGAACGCCTTCCGAGCCGCTAGCATTTTCGTCCTGTGAAACTTCTCACAGTTGCGCTGCGGTTCATTCCATCATATTTACAGTTTTCTGTGCGGGTCCGGACGCGTCGAGCGCCCGGACAAATCTCACGAGAGGCGCCGACCCATGTCAATTTCTCCGCTTCGACCGGAGCGCCTGAACCTGCTGTCGAAAGCGCTTGCGGAACAGGGGGTCATGCGCCTGCGGGATGCGGCGGCGCTGCTCAATGTGTCCGAGATGACGGTGCGTCGAGACATCGCGGCCAACGCCAGCCAATTCGCCTATTTCGGCGGGCGCATTCTTCGAGCCGGCGATTTTAACGCCAACACCGGCTACGCCATCGATCAAGAACAGGACAAGTTCTCCGCCGCCAAGGCGGCCGCCTGCGCCAAGGCGGTGAATTTGATCGCCGAGCGCGACGCGATCTTCATCGATTGCGGAACGACCATGCCGTTCCTGGCCAATCTCATACCGACCAATCTCGATATCACGGTCGTTTGCTATTCTCTCAATATCGCCCAGATTGTCAGTCGCAAGGCGGATGTTCGGCTGATCCTGCTTGGCGGCGCCTATCACCCCTCGTCGGCGACGTTCTCGAGCCAAGAGGGACTTGATGCGCTCAGCAAGATCGGCATCAACAAGGCGTTCATTTCGGCAGGCGGCGTCGACCGCGCTCGCGGGGTGAGCTGTTGGAACTTTCACGAGGTTCCGATCAAGCAGAAAGCCATGAGCCGCGCCGTCGAACGGCATTTGATCATCGACTCCAGCAAAATCGGCAAAGTCATGGCCGCCTTCTTCGCCCAGGTCGACGACTTCGACTCGATCATTTCCGAGCGTCCGGCGGTCGAACTGTGAAGGGCGATGGAATATCCGCCGGCTTGGTTGCGAAGCGGCGCTCCAAGTCGGTTCCGCCGCGCATCAGATGATGAAGTCCGTGTCGACAGCCGTTCAATCGATTGTCGCAGCGGAGATTTTTGATTCCACGCGCATCCATCGGGGCGCCGAGATGGTCGTGCAAGACGACGTCCCGACCTGCCACGGAACTCTCATCCGGCGGCGATTGGAGCTTCGGCGGGTTTTATTCCGCTGATCTTGTCCCATCTGCTGCTGCCGCGCCACCGGGTGGGTCACGACCGCACGAGGTGGACGCTCGCCGATTGCGCTCATCCCATGGATCGTAACGACGGCGCTGTCGTCGTCGCTCACTCGTCATCCGCCGAAAACCGAGGCGGCGCCGGTTTCGACGCGTGAAGAGAGGGCATGGCGCTGATTCCCCTGCGAAACCAGGCCAAATCGGCGCCTCAATTTCATGAAAAGCGAGTCAGAGCCCCTTTTGGACGCCTATCCGGAGGTCCCCATGCAATGCGGTTTGACAGCTTGAATCAGATCAAGCCCGATTCGGGAGTCCCAAGCCGATTCACCCAGCTGGAAGAACGCCTTATT
>JBEKFO010000015.1:0-26508 GCA_050013275.1 Roseiarcus sp. | reverse complement strand
TCTCCATCGGGGCGAGCGCCGCCGCGACCGCGACGCCGTGCGGCGTGAGTGGGGCGCTGCGCGGCAGCCTGTCGATCAGGCGCAGGCCGAGCGCGCGCTCCAGCGCGGCGACCCGCCGGCCTACGGTGGCGTGGTCGACGCGCATGTCGCGCGCCGCCGCCGACAGCGATCCGGCGCGCGCGAGCGCGAGAAAGAAGCGCAGATCCCGCCAATCGATCATCGGTGCAATCTTGCACAGATCATGTGCCGAGTTCCACAATTCTTCACGATCGCGCCGCGCCCTATGATCGTCGCGAAAGGAAATCGTCCATGACCCTCGCGATAACGCTCGCCGCCACCGGCGGCCCGGAAGTCCTGCAACCCTGCGAAATCGAGGTTGCCGCGCCGGGCCGCGGAGAGGCCGTCGTCCTGCAGACGCACGTCGGCGTGAATTATGTCGACATCTATTTCCGCAGCGGTCTCTACCCGCTGCCCAGTCTTCCCGCCACGCTCGGGCTCGAGGGGGCCGGCGTCGTCGCTTCGGTCGGGCCGGAGACGGACGACGTGAAGGTTGGGGATCGCGTCGCCTATGTCGGCTTTCCCCTAGGCGCCTATGCGCAGGAGCGGGTTCTGCCGACGTCCCGCCTGGTTCGCATTCCCGACGCGATCGATTTGCGCACCGCCTGCGGCGCGATGGCCCGCGGCCTCACCGCGCACCTCCTGTTGCATAAGATCGCAGCCTTGCAGGCGGGCGATTGGGTGCTCGTCCACGCGGCGGCGGGCGGCGTCGGCCAGTTGGTCGCGCGCTGGGCGCGGCGCCTGGGCCTTCGCGTCGTCGGCACGGTCGGTTCGCCGGCCAAGGCCGATCTCGCGCGCGCGGCCGGAGCCGAGGCGGTGTTCCTTCATGGCGATCCGAACTGGGTCGAGGCGGTTCGCCGCGTCGCCGACGGCAGGGGCGTTCGCCTCGCGATCGACGGCATCGGAGGGGCGATGCTGGCGCAGACGCTCGGCGCCGTGCGCCCGCTCGGGGTCGTGGCCAGCATCGGCCAGCCGGCCGACCCGATTCCGCCGGTCGCCGTCGATGCGTTGAGCTATCCGCGTTCGATCGCGCTCGCGCGCCCGAGCGTGCTCGCCTATGCGAACGACCCGGTTCTTTATCGCGAGGGCGCGCGCGAGCTGTTCGCGGCGCTGGCTGACGGGCTTGCCGTTCACGTCGGCGCGGAATACGCGCTACGCGACGCGGCGCGCGCCCACGCCGATTTGGAAGCAGGCCGCACCACCGGCAGCGTTCTGCTGACGATCGATTGAAACGCCGCCGGCCTCACCCCACCTGGAACCAGCCGCCCACCCCTGCGGCGCGGTGTTCGGGAATCGCCGAAGCGAGCGGCCATTTGCCGGGATTGTCGGCGACGAAGGCGATGTGGACGGTCCGGCCCGGCGCGACGAGGACGATGTCGCGCCAATAGGGCTCCCAACCGTCGTCGAGCGCGTGCAGCTGGCGCGCGACGTGGCCGCCGAGGCGCATCGCTTGGGTCGCGGCGGTCTTGTTGACGAAGCCGAGCGTGACCGGCGCGCCTCGAGCGACGGCGAACAGCGGCTTGGCGCCCCAATCGGAAAAGCTCGCGCCGGCGAGCGTGAAGGGCGCCGCGCCGCCGCCCTCGATCGTCAGATCGACGCGCTTGGCGCGCTCGAGCCCGATTTCGGTCGGCAACAGCGGGTTGGCGGGCAGGCCGGCGATCGCCGGACGCGGCGCGACCGGCTCGCCCTGGGCCGTGAACGCAACCACCGGCCGGTCGATCTCGCCGGGAACGGCCGCAGCGTCGCCGCCGCGCAGCGTGAAGACGACCGCGTCGCCGCCCCCGCGCGGCATGTCGAACATCATTTCGATGCGCGCGCCGGGCCCCATGGGAAAGATGTTGTGCAGCGGTTCGAACGGCTCGCTCGGCTGGCCGTCGATGGCGACGATCAGCGGCTCGAGGCCGGCGACGCCGATCGACATCACACGGGCGCTCGCCGCGTTGGCGAGGCGCAGGCGGACGCGCGCGCCGGGCGCGGCGGTCAGATTCAGCGGCGCCGGCGCCGCGTTGGCGGTTATCGACGCGCCGACCCGCCCGGCGGCGCGGGCGACGCTCGGGTCGGAAAAGTCGTCCTTGATCGCGCCCTTTTCGTCGAGCCGCCAATCGGCGAGGACCACGATCGCCTCGACGTCCGCCGCTGGCGGCGAAGCCTCCTCGACGACGATGGGGCCGAACAGCCCGCTGCCGATCTGGCGCGCGGTCGACGCGCCGGCGTCGGGACCATAGAGGTTGAAGCCGGCGTCGGGGGGCGTGAAGCGAATGTCGAATTCGGCCCCCGGCGCGACCAGGGGCTGCGTCAGCCCGCCGACCCCGGCTGCGGCGTTCGCGGTCCTCAGGCCGGGAAAGCTCAGCGTCGTGCCTTCGTCGAGCCGGTTGACGAGGCGCAGAGCGAGCTCTTCGCCCTTGCGCAGGCGCAGCAACGGCCCGGGCGAGGCGCCGTTGTAGGAAAGAAGTCGCGTGGCGGGGGCGGGCGGCGCTGCGATCGGCGCGTACGCGGGCGCGGCCTCGATGCGGCGGAATCCGTCCGTCGGCGCCCCGTTTTGCGCCTGCGCGCCGCCGCCCCAGGCCCAAAAGCTCGCCGCGACGCCGCCGCCGAGGAACGCGCGCCGGTTCACCCGCATGCGCGCCCACTCGTCGAGACCTGCGTCATTTCGGGACGCCGCCCGCGGCGCCGGTCTTGCCCGCGCTCGTGTTTGTCCCCGGCGCCGCGGCGCCGGCGCAACGCAAGCGTTCGGAGCCGTTTCATGGGCAAATTCGTCGCGCTCCTCGGCCTGAGCCTCGGCCTCGCGCTGGTCGCGATCGCCCTGGCCTCGTCGCGATTCATAGACGACGGCGCCGGCGGCGCAACCGCGCTGACGCTCTCCGGAGGGCTTTTCACCATCGCCCTGGCCGCCTACATCAAGGAATGACCGGCCGCCTGTAGCGCGCCGGCGCGTGCATTTTTCTGTGGCGCGCGCGGGCCAAGCTGCTATAGACCGCGCCCGAAGCAGACCAGCCTCTCCTGCGGAGCGCGCGGGATGCGGGCGTGGCGGAACTGGTAGACGCGCCGGATTTAGGTTCCGGTGACCCAAAGTCGTGGGGGTTCGAGCCCCTCCGCCCGCACCATCTTCGCTCGGGCGCATCGCAGCCCTCCGCTTCGGGGGTTCTCTAGGGTTCGATCGGCGCGTGCGGCGCGGCCGCGTATTTGGCTTTTGATATAGGGCGGTTTGAAATGCAGGTCACGGAGACGCTGAGCCAAGGGCTGAAGCGCGAATACAACATCGTTCTGTCGGCGAGCGATCTCGCCTCGCGCCTAGACGCGCAACTGGCCGATCTCAAGACGAAAGTGAAGATCAACGGCTTTCGTCCCGGCAAGGTGCCGCTCGCGCATCTCAAGCGCGTCTACGGCCGCTCGGTGATGAGCGACGTCGTTCAGGACGCGATCGCCGCCGCCAACAAGCAGATCGTCGACGACAACGGCCTGCGCCTCGCCCAGGAGCCCAAGATCGAATTGCCGACCGACAAGGACGCGATCGAGGCGGCGCTCGAGGCGCGCGGCGACCTCAATTTCAAGGTCGCGCTGGAAGTGTTGCCGAAATTCGAGATCGGCGAGTTTTCCGACGTCGAGCTCGAGCGACCGGTCGCCGACGTCGAGGAGAGCGAGGTCGAAGCCGCCTTGCAGCGCTTGGCGCGCGATCGCCGGACCTACACGGACAAGCCGGAGGGCGCCAAGGCCGAAAATCTCGACCGCATTACCGTCGATTACGTCGGCACGATCAACGGCGAGCCGTTCCAGGGCGGCGCCGGCGAGGGCGTCGATCTGGCGCTCGGCTCGGACACCTTCATTCCGGGGTTCGAGGAGCAGCTCATCGGAGTCGTCGCGGGCGAACGTCGCAAGATTCAGGTGACCTTCCCCGAGGCCTACGCGGCGCGCAAGCTCGCCGGCCAGAAAGCCGATTTCGACGTCACCGTGAAGGCTGTCGCGGCGCCGGAGCCCTTGGCCATCGACGACGAATTCGCCAAGAGCGTGGGCGCGGAAAGCCTCGATCAGATGAAGCAGACGCTGCGTGAGCGCATCGGCGCCGATTACGCCCGCGTCTCGCGCGAGAAGGTCAAGCGCAAGCTGCTCGACGCGCTCGCGGCGCGCTACACGTTCGAGGTGCCCCAGGGTCTGGTCGATCAGGAGTTCGCCTCGATTTGGGCGCAGGTCGAGCGCGAGCAGCAGGCCTCGGGCCGCACTTTCGCCGACGAGAACACCACCGAAGAGGCGGCGCGCGCGGAATATCGCGGCATCGCCGAGCGCCGTGTGCGCTTGGGGCTGCTGCTGGCCGAAACCGGCGCCAAGGCGGACGTCAAGATCACCGACGAGGAAATGACGCAAGCGCTGATCGCGCGGGCCCGCGCCTTCCCCGGCCAGGAGAAGCAGGTCTGGGATTTCTACCGCAACAATCAGCAGGCGTTGGCCGAGCTCAGGGCCCCCATCTACGAGGAAAAGGTCGTCGATCACATCCTTGGCCTCGCCAAGGTCGCGGACCACAAGGTGACGGCCAAGGAACTGCAAGCCGACGACGACGAAGTCGCGGCGAAATAAGCGCGCCCGCCCTCGCCGCGCGATCCGTGAGCGCGGCGCGGGGCGATTTGGCCGCAGCGCGCTTTTGCCGTCGAAAGGGGTTCCTCGTTTTCCGCCCCTTTCACAACCGCGGCGACGGCCCTATCTTACAGCCTTGCGACGCAGACTGATTCCCTGAAAGCGAGCCCCATGCGCGATCCCGTAGACTACTATTACAACAACCTCGTTCCGATCGTCATCGAGCAGTCGGCGCGGGGGGAACGCTCGTTCGACATCTTCTCGCGCTTGCTCAGGGAGCGCATCATCTTCATGGTCGGAGCGGTCGAGGACGTTTCGGCGTCGCTGGTGGTCGCGCAGTTGCTCTTCCTCGAGGCCGACAACCCCAAGAAAGAGATCGCGATGTACATCAATTCGCCGGGCGGCGTGGTGAGCGCGGGCCTGTCGATCTACGACACGATGCAGTTCATCCGGCCGAAGGTGACGACGATGTGCATCGGCCAAGCCGCTTCGATGGGCTCGCTGTTGCTGTGCGCGGGCGAGAAGGGCATGCGCTACGCGCTGCCCAATTCGCGGGTCATGGTCCACCAGCCCTCCGGCGGCTTCCAGGGCCAGGCGTCCGACATCCAGCGCCACGCCGAGGACATCCTCAAGGTGAAGCGGCGCCTCAACGAAATCTACGTCTCTCATACCGGGCAGAGCTACGAGGCGATCGAGCGCACGCTCGATCGCGACCATTTCATGTCGGCCGAGGAGGCCAAGGCCTTCGGCATCATCGACGAGGTCACGGTCAAGCGCGGGACTGAGGTCGAGGAGCCGAAACCCGTTTGAGTCAAACGGCTTAGCCGAGCGGCTGCGGGTTTGAAACGGGTCTTGGGCCGCACGCCCGCGCCTGCTCCAATTCGGGGCGGCGGGGCGGTGGACTTGATTTTGCATGGCGATTGGTGGTTGCTTGTCGCCAAGGCCGTGGGCGCCTATGGTCGGCGTCTCCCTTAAGGCGCGTTGCGTGTCGGGCGTTGGCGGAGCGGACAGGTCCAACGCTACGGTTTGTTAGGATGCTTTATCTACGCTGTGCAGTCGGGCGTCCGCTGAATCGCACCGACTGAAGCGGCCGGAACGGAGAATGACGATGGCCAAGGCCGAAGGCGACGCCAAGAGCACGCTGTATTGCTCTTTCTGTGGCAAGAGCCAGCATGAGGTGCGCAAGCTCATCGCCGGTCCGACCGTGTTCATTTGCGACGAATGCGTCGAACTGTGCATGGATATCATTCGCGAGGAAAGCAAGACCGCGCTCGTCAAGAGCAAGGACGGCATCCCGACGCCGCGCGAAATCTGCAAAGTCCTCGACGATTACGTTATCGGCCAGCCGCAAGCGAAGCGTGTGCTGTCGGTTGCCGTGCACAATCATTACAAGCGCCTGAACCATGCGACCAAGCACAGCGACGTCGAGCTCGCCAAGTCGAACATCCTGCTGATCGGGCCGACGGGCTCGGGCAAGACCTTGCTTGCGCAGACCCTCGCGCGCATCCTCGACGTGCCCTTCACCATGGCCGACGCGACGACCCTGACCGAGGCGGGCTACGTCGGCGAGGACGTCGAGAACATCATCCTGAAATTGCTGCAGGCGTCCGACTACAACGTCGAGCGCGCGCAGCGCGGCATCGTCTACATCGACGAAATCGACAAGATCAGCCGCAAGTCCGACAACCCCTCGATCACCCGTGACGTCTCGGGCGAAGGCGTGCAGCAGGCGTTGCTCAAGATCATGGAAGGCACGATCGCCAGCGTGCCGCCGCAGGGCGGGCGCAAGCATCCGCAGCAGGAATTCCTGCAGGTCGACACCACCAACATCCTGTTCATTTGCGGCGGGGCGTTCTCGGGCCTGGAGCGCATCATCTCGGCGCGCGGCAAGGGAACGTCGATCGGCTTCGCCGCCAAGGTCCAGTCGCCCGACGACCGGCGCACCGGCGAGGTGTTCCGCGAGGTCGAGCCCGAGGATCTGCTCAAGTTCGGCTTGATCCCGGAATTCGTCGGCCGCCTGCCGGTCATAGCGACGCTCGAGGATCTCGACGAAGACGCGCTGAAGAAGATCCTGACCGAGCCGAAGAACGCGCTGGTCAAGCAATATCAGCGCCTGTTCGAAATGGAGAACACCGACCTCACCTTCCAGGACGAGGCGCTCACCGTCGTCGCCAAAAAGGCGATCGAACGGCGCACCGGCGCGCGCGGATTGCGCTCGATCATGGAGGGCATCTTGCTCGACACGATGTTCGATCTGCCCGGCCTCGACGGCGTCGAGCAGGTGGTGATCGGGCCCGAAGTGGTCGAGGGCAAGGCGAGGCCGCTCTACATCTATTCGGAGCGCGCCGAGAAGGCCGGCTGACCGACGGGCCGCGCCGAGGAATGACGGATCGTCGACGCTTGAAACTCGCGCTGCGAGCCGCCATCTTCCTCGTTGACCGTTTTTGCGTCGGCACTCGATGTGAACTCTGTTAAGCGTCGAAGCGTGGGTGCGGGTTCCGATCCGGCCGGCGTACGGCGGCGAAATCCGGCGCCTTTTTGATCTGGGTCGGGACTCGTCGGCTGATTGGCGTTTCAAGCTCGGGGCGGCGCTTCGCCCGCGCCCGGGTCACAAAGAAGCAGGATCGTCCATGACCAGCACCCGCAAGACCATCGCTCCCGGTTCGCTCGGAACCTATCCTGTGTTGCCGCTGCGCGACATCGTCGTGTTCCCGCACATGATCGTGCCGCTGTTCGTGGGACGCGAAAAGTCGATTCGCGCCCTCGAGGAAGTGATGAAGGCGGACAAGCCGATTCTGCTGGCGACGCAAATGAACGCCGCCGACGACGATCCGGCGACCGACGCGATCTTCGCCACCGGCACGTTGGCGAAGGTCCTGCAACTGCTCAAGCTGCCCGACGGCACCGTGAAGGTTCTGGTCGAAGGCGAGTCGCGCGCTCGCATCAAGGCGTATCTGCCGACCGAGGGCTATTACGAGGCGGACGCCGAGGCGGTGGCCGACGACCCGATCGATCCGATCGAGGCGGAGGCGCTGTCGCGCTCGGTCGTCTCCGAGTTCGAAAACTACGTCAAGCTCAACAAGAAGATCTCGCCCGAAGTGGTCGCGGCCGTCACCCAGATCGAGGATTACGGCAAGCTCGCCGACACCATCGCCTCGCATCTGGCGGTCAAGCTCGCCGACAAGCAGGCGATCCTCGAGATCCATTCGATCGCCAAGCGGTTCGAGAAGTGCCTGGGCCTGATGGAGAGCGAAATCTCGGTTCTGCAGGTCGAAAAGCGCATCCGCACGCGCGTCAAGCGCCAGATGGAGAAGACGCAGCGCGAGTACTATCTCAACGAGCAGATGAAGGCGATCCAGAAGGAACTCGGCGACGAGGACGGCAAGGACGAGATGTCCGAGCTCGAGGATCGCATCAAGAAGACCAAGCTCACCAAGGAGGCGCGCGACAAGGCGCTCGGCGAGGTCAAGAAGCTGCGCCAGATGTCGCCGATGTCGGCCGAGGCGACGGTGGTGCGCAACTATCTCGATTGGCTGCTGTCGATCCCGTGGCAGAAGAAGTCGAAAATCAAGAAGGACCTGCCGGCCGCGCAGGCGACCCTCGACGCCGATCATTTCGGCCTCGACAAGGTCAAGGACCGCATCGTCGAGTACCTGGCCGTGCAGCAGCGCGCCAACAAGCTGACTGGGCCGATCCTGTGCCTGGTCGGCCCCCCCGGCGTCGGCAAGACCTCGCTCGGCAAGTCGATCGCCAGGGCGACGGGGCGCGAATTCGTCCGCATGTCGCTTGGCGGCGTGCGCGACGAAGCGGAGATCCGCGGCCATCGGCGCACCTACATCGGCTCGATGCCCGGCAAGGTCATTCAGTCGATGCGCAAGGCCAAGACGTCCAACCCGCTGTTCCTGCTCGACGAGATCGACAAGATGGGCATGGATTTCCGCGGCGATCCGTCGTCGGCGTTGCTCGAGGTGCTCGATCCCGAGCAGAACGTGGCGTTCAACGACCATTATCTCGAGGTCGATTACGATCTTTCGAGCGTGATGTTCGTGACCACCGCCAACACGCTCAACATCCCGCCGGCGTTGATGGACCGCATGGAGATCATCCGCATCGCCGGCTACACCGAGGATGAAAAGGTCGAGATCGCCAAGCGGCACCTGTTGCCCAATTCGATGGTCAAGCACGGCCTCGACGCGAAGGAGTGGGTGGTCGAAGACAGCGCCCTGATGGAGCTGGTGCGCCGCTACACGCGCGAAGCGGGGGTGCGCAACCTCGAACGCGAGATCTCCAATCTCGCGCGCAAGGCGGTCAAGGACATCCTCACCAACAAGAAGAAGAAGATCGTCGTCTCCGCGGCCAATGTCGCCGAGTATCTCGGCCCGCCGAGGTTTCGTTACGGCGAGATCGAGGCGGACGATCAGGTCGGCCTCGTCACGGGCCTCGCCTGGACCGAGGTCGGCGGCGAGCTGTTGACGATCGAAGGCGTGATGATGCCCGGCAAGGGACGCATGACCGTGACCGGCAACTTGAAGGACGTGATGAAGGAGTCGATTTCCGCGGCGGCGTCTTACGTGCGCTCGCGCGCCGTCGATTTCGGCATCGAGCCGCCCTTGTTCGATCGGCGCGACATCCATGTCCACGTTCCCGAAGGCGCGACGCCGAAGGACGGGCCGTCAGCGGGCGTGGCGATGGCGACGGTGATCGTTTCCATGCTCACGGGCATACCCGTTCGGCGCGACGTCGCCATGACGGGCGAGATCACGTTGCGCGGCCGCGTGCTGCCGATCGGCGGCTTGAAGGAGAAGCTGCTGGCGGCGTTGCGCGGCGGCATCAAGAAGGTGTTGATCCCCGAGGACAACGCCAAGGACCTCGCCGATATCCCGACCTCGGTGAAGAACGGCCTCGAAATCGTTCCGGTGTCGCGGATGGAGGAAGTGCTGGCCAACGCGCTGGTGCGCCAGCCGCAGTCCATCGAGTGGGAAGAGAGCGTCCCCGCGACCGCCACGCCGCCGGCCGCCGACGACGAGGGCGCCGGAATCCTCGCGCACTGACGCGAAGCGACCGGCTCGCGCCGGGCGCCGTTGCAAAACAAGAGCCGCGAATCCCCAGGATTCGCGGCTTTTTTGCGCCCGAACGTCTCGAATCGCCGGGAAGGCCTATATTTTTGTGCGTTGAACCTCGGCAGAGCCTTGCTTTTGCGCGTCTAATTGGCGAGCAATGGGATCACCTCGGGCGTCGATTCGCCGAAGCAGGCGACGGCTGGCTTCGAGCGATCGGCGGGAGAAAGCGCGCGACGTCGCGGAAACGTCGAAACAGGCAAAGGAGAGGCCAAATGAACAAACTCGAGCTCGTCGAGCACATTGCGAAAGAAGCGGAACTGACCAAGGTGAGCGCCGCCGCTGCGCTCGAAGCCACGCTCGACGGCATCGCCAAGTCGCTCAAGAAGGGCGACGAAGTGCGCCTGGTCGGCTTCGGCACGTTCTCGGTGCGCGAACGCGCCGCCGGCAAGGGCCGCAATCCGGCGACCGGCAAGGAAATCAAGATCGCAGCTTCGAAGAACGCCCGCTTTAAAGCCGGCGCCGCGCTCAAGGCGAGCCTCAACAAGAAGACCGCCAAGAAATAAGCGCGAGGCGGCGCGGCCCAACAGCGCCGCGACCGACGCGTTGCAAGGGCGGCCGAGCGCCGCCCTTTTCCGTTGAACGCCGCGTCATAGGATCGCGCGGACCTCGGACAGGCTTGGCCTGCGAAGCGCGACTGTGTAGGCTATTTCGCGCGCCGCGACGCCCCGCGCCGCGACTTTCAAGGGCGGTTAGCTCAGTTGGTAGAGCATCTCGTTTACACCGAGAGGGTCGGCGGTTCGAGCCCGTCACCGCCCACCAATCCGCGGCCGGCCGAGGGCGTTCGCGAGGCGGGGATGCGCCGTTGGCGGCGGCGCGCCGTGGCGCTCGCGTTGGCGGCGACCGGCGCGATCGGCGGCGCGGCCGCGGCGCGGGCCGAACAAACGCCGATGACGTTCCGCGCGGTCCAGCTCGACACGTCCGATTGCGGCGCGAAGTGCCCCGAAGTCATCGTCGCCGACGGCGTGATCGAAGAGGGCACGCCGCAGGCGTTCATCGATTTCGCCAAAGAGGCTTCGCTGTCGCAGCGGCTGCGAAGCGTCATCTTCATCAATTCGCCCGGCGGCAACGTCGTTGCTTCCATGGAGCTGGGGGTCGCGTTTCGCCGTCTGCGCTCGGCCGCCATCGTCGCGGGGTTCGCCTCGCAGGGCGGACGCTCCGGTCCGGTCTCCGGCCAGTGCTTGTCCGCCTGCGTCTACGCACTGATGGGCGCATTTCGGCGCGTCGTGCCGAACACGAGTCGCGTCGGACTGCATCGCATGTCGATCGTCGAGCCAGTGGAGGGCGAGGCGGCCGGGGCCGCGGCCGCCAGGCGCAACCTGGCCGACCCCCGCATGGTCGCCATCTTGGCCCGATACGCGGCGCGGATGGGCGTCGATCCGGCCCTCGTCTGGCGCGCCGAATCGCAACCACCCGGCGTGCTCCATATCCTCAGCCCGCGCGAGATCGCGCGCTGGCGCCTGGGCTCGGCGCGATTGTGAGAGCGCGGGGCGCGGTCGGCGACGCGTGGTTGCGCGTCGGCTTTGCCGGGCCGCGCGCGCAACATCCGCGTGACGCGACCGGTCAGTCGTGGATTGCCGAACGGTCCGAGCAGACCACGCCACCTCGGCCAAAGACCTTGCAATTCGTCGCCGAGTCAAAGCCCGGGATCGCGGATCGATGCGAACTCGAATAGGCTAACCAGGCGAAAAACAGGGCCACGGTCACGCCGACGAAAATCGCTTGAAGCGCGACGCGCGCGCTGTCGAGCGGGGACCAGCGGCGAAAATTCAATGCAACCGCCGACGCGATCATGCGCCCGCGACGGTCATGGGCGTCCTCGAACATGGCGACCTCCGGAACGGATGTGACTTTACCCAGCGCGTTCCTATCGCCGTGGCCCGTAAGAAATCCATTTCGAATGAAGGCCCGCCGCATAATGGGGTTATAAGGCTCGACCGAGCCTGCCCGTGGGGCGAGGCGTGCGCGCAGCGGCGCCGACGCAAAGCCCAGTCCGCACGCCGCGCGCAGGAGTTTGCCCGCGCTCGCTTCGGGCGGACCGCGGCGACACGATCCCCCTGGGAATCGTCGCGCCGCGAAACTCAAATTCCATGTCGCGCAAGTATCCCCCGCCCTTGACTTGCGCGGCGCCGTGTCTTATCCGCTCAACTCCCTCGCGGGGGAGTAGCTCAGTTGGTTAGAGCGCCGGCCTGTCACGCCGGAGGTCGCGGGTTCAAGTCCCGTCTCTCTCGCCATTTTCCTCCAAATCGCCATCTCCTCGCCGCCTTCGTGCGGTAACGGCCTGTGCATTGCCCGCGCTGACATTTTTCGCGCGAGGATTGGTCGCCCGCGGCGGGTTTCGCCTTGCGTGGTTCGCGGCGCTGCGATAGGCCTGCGCGGGTTCGCTTCGCGCCCGGGGCGGTATGATCGCTCGGCGCGCCGCGCCAGGCCCGGCGGCTCGCCGCCGATCGAAATAGTCCAGCGGAGGCTCCGTGCCGAGTCTGATCACCGACTACCTGCCGCTCGTCGTCTTCATCGCGCTCGCCTTGCTGATCGGCGGCGCCTTGCTGGTCGCGCCGTTCATCGTCGCCTACAAGAACCCGGATCCGGAAAAGCTCTCGGCTTACGAATGCGGCTTCAACCCGTTCGACGACGCGCGCATGAAGTTCGACGTGCGCTTTTATCTCGTGTCGCTGCTGTTCATCATCTTCGATCTCGAAGTGGCGTTCCTGTTTCCCTGGGCGGTCGCCTTTCATGACATCGGCGCCTTCGGCTTCTGGTCGATGGTGCTGTTCCTCGCCGTGCTGACGATCGGCTTCGTCTACGAGTGGAACAAGGGGGCGCTGGAATGGGATTGACCGCCGACCCCATCATCGCTCCGGCGCCGCGCGGAATCCTCGATCCCTCGACCGGCAAGCCGGTCGGCGCCAACGATCCCTATTTCGGCGCGGTGAACGATCAGCTCGCCGATAAGGGTTTCCTCGTCACCTCGACGGACGAGCTCATCCAATGGGCGCGCACCGGCTCGCTGATGTGGATGACCTTCGGCCTCGCCTGCTGCGCGGTCGAAATGATGCAGCTCGTCATGCCGCGCTACGACGTCGAGCGCTTCGGCTTCGCGCCGCGCGGCAGCCCGCGCCAGTCCGACGTGATGATCGTGGCGGGCACGCTCACCAACAAGATGGCGCCGGCGCTGCGCAAGGTCTACGACCAGATGCCGGAGCCGCGCTACGTGATCTCGATGGGGTCCTGCGCCAACGGCGGCGGCTACTACCACTATTCCTATTCGGTGGTGCGCGGCTGCGACCGCATCGTTCCCGTCGACATCTATGTTCCCGGTTGTCCGCCGACTGCGGAAGCGCTGCTCTACGGCATACTCATGCTGCAAAAGAAAATCAGGCGGACCGGGACGATCGAGAGATAATTCGTCTCCCGCTTGGCGGGAGCGGGCGAATGCCGTGCATTCGCATAAGAGAAGGCGGCCCGGCGAAGTCGGGAAGGAATGGGGGGCGGTTCAGCCTGGCGCGCATCGGCGCTCCGGGCGGCGCCGAATTCCGAGGCGCCCCCTCATTCGTCAGAATTTGCACGACGTCTTCTCCCGCGGAGGGAGAAGGGTTCAGGTTGGTAGAGGCGAAATGGACGACGCATTGCAATCCATCGGCGACAAGGCGATCGCCGCTCTGCCCGGCGCGGCGACCGTCGCCAACCTCGCCTTCGGCGAGCTGACGCTGACGGCCGAAGCTTCGCGGATCGTCGAAGTCCTGACGTTTCTGCGCGACGATCCCGCTTGCCAGTTCGTCTGCTTCATCGACGCCAGCGGCGTCGACCGGCCCGAGCGCGAGAAGCGCTTCGACGTCGTCTATCACCTGCTTTCGCCTCATCTGAACCGGCGCGTGCGAGTGAAGGTCGAGACCGACGAGGCGACGCCCATCCCTTCGGCGATCGGCGTCTTTCCCGCCGCCAACTGGTTCGAGCGCGAAATCTACGACCTCTACGGCGTGCTGTTCGAGGGCCATCCCGATCTGCGCCGCATCCTGACCGACTACGGCTTCGACGGGCACCCGTTGCGCAAGGACTTCCCGATGACCGGCTTCGTCGAGGTTCGCTACGACGACGAAGAGAAGCGCGTGCGCTACGAGCCGGTGCGGCTCAATCAGGAATTCCGGCAGTTCGATTTTTTGAGCCCCTGGGAAGGCGCGCCGCTGCCCGGCGACGAGAAGGCGAAGTAGGAGGAGGAAGGCAGTAGGCAGTAGGCAATAGGCAGTGAGTTTTCTGTGGGCGAGGTCAGGTCTTATCGGGATCTCAAAGTTTGGCAGGATGCGATGACGCTCGTAGAAGGGTGCTATCGCTTTTCGAAGGAATTGCCGAAGGAAGAGACCTATGGCCTGTCGTCGCAAATTCGTCGGGCGTCGGTTTCAGTGCCGGCGAATATCGCGGAAGGGTATGGGCGAGACAGTTCGGGTTCGTATGTGAGCTTCCTGAAGATCGCGCAGGGGTCTTTGAAAGAGTTGGAGACGCATTTGATTTTGACGCAACGGCTAAAGCTCGGCAGTTTCGAAGGCGCAGCGCAGTTGCTGGCGCTCACGGACTCGCTCGGGCGCATGTTGCGTGCGCTCATGCGTCGCATCGAACAATCGGTCGAGCGCTAGAATGAGAACCTCTCTCCGCATCCAGCTTACTGCCTACCGCCTACTGCCTACTGCCCTCTCCCAATTGGCGTCGGCCCACAGAGCGCTCCCATGACCGAACAGAATCACCTCCGCAACTTCTCCGTCAACTTCGGCCCGCAGCATCCGGCGGCCCATGGCGTGCTGCGCCTCGTCCTGGAGCTCGACGGCGAAGTGGTCGAGCGCGTCGATCCGCATATCGGCCTATTGCACCGCGGCACCGAGAAGCTGATGGAGGCGCGCACCTATCTGCAGAACGTGCCCTATCTCGATCGCCTCGACTACGTCGCGCCGATGAACCAGGAGCACGCCTATGCGCTCGCCGTCGAGCGGCTGCTCGGCATGACGGTCCCGCGCCGCGGCCAGCTCATCCGCGTGCTCTATTGCGAGATCGGCCGCATCCTTTCGCACATGCTCAACATCACCACGCAGGCCAACGACGTCGGCGCGATGACGCCGCTGCTGTGGGGCTTCGAGGAACGCGAAAAGCTGATGGTGTTCTACGAGCGCGCGAGCGGCGCGCGCATGCATGCTGCCTACTTCCGTCCCGGCGGCGTGCATCAGGACATTCCGGCCAAGCTCGTCGACGACATCCACGCGTTCTGCGATCCGTTCCTCAAAGTGTGCGACGACATCGAGACCTTGCTCACCGAGAACCGCATCTTCAAGCAGCGCAACGTCGACATCGGCGTCGTCAAGCTCGCGGACGCCTGGGCCTGGGGTTTCTCGGGCGTGATGGTGCGCGGCTCGGGCGCGCCGTGGGACTTGCGCAAGTCGCAGCCCTACGAGTGCTACGAGGAGATGGACTTCGACATCCCCGTCGGCAAGAACGGCGACTGCTACGACCGCTACGTCATCCGCATGGAAGAGATGCGCCAGTCGGTCAAGATCATCAAGCAGTGCTGCGACAAGCTGAACGCGGCGGACGGCGAGGGGCCGGTTTCGTCGGACGAGGGCAAGGTCGTTCCGCCCAAGCGCGGCGAAATGAAGCGCTCGATGGAAGCGCTGATCCATCATTTCAAGCTCTACACCGAGGGCTATAAGGTTCCCGCCGGCGAAGTCTACGCCGCGGTCGAGGCGCCCAAGGGCGAGTTCGGCGTCTATCTCGTCTCCGACGGCACCAACAAGCCCTACCGCGTCAAGCTGCGCGCGCCGGGTTTCGCCCATTTGGCGGCGATGGACTTCCTGTGCCGCAAGCACATGCTCGCGGACGTCAGCGCGATCCTCGGATCGCTCGACATCGTGTTCGGCGAGGTCGACCGATGAGCGTAATCGAGTCGCTCAAGCGTCACGGGCGCTTTCTCGCCGCCGGCTTCCTGTCGTTTCTGGTGATCTTGGCGACGATGCGCTGGTCCGAGGGCGAGCCGCTGTTTCAGCCTTCGGCCGATCTCGGGCTCGTCATCGGCTTCATCTTCGTCGCCGCGTTTTTCGTCATCAACGACACGCATGGCCAGGGCGGGAGCAAGACGCGATGAGCGCCGCTCGCTTCGCTTCTGTGTCGGCTCGGCCGTCGGCGCGTGTTTCTGCGACGATCAATCGAATGAGGTTGCGCTAAATGTCCGTTCGCCGTCTTGCCGAAGTTCAGCCCGAGAGCTTCGCGTTCACGCCGGAAAACCGCGCGTGGGCGGACAAGGAAATCGCCAAATATCCGCCCGGCCGCCAGGCCTCGGCGATCATTTCGCTGTTGTGGCGCGCCCAGCGGCAGAGCGGCGGCTGGCTGCCGAAGCCGGCGATCGAGAAGGTCGCCGACATGCTCGCCATGCCCCATATCCGCGCGCTCGAAGTCGCGACCTTCTACACGATGTTCAATCTCGAACCGGTCGGCCGCCTTCACGTGCAGGTGTGCGGCACGACGCCGTGCCAATTGCGCGGCGCCGAGGAGATCAAGAAGGTCTGCAAGAACCGCATCGGCGCGGAGAACCACGTCAGCGCCGACGGCGCGCTGTCCTGGGTTGAGGTCGAGTGCCTGGGCGCCTGCTGCAACGCGCCGATGGTTCAAATCAACGACGACTATTACGAGGACCTGACGCCGGACAATTTCGCCGCGCTGATCGAAGACCTCGTCGCCGGCCGGCCGGTGAAGATAGGCTCGCAGACCGGACGCGTTTCTTCCGAGCCCGAAGGCGGGCCGCTCACGGCGCTGACGACGCTCTACGGCCTCGATGGCAAGAGCGGTCCCGGGGTCGCCGGCGCGCCGCCGATCGCCAACGACGACGCGGCGGCGATCGAGGCGCACGCCGCGGCGGAGGAAGCGCACATCAAGGCGGCCCTGGCGACGCTGCCCAAGGACGCCACCCAGGAACAGAAAGCCGACGCGGTCGGATCGCGCCCCGCGGGCCTCATCGGCGCGCGCGGCGGCGAGGCCGACGAAATGCAGCGGATCAAGGGCGTCGGCCCAGTCAACGAGAAGCGTCTGCACGAGCTCGGGGTCTTTCACTTCGACCAGATCGCGGCGTGGACGCGCCAGGAGATCCGCTGGGTCGGGACCTATCTGTCGTTCCCTGGCCGCATCGACCGCGAACAATGGGTCAGGCAGGCCGCCAACCTTGCGACCGGCGGCAAAGGCCTCAAAGACGAGGGCGCGCACGCTCCCTCGCATGGCGTGAAGACGGAAGCTGAGTGATGCTCGAGGACAAAGACCGCATCTTCACCAATCTCTATGGGCTGGGCGATCGCGGCCTCAAGGGCGCGCGCGCGCGCGGCAATTGGGACGGGACCAAGGCGATCATCGACAAGGGCCGCGATTGGGTCGTCGCCGAAATGAAGTCCTCGGGCCTGCGCGGTCGCGGCGGGGCGGGCTTTCCGACCGGCCTCAAGTGGTCGTTCATGCCCAAGGTCGTCGATCCCAAGCGCCCGCACTATCTCGTCGTCAACGCCGACGAGTCGGAGCCGGGCACCTGCAAGGATCGCGAAATCCTGCGCAACGATCCGCACACGCTGGTCGAGGGCAGCCTGCTCGCCGGCTTCGGCATGGCCGCCAACGCCGCCTATATCTACGTGCGCGGCGAATACATCCTCGAACGCAAGCGCCTGCAGGCGGCGGTCGACGAAGCCTATGAGGCCAAGCTGATCGGCAAGGACAACGTCCACGGCTGGCCGTTCGACATCTACGTCCATCACGGCGCCGGCGCTTACATCTGCGGCGAAGAGACGGCGATGCTCGAGTCGCTCGAGGGCAAGAAGGGCATGCCGCGCCTGAAGCCGCCGTTCCCCGCCAACATGGGACTCTACGGCTGTCCGACGACGGTCAACAACGTCGAATCGATCGCGGTCGCGCCGACCATCCTCAAGCGCGGCGCTTCGTGGTTTTCCAGCTTCGGCGCGCCCAACAACGTCGGCACCAAGCTCTTTTGCATTTCCGGCCACGTCAACAAGCCGTGCAACGTCGAAGAGGCGATGTCGATCCCGTTCCGCGAGCTGATCGAAAAGCATTGCGGCGGCGTGCGCGGCGGCTGGGACAATCTGCTCGCGGTCATTCCCGGGGGATCGTCGGTGCGCATGGTC
The DNA here is from genome assembly GCA_050013275.1 of Roseiarcus sp. Taxonomy (GTDB): domain Bacteria; phylum Pseudomonadota; class Alphaproteobacteria; order Rhizobiales; family Beijerinckiaceae; genus Roseiarcus. The sequence goes on along the minus strand of JBEKFO010000015.1, from coordinate 8,618 downwards.
CCGGCGGCGCAGATCATCGACTGCCCGATGGATTTCGATTCTCTCGGCAAGCTGCGCTCCGGCCTCGGCACGGCGGCGGTGATCGTGATGGACAAGTCGACCGACATCGTCCGCGCCATCGCGCGGCTGTCCTATTTCTATAAGCACGAGAGCTGCGGCCAGTGCACGCCGTGCCGCGAAGGCACGGGCTGGATGTGGCGGGTGTTGACGCGCATGGCCGAGGGCAGGGCGCAGAGACGAGAGATCGACATGTTGCTCGACGTCACCAAGCAGGTCGAAGGCCACACCATCTGCGCGCTCGGCGACGCGGCGGCGTGGCCGATCCAGGGCCTGATCGCGCATTTCCGTCCCGAGATCGAAAGGCGCATCGACCAATACGCGGCCAATCCGCACGGCGAGCCCGTGCGCGCGGCGGCGGAGTAGGGGCAATGACGTTTGACCTAGCCGAGGTTCGAGAGGTGCGAAATGCCTTGGGCCGTTTGGGTCGTCGCGACTCTTCTCGTTTCGATGTGGATTCCGGGCGTCGGCTACTGGGTCGCCCACTTCACCATGATCTTCACCTTTCTCGCGACCTATTCGCTGCCGGCCTTTCTGGGGCAGGCGTTCTCGAGTCGCGCGAGCGACATCTCTGGCCCGATTGCGATCGTGCACATCGGAGAGCCGGCGCCGACAGGCTGGGAATACCTGTGGTGGCGGTTTGGCTGGACAGGGCTGGTTTGGGTCATGGCGGTCGCGGCTCTCTGCGCGTGGATCGTGGTCAAGATGCGCGCGGGGCAGAACGCTCGCGGCCTCATGAATTTGCTAATCCTCGTCGTCGGTTGGCCGATATGCTTTCGGCTGGCGATGCATGTGTTATCGACGACCGCGTCAAGTTGAAGGCGGCGGAGTAGGGCGATGTCCAAGATCATCATCGACGGCAAGGAAATCGACGTTCCCGCCGAATACACGCTGCTCCAGGCGTGCGAGGCGGCGGGCGCGGAAGTGCCGCGCTTCTGTTTCCATGAGCGGCTGTCGGTCGCCGGCAATTGCCGCATGTGCCTGGTCGAAGTGAAAGGCGGGCCGCCCAAGCCGACGGCGTCGTGCGCGACCGGGGTCAAGGATCTGCGCCCGGGTCCGAACGGCGAGCCGCCGGTCGTCTTGACCAATTCGCCGATGGTGCGCAAGGCGCGCGCGGGGGTGATGGAGTTCCTGCTCATCAACCACCCGCTCGATTGCCCGATCTGCGACCAGGGCGGCGAATGCGATCTTCAGGACCAGGCGATGGGCTACGGCGTCGCCTCCTCGCGCTTCGTCGAGAACAAGCGCGCGGTCGAGAACAAATACCTCGGCGTTCTGGTCAAGACGTCGATGAACCGCTGCATCCAATGCACCCGCTGCGTCCGCTTCGTCACCGAGGTCGCGGGCGTCCCCGAGCTCGGCGCGATCGGGCGCGGCGAGGACATGGAGATCACCACCTATCTCGAGGGCGCGCTCACTTCCGAACTGCAGGGCAACGTCGTCGACCTTTGCCCCGTCGGCGCGCTGACCTCGAAGCCGACCGAATTCCATGCCCGGCCGTGGGAATACGTCAAGACCGAATCCATCGACGTGATGGACGCGCTGGGCAGCGCGATCCGCGTCGACTCGCGCGGGCGCGAAGTGGTGCGGATTTTGCCGCGCGTCAACGAAGCGATCAACGAAGAGTGGATTTCCGACAAGACCCGCCATATCGTCGACGGACTGAAGACGCAGCGGCTCGATCGCCCCTATGTGCGCGTCGACGGCAAGCTGAAGCCCGCCACCTGGCCGCAGGCCTTCGCCGCCATCGCCGAAAAGGTCAAGAAGACCAGCGCCGCGCGCATCGGCGCAATCGCGGGCGATCTTTGCAGCGTCGAAGAAATGTTCGCGCTCAAAGGCCTGATGGACAAGCTCGGCGTCGCCAACATCGACTGCCGCCAGGACGGCTCGAAGCTCGATCCGAAGTTCGGCCGCGCCTCCTATCTCTTCAATCCCACGGTCGCCGGCATCGACGAAGCCGACGCGATCATGATCATCGGCGCCAACCCCCGCCTCGCTTCGCCGGTGCTCAACGCGCGCATTCGCAAGCGCTGGCTCAAGGGCGATTGCCTGATCGGCGTGATCGGCGAAAAGGCCGATCTGACCTATGACTACAACTACCTTGGCGCGGGCCCCGACTCGCTCGCCGCCTTCGCCGAGCATCCGCCGGCCAATAAGACAAAGCCGATGTTCATTCTCGGCGCTGGCGCGCTCGCGCGGCCCGATGGCGCCGCGGTGCTCAGCCTCGCGGCCAAGGCGGCTTTGTCGCTCGGCCTCGTCAAGGATGGCTGGAACGGCTTCGCCGTGCTGCACGAGGCGGCTTCGCGCGTCGGCGGCCTCGATCTCGGATTCGTCCCCGGCAAAGGCGGGCTCGACGCGCCGGCGATGGCCAAGGCCGGCGCGTTGGACGTGCTCTTCAATCTCGGCGCCGACGAGATCGCCGTCGAGCCGGGCGCCTTCGTCGTCTACGTCGGCACGCACGGCGACAAGGGCGCCCACCGCGCCGACGTCATCCTGCCCGGCGCCGCCTACACGGAAAAGACCGGCATGTACGTCAACACCGAGGGGCGTCCGCAATTTGCCGAACGCGCCGTCTTCCCGCCCGGCGAGGCGCGCGAGGACTGGGCGATCCTGCGCGCGCTGTCGGACGCAATCGGCGCCAAGCTGCCGTTCGATTCGCTCGGCGCATTGCGCGCTGCGCTCGCGGGCGCCCACCCCGACCTCGTCAAGATCGATTCCGTCGCGCCGGCCGACGCGGGCGCGTTGAGCGCGCTCGCCGCCCTCGGCGGAGCGATTGACCGCGCGCCGTTCGCGGCCAGCATTTCCGACTTTTATTTCACCAACCCGATCGCGCGCGCGTCCCGCGTCATGGCCGAGTGCTCGGTCCTGGCCAAGGGCAGCATGCGGCAGGCGGCCGAATAGGACCAACGATGAGCAGCGTCACTCCTTCCCGCCCCGCGCAGTCGAACTGGCCCGTCGTCGTCGCGCTCGTCGCGCTGGCGGTCGTCGCGGTGCTGGTCGTCGCGGCGGTCTACTGGTTCTTCGCCAGCGGCGCCGCTGCGGCGTTCGGCGCCTGGATGTACGCGTCGTCGCTCGGCGCCTTCGTGCGCTACGTTCTGGAAAGCCTGCTGCTGCTGGTGTGCGTTCTGGTCGCGACGGCGGTGCTCATCTACGGCGAGCGCAAGATCTGGGGCGCCATTCATATCCGGCGCGGGCCGAACGTCGTCGGCCCCTGGGGCGTGCTGCAGCCCTTCGCCGACTTCCTGAAGTTCATCTTCAAGGAGCCGGTCATCCCCGCCGGCGCCAACAAGGGCGTGTTCGTCATGGCGCCCTTGGTGTCGGTGACGCTCGCGCTCGCGGCCTGGGCGGTGATCCCCGTCGCCGACGGCTGGGTGGTCGGCGACATCAACGTCGGCGTGCTCTACCTCTTCGCGGTGTCCTCGCTCGGCGTCTACGGCATCGTGATGGCGGGCTGGGCGTCGAATTCGAAATATCCGTTCCTATCGGCGCTGCGCGCGGCGGCGCAGATGGTGTCCTACGAGGTCTCGATCGGCTTCGTCATCGTCACCGTGCTCTTGTGCGCCGGCTCTCTGAACTTGAGCGACATCGTGCGCGCTCAGGACAGCCGCTTCGGCCTGTTCGGCTGGTACTGGCTGCCGCTGCTGCCGATGGCCATCATCTTCTTCGTCTCCGCGCTCGCCGAGACCAACCGCCCGCCGTTCGATCTCGCCGAGGCGGAATCGGAGCTGGTGGCGGGATACATGGTGGAATATTCGGCCTCGCTGTTCCTGCTGCAGTTCCTCACCGAACTGGTCGCGATCCTGGCGATGTCGTCGATCATGACGGTTCTGTTCTTCGGCGGCTGGCTGTCGCCGATCCCGTTCGCGCCGTTCACCTGGATTCCGGGCGTCGTCTGGTTCCTGCTCAAGGCGTGGACGGTGGTGTTCATGTTCACCTTCGTCAAGGCGTTCGTGCCGCGCTATCGCTACGACCAACTGATGCGGCTCGGCTGGAAAGTCTTCCTGCCGATCTCGCTGTTCATGGTCGTCGCGGTGGCGGGCGTTCTGGAGGCGACCGGCTGGGGGGCGCATCACTAAATGGGGCGGCTCATTGTGAGGACAAACCGATGGCGCTGAGACTCGACCAAGCCGCGCGCTCGCTGTTCCTGGGCGAGTTCCTGGCCGCATTCGCGCTTTCCGTGCGCTACATATTCAAGCCGAAGGCGACGCTGAACTATCCCAACGAGAAGTCGCCGCTCAGCCCGCGCTTTCGCGGCGAGCATGCGCTGCGCCGCTATCCCAACGGCGAAGAGCGCTGCATCGCGTGCAAGCTTTGCGAGGCGATCTGTCCGGCGCAGGCGATCACCATCGAGGCCGGACCGCGCCGCAACGACGGCACGCGCCGCACCACGCGCTACGACATCGACATGACGAAGTGCATTTACTGCGGCTTGTGCCAGGAGGCCTGCCCGGTCGACGCCATCGTCGAAGGGCCGAATTTCGAATTCGCGGTCGAGACCCGCGAGGAATTGTTCTACGACAAGGACCGGTTGCTGGACAACGGCGCCCGGTGGGAACGCGAGATCGCGCGCAACATCGCGATGGACGCGCCGTATAGATAAGCGCCCCCTCTCCCGCTCGCGGGAGAGGGTTGGGGTGAGGGCAAGGAACAGGACCATGCAGGCCGACGCGATTTTCTTCTGGCTGTTCTCGGGGGTGCTGATCGTTTCGGCGCTCGCGGTGATCCTCGCCCGCAATCCCGTGCATTCCGTGCTGTTCCTGATCCTCGCCTTCGTCAACGCCGCGGGGCTGTTCCTACTTCTGGGCGCCGAATTCCTCGCCATGATCCTGATCGTCGTCTACGTCGGCGCGGTGGCGGTGCTGTTCCTGTTCGTCGTCATGCTGCTCGACGTCGACTTCGCCGAATTGAAGCAGGGCTTCGTGCAATATCTGCCGATCGGCGCGTTGATCGCGCTGTGCGTCGCTTTCGAGCTCGGCTACGTCGCGGTCGGCTGGACGCGCTCGCCCGACGCCGCCGCGGCGGCCTCGCCGTCGGGAACGTTGTCGAACACCGCGGCGCTCGGCCAGGTGCTCTACACCCATTATTTCTACTTCTTCCAGGCGGCGGGAATGATCCTGCTGACCGCGATGGTCGGCGCAATCGTGCTGACCTTGCGCCACAAGGCGGGCGTCAAACGGCAGAACATCGCCGATCAAGTCGGCCGCCACCCCGCCAGCGCGGTCGAACTGCGCAAGGTCCCCTCGCGCGCCGGCATCTGAAAGGTTCGCCCCAATGGTCATCGGCCTCGCCCATTATCTCACGGTCGCCGCGATCCTGTTCACGATCGGCGTCGCCGGCATCATTCTCAATCACAAGAACATCATCGTCATTCTGATGTCGGTCGAACTGATCCTGCTCGCGGTCAACATCAATCTGGTGGCGTTCTCGACCCATGCCGGCGACCTGACCGGCCAGGTCTACGCCCTGCTCGTTCTCACCGTCGCGGCGGCGGAATCGGCGATCGGCCTCGCCATTCTCGTCGCCTATTACCGCAACCGCGGTTCGATCGCGGTTGAAGACATCAACGCGCTGAAGGGCTGAGGACAGACGATGTTATATCAAACGATCGTCTTCGCGCCGCTCGTCGGCTTCCTGATCGCCGGCCTTTTCGGCCAGCAGATCGGCCCGCGCGCGTCGGAACTCGTCACCACCTTGCTGCTCGGCGTCAGCGCGGCGCTGTCATGGTTCGTCTTCTTTTCCGTCGGCGCCGGTCACGACGAGCAGGCGCTGCGTTCCTCGTGCACGTCTACTCCATCGGCTACATGGCCGAGGATCCGGGCCGCCCCCGCTTCTTCGCGTTCCTGTCGCTGTTCACCTTCGCCATGCTGATGCTGGTGACGGCGGACAATCTGGTGCAGATGTTCTTCGGCTGGGAAGGAGTCGGCCTCGCCTCCTATCTCCTGATCGGCTTCTGGTACGAGCGCCCGTCCGCCAACGCCGCCGCGATCAAGGCCTTCGTCGTCAATCGCATCGGCGACTTCGGCTTCGCGCTCGGTATCTTCCTGGTCTTCCAACTGACGGGATCGGTGAGCCTCGAACAGATCTTCGCCGCCGCGCCGGGCCTCGCCGGCCACACGATCCATCTCTTCGGCGCCAATTGGGACGCGCTGACGCTGACCTGTCTGTTGCTGTTCATGGGCGCGATGGGCAAGTCGGCGCAGTTCCTGCTGCACACCTGGCTGCCCGACGCGATGGAAGGCCCGACCCCGGTCTCCGCGCTCATTCACGCCGCGACGATGGTCACCGCCGGCGTGTTCATGGTGGCGCGGCTGTCGCCGCTGTTCGATCTCGCCCCGGTGGCGCTCGCCGTCGTCACCATCGTCGGCGCCACCACCGCCTTCTTCGCCGCCACCGTCGGCCTGGTGCAGAACGACATCAAGCGCGTCATCGCCTATTCCACCTGTTCGCAGCTCGGCTACATGTTCGTCGGCCTCGGCGTCGGCGGCTACGGCCTCGGCATCTTCCATCTCTTCACCCACGCCTTCTTCAAGGCGCTGTTGTTCCTGGGCGCGGGCTCGGTCATCACCGCGATGCATCACGAGCAGGACATGCGCGCGATGGGCGGTCTGCGCAAAGACATCCCCTTCACCTTCTGGATGATGATGGTCGGCACGCTGGCGCTGACCGGCGTCGGCATTCCCTTCACCTCGATCGGCTTCGCCGGCTACGTCTCGAAGGACGCGATCATCGAGGCCGCCTACGCTTCGCACGGCTTCGCCTCCGGCTACGCGTTCCTGTGCGTGGTGTTCGCGGCGGGCCTGACCTCGTTCTATTCCTGGCGCCTCGTATTCATGACCTTCTTCGGCAAGCGCGGCGACTGGGCCGTCGCGCCGAGCGCGAGCGCGCACGCTCATGACGACCACGCGCACGACGATCACGGCCACGGCGGCGATCACGCCGCTCACGAATCGCCGCTGGTGATGCTGGTCCCGCTCGCCGCGCTCGCTCTGGGCGCGGCGCTCTCCGGCGTCGCGTTCCGCTCGTGGTTCATCGGCGCCGGCTTCGAGGAGTTCTGGAAGCATGCGCTGTATCTCGCGCCGGGCAACAAGATTCTCGAAGAGATGGAGACGGTCCCCTGGATCGTCTCGCTGTCGCCGACGTTGATGATGGCGGGCGGCTTCCTCGTCGCGCTTTACATGTACGTGGTCCATCGCACGGCGCCGAAGGCGCTCGCCGACGCCAATCCGCTGCTCTACCGCTTCCTGCTCAACAAGTGGTACTTCGACGAGCTCTACGACTTCCTGTTCGTCCGCCCGGCGTTCTGGGTCGGCCGGCTGTTCTGGAAGGGCGGCGACGGCTTCCTCATCGACGGCTTCGGCCCCGACGGCGTTTCGGCGCGCGTGCTCGACGTCACGCGCAACGTCGTGCGCCTGCAGTCGGGCTACGTCTATCACTACGCCTTCGCGATGCTGCTCGGCGTCGCCGCCTTCACCACCTATTACCTGTTTTGGGGGATCCACTGATGTCCGGCTCTTGGATCCTTTCCGGGCTGCTCGTTCTGCCGCTGGTCGGCGCAGCCTGCATCCTCGTCCTGCGCGGCGAGGATGAAGCGAGCAAGAACAACGCGCGTTGGATCGCGCTGTGGACGACGCTGATCACCTTCGGCCTCAGTCTCGTCGCCTGGGCGCGCTTCGATCCGACCTTATCCGGTTTCCAGCTCGTCGAGCAGCGCGACTGGTTCAGCCACGCCATCCTCTACAAGCTCGGCGTCGACGGCATTTCGTTCCCGTTCGTGCTGCTGACGACCTTCCTGATGCCGATCTGCATCGCCGCGTCGTGGACCTCGATCCAGAACCGCGTCAAGGAATACATGATCGCGTTCCTGATCCTCGAGACGCTGATGATCGGCGTGTTCGTCGCGCTCGATCTGGTGCTGTTCTACCTGTTCTTCGAGGGCGGCCTGATCCCGATGTTTCTCATCATCGGCGTCTGGGGCGGCAAGCGGCGCGTCTACGCGGCGTTCAAGTTCTTCCTCTATACGCTCACCGGCTCGCTGCTGATGCTGCTGGCGATCATGGCGATGTATTGGACCGCGGGCACGACCGACATCGAAGCGCTGCTGCATACGCATTTCGCCGCGTCGATGCAGAAATGGCTGTGGCTGGGGTTTTTAGCTTCCTTCGCGGTGAAGCTGCCGATGTGGCCGGTGCACACCTGGCTGCCCGACGCGCATGTCGAGGCGCCGACGGCCGGATCGGTGATCCTGGCGGCGATCCTATTGAAGATGGGCGGCTACGGCTTCATCCGCTTCTCGCTGCCGATGTTCCCCGACGCGAGCCATGATTTCGCGCCGCTGATCTACGCCCTGTCGATCATTGCGATCATCTACACCTCGCTGGTCGCGCTGGTGCAGGAGGACATGAAGAAGCTCATCGCCTATTCCTCCGTCGCGCATATGGGCTTCGTCACCATGGGCCTGTTCGCCGCCAATACGCAGGGCGTGCAGGGCGCGGTCTACCAGATGATCAGCCACGGCCTCGTTTCGGGCGCGCTGTTCCTCTGCGTCGGCGTCGTCTACGACC
>JBEKFO010000014.1:0-24590 GCA_050013275.1 Roseiarcus sp. | reverse complement strand
CGGAACAGCGGAGTTGGGGTGCCGTTGTTTAAAGCGGTCCTGATGGAAACACCAGGCATCGATTCCATCAATCGTTTGCCGCGCGACTAGCTTGAACGGCTCGTCGTAATCGCCGCCAATAGCGTAGGAATGCGAAAAAGTAGTTTCCGGCAGGTCTGCGGAATACCGTTTGAAAAGGTTCTTATACGCTTTCATGGCCGTTCTCCGAGCTGTGTGAATTTAGTTGTATGGTAGGCAGAAAATGAAATGGCCCCGGACTTTCCCCGAGGCCATTTCGAAACTGTGTGCCCTGCGAAGGGCGGAACGTCGCTGTGTCATCTGACAGGGCCAATACCCCATCCTGATCTGTGTGACGTCCGTGGAAACGCTGTGTAAGGTATCTTCGTCTCTATGTGTCGTGGCCGCGGATCAAACCGAGGCCACTCTGTATGGGGAGACCATATCGCCGAAATGTCTAATGTCAAGTTAAAATCGCCGCGCTGCGATGTGGTGTCGCGTCGCAACCCATATGGTCGTTACGCGACAAGCCCTTAAGCCCGCGAGGTCGGTCACGCCGCCAAATGCCGCTGCCAGTACCCGCAGAAATCCGCGGTATCACGGCGCAAACGCCACAACGGGCGGTGCGCTATGAGCGCCGCGATCTGGGGATCGCTGTCTGACTCCTATTGTGCGATTACGCGAGCGGAGTCAGGGATAGTTGTATGTTTGGATTGCCACGTTCAGACCGCTGGGCGCTTGCTTCTCTCTGCGCGACTGCCTGTCTCGGATTCGCGGCATGGGCGTTTCCGAATATGACACGCTTCTTCACCGTTCCGGCCGCCATCGTTTGCGGCATTCTGGCCATCTACTTCGGATGGATTGAAATAGCTGCGGCCTTTCGCTTTGTCTTCGCGCGGAAGCGTATTCATTTGACCGTAGCCATCTTTATATTTATTGCAATAGTCGCTGGTATAACTACCATTTATGTTTATCGCTTTGGTGCACAGGCCCCCTCGCCACGGAAGGCTGAGGCGACCACCACTACGCCTAGTTCAGCAATCGCCGCTCCTTCGCTTTCCCCTTCGCTCACGCCATTCAATCCAGCCCAAGTTCCATCTGAAATCCCCGCGTGGCTGGCGATGGCAACTAACGAGCAGGTGCGACGACTTGCCTTTAATCTGTCTGGCGAAATAGGGGACTTATTGAATGTATATAACACAAAACTCAATACAATAATCGGTGACAAGAAACTAACTGACGATTTAAGGGCGGATCAGGTGGAAATATTAGCGAATAACGCCAGCGAGGATTTTAAGACAAGGTATGCGTATCGTTATGTATTATTGCAAGTTGAGATGCTTAAGCGTATAAACAATCCGAATCTTATTCGCTATGAATTTGGCCAAGCGTTGGTAAACTTTAACACCATGGCCGCGTGTGCGGCGCAGTTAAAGTACCTTGGCAGACTCCTTCCGTGATACCTAGGTCGTAAACCCATAAGAGGCGCGCACGGGGAATTACGTTGACACGCACTCATTTCTCTTTTTACGTGGCCCCGCAGTCTGCGCCACACTTCCTCAATTGGAGTCGCCCCCGCTCCTCGCCGTTACGCACCAAGCCGTCGAACTCTCAAGGCGAATGCGAAGCATTCGTCCGATGAAAGCATGAACTTCCGAAGTTTCGAGCCTGTCGATGGTCTTCGACCGCCGGAGGCGGTGCGCGCATAGGGCGTCGAAAGACGCCCGTCTTTCGACGGGCTATGCGGCGTCGAGAGACGCCCGTCTTTCGACGGGCATGATCTCCGTGGAATGCGCAGCGCAACGCCAAACGTTCGATTCTGACGCGAAATCAGTGGGCCGTGTCTCCGAGCTCGACGAACTCCAGGGCGTCGATCGCCGCGTTCCTTTCCTCCTCCATCCGCTTCAGGGAAAGCTCCAACTGCTCGGTGCTGCCTACGCTGCTGCCCATCAGGACCAGCCCGCCAAGCGCAACGGCTATCCCGACGATCATCCGAACCGACGTCAAGGTCGCCAGACCAAGCGTCAAGCCGATAAGCAACGCTGCGCCGGCGAAGGCGCCCGCGCGTCCTGCTACGGCAAGCCTACGGCTGCGCCGGATCGCTTCTCGGAGCTCGTCGATCTGCGCCTCGAGTCGCTCGATCTGCTCGGCTGGGGTCGGATCCGCTTCGAACATTGAACTCCCGCGGTTACGGCGACGCCGTACTAAACGCAGTTAATCCGCGCGGCCTGGACTGGCAGTCCCGTCAGCGTACAGCCGACCCACCGCGCCGTCGGCCTCATGGAAGCGTCTTCTTTCCGAAGCCGAAGGGCTGTCAAGGGGCGAAGCCCGCCTGCGGCGGCGCGCGAAACGCGCGCCCTTGACAGCCCTTCGGCTTCGGAAGTCTTAGCCTCCATGAGGTCGACGGCGCTTTCTGCCGAGTTCGCATCGCGGCGATGGGCGGGCGCCGCGCGCCGCCTGATCACGGCGCCAACTTATCGATTGCCGAATTTCGCGGCCCACTATCGGCGCCGAACTTTCGCCGCCGGCGCCGCCCTGCCCCTCTCCGCCGCGCGCCGAGTCGTCGAGCGGACGCCGCCTCGACCACTCCGGCGGCAACGGACGCGACAGAAAACTGCGCCGCCAACATTCTGATAAACATGCCATTTGTCCGTCTGGCGCAACAATTTCTTTCTATAATTCAGAAAACGATCTATCCTTTCCTTGTCGCGCCCTTTTGGCGCGGACGGCAAGGAGCAGAGCGATGGACGAGGACGGCGCGAAGGAGTCGGAGCGGGCGGGGAGGCGCAAGGCGGCGCGCGAGCGGCGCCAGGAGCGCTTGCGCCGCGACGAGGACATTCTCGATCTCCTCGTCTCCGGCTACACCCAGGAGACGATCGCCGACAAGCTGCGCCTCAGCGCCAAGACGGTGCGGCGGGCGACGGCGCGGGCGATCGCAAGGCGTCGGCTCGACGGCGGCGCGCATTACGTCCATGTGCAGGCGATGCGCCTCGCCAAGGCGATGCGGGTCGTCGACCTCAATCTCGAGAACGGCGACATCCGGGCGGTCGAGCCGTTGCTGAAGGTGATGGCGCAACTCGACAGGTATCACGCCCTGGCGGCGAGCGCCCCGCCGCCGCGGCTCATCGCCCGAACCGCCCCGCCGCTGGCGCTCGCCGCGCCGCGCGCGCCCGCCGAGGAGGGGACCGAAAACGGCGCCCAAGCCGTTGAAATTCTTTAGGGCTGGACAGAACTGACGGGCGCGGGGCGCCGAAGCGGTTGCGATGAGGCCGTCGGTGGCGCGACGCGCCGGCCGGCGACGCCTCACCCCCGCCCCAGCGCGTAAAATTCGTCGTTCGGCCGGATGCCGAAGGCGTTGGCGAGCCGGTTCGACATGGCGAAGAGCGCGGCGATGGCGCCGATGTCCCAGACGTCCTCCTTAGAGAAGCCGCAGCTCTCCAACGCCGCGATGTCGGCGTCCTCGATCTCGTGCGAACGCGCGGCGACCTTCAGCGCGAAGTCGAGCATCGCTCGTTGTTTTGTCGTGATGTCCGCCTTGCGGTGGTTGATCGCGACCTGGTCGGCGATCAGCGGGTTCTTGGCGCGAATGCGCAGGATCGCGCCGTGGACGACGACGCAATAGTGGCACTGATTGACCGCCGAGGTCGCCACCACGATCATCTCGCGTTCGGCCTTGGTCAGGCCGCCGGACTTCTCCATCAGCGCGTCGTGATAGGCGAAGAAGGCGCGAAATTCGTCGGGGCGGCGCGCCAGGGCGAGGAACACGTTGGGCACGAAGCCGGACTTTTCCTGCACTTTGAGGATTCGTTGGCGAACGTCCTCGGGCAGATCGACGAGGGCGGGAACGGAAAAACGGCTGATCGGCTTGGCGTTCATGACGTCGGCGTCCTTGGCGATCCGCAGGGGAGCGGAGCCTAACACGAGTCCGCGGCGCCCGCTCACCACCCGACATGCCGGAACTGGCGCGCGTAGACCGCCGCGACTTCGCTCAGCCGCCGCTTCAAGCGTGCGGCTTCGTCAGCCGCGCCGGCGCGTTCGGCCGCCTCGATCGCCTTGCCGAAATGGCGCCGCGCGTCGTCGCAGCAATCCTTCACGCTCCGCGGCGGCGCTTCGTACATCGCGGCGTAGGCCGCTTCGGCCATGCGTTCCGATTCGCGCCAGGGCTCGGGGCCTAGGGGTGGGCGCGAGCATGGCATTCGGGCGGACCTTGCACGGGAGCGCCGCGAACGCCGCCGATCAGCGGCGGATCGGCTCGTGCGCGAGCGCGGCGCGCAGGAAGTAATAGAGCCCCGTCAGCGCGGTGAGGATGAAGACCACTTCGAGGCCGTGGGTCACCGTGTCGCCGAGCTGAAACAATCCGCCGATCGCCCATCCCGCCGCGCCGCCGGCGCCCACGAGCTCGGTGCCGACGAGCACGGCGACGCTGGCGAGCGTCGTCGCGTTGGTCCAGTTGATGGGGGCGTTGGCGGCCAAGGGAACTCCATGCCTTTGCGCGAGGCGTGCGTCCCTATAATACCATTGAAACCGCGCGCGCAAGTTTCCCCCGCCCCCCTCGAGAGCGAGCCGCCCCTTGAACGACACCGCCCAATTTTCGCGCGCCGCCGTCGCCGCGCCGCATCGCCTGGCCGCCGAAGCGGGGCGCGACGTTCTGTTGCAGGGCGGCAACGCGATCGAGGCGATGGTCGCGATGGCCGCAGCGATTGCGGTTGTCTATCCCCACATGAACGCGCTCGGCGGCGACGGCTTCTGGCTCATTCGCGAACGCGGCGGCCGCGTGCGCGCGCTCGAAGCCTGCGGCTACGCCGGCGAGAGCGCGACGATCGCCAACTACCGCGCCCACGAATTCGCGGCCATTCCGGCGCGCGGGGCGATGGCGGCGCTGACGGTTCCCGGCGCGGTCGGCGGCTGGATGGCGGCGCTCGACCTTTCCAAGGCGCTCGGCGGCCGCCTGCCGTTAGACATGCTGCTCGCCCCCGCCGAGCGCCATGCGCGCGCCGGATATCCCGTTTCCGCCTCCGAGACGCGCTTCGACCCGACGAGCGACGCCGCCCTCATCGCCGCGCCGGGCTTCGCGGAAAGCTTCTTGATCGACGGCAAGCCGGCCAAAGCCGGCGCCATGCGACGCTCGCCGCGCCTCGCCGATACGCTCGCCCAGCTCGCCCATGCGGGCCTTGCCGATTTCTACCGCGGCGACGTCGCGCGCGAAATCGCCGCCGATCTCGAGCGCATCGGCGCGCCGGTGACACGGGGCGATCTCAAGCGCTTTCAGGCGGCGTGGCGCGAGCCGCTGTCGCTTCGGGTCGACGGCGCGACGCTCTACAATACGCCGGCGCCGACCCAAGGCCTCGCCTCGCTGATGCTGCTCGGCCTCTATGAGCGCCTTGGCGTGCGCGACCTCGACGGCTTCGCCTACGCGCATGCGCTGATCGAAGCGGCCAAGCGCGCGCTGACGATCCGTAACGACGCCTGCGTCGATTTCGCCTACGCGACACACGACTTCGCCGCATTGCTGTCGGCGCGGACTCTGGATCGCGAGGCGTCGCGCATCGACATGACCCGCGTCGCGCCTTGGCCTTTGCCGCCTGATAAGGGCGACACCGTCTGGATGGGCGCGGTCGACGGCGACGGGCTCGCGGTCTCGTACATCCAATCGGCCTATTGGGAATTCGGCTCGGGCTGCGTATTGGCGCGAACCGGCGTCGTCATGCAGAACCGCGGCCTCGCGTTCTCGCTCGACCCGAAGGCGCGCAATCCGCTGACGCCGGGACGGCGGCCGTTTCACACCCTCAACCCGCCGCTCGCCGTGTTCGACGATGGCCGGGTTCTCGCCTACGGCGCGATGGGCGGCGACGGACAGCCGCAATTCCAAGCGCAGGTCTTCACCCGCATCGCCGCGGGCCGGTCGCTCGCCGAGGCGCTGAGCGCGCCGCGGTTCCTGTTCGGCCGCTCCTGGGGCGCGGGAAGCGCCAGCGTCAAGCTCGAGCAGGGCTACGACGACGCGGTCGCCGTCGCGCTCGCGCGGGCCGGCCATGAAATCGAACGGCGCGGCGCGGAGCTGCGCGATTCGTTCGGGCACGCCGGGGCGGTGCTGCGCGATCCCAAAGGCGGCGTCGCCGCGGCGCACGATCCGCGCTCGGACGGCGGCGCGGAAGGCTTCTGAGGCTCTGGGCGCGCAGGCGTTCCATGACGGATTTGCGACGCAGCGCCGCGCGCCGCGCTATTGACGGCGCGCGCGCGGCTTGCTTTTAAGCGCCGCGCAATCCACGCCCGCGCCCTCACCGAAAGCTCAGGAGAAGCTCCGTCATGTCGCATTGGCCCCGCCACGCGTTTATCGACGGCCCGATCGTGATGATCGGCTTCGGCTCGATCGGCAAGGGGACCCTGCCGCTGATCGAGCGCCATTTCGACTACGACAAGGAGCGCTTCGTCGTCATCGATCCCGACGGTTCGGACCGCAAGCTCTTGGACGATCGCGGCGTCAAGTTCGTGCATCTGGCGATCACGCGCGACAACTATCGCGAGGTGCTCGGCAAGTACCTGACCGTCGGCGGCGGCCGCGGCTTCTGCGTCAATCTCTCGGTCGACACCTCCTCGCTCGACCTCATGCGCTTCTGCCGCGAGATCGGCGCGCTCTACATCGACACCGTCGTCGAGCCCTGGCCCGGCTTCTATTTCGACAAGTCGCGCGGCAACGAGTCGCGCACGAACTACGCGTTGCGCGAGACGGTGCTCGCCGAGCGGCGCGCCAACCCGGGCGGATCGACCGCGGTCTCCTGCTGCGGCGCCAATCCCGGCATGGTGTCCTGGTTCGTCAAGCAGGCGCTGGTCAATCTCGCCGCCGACCTCGGCGACAAGGCGGACGAGCCCAAGACGCGCGAGGACTGGGGCCGCCTCGCCCAGCGTCTCGGCGTCAAGGGGGTGCACATCGCCGAGCGCGACACCCAGCGCGCCAGGAGCCCGAAGCCGCGCAACGTCTTCGTCAACACCTGGTCGGTCGAAGGCTTTCTCTCCGAGGGCATGCAGCCGGCCGAGCTCGGCTGGGGCACGCACGAGCGCTGGTCGCCCGCCAACGCCGGCTTTCCCGAGACGGGCTGCGGCGCGGCGATCTATCTCGACCAGCCCGGCGCCAACACCCGCGTGCGCTCGTGGACGCCGACCGCGCAAGGCCAGTTCGGCTTCCTCGTCACCCACAACGAGTCGATCTCGATCGCCGACTACTACACGCTGCGCGACGACAAGGGCGCTCCCGTTTATCGCCCGACCTGCCACTACGCCTATCACCCCTGCGACGACGCGGTGCTCTCCCTGCACGAACTCTTCGGCCGCGCCGGCCAAGTGCAGAAGGAGCATCACATTCTCGGCGAGGCCGAAATTCTCGACGGGATCGACGAGCTCGGCGTGCTGCTCTACGGCCACGCGCGCAACGCCTACTGGTACGGCTCGCAATTGTCGGTCGAGGAGACGCGCGCGATCGCGCCCTATCAGAACGCGACCGGCATGCAGGTGACCTCCGCCGTGCTCGCCGGCATGGTGTGGGCGCTGGAGAACCCGAAAGCCGGCATCGTCGAAGCCGACGAAATGGACTTCCGCCGCTGCCTCGAAGTGCAGACGCCCTACCTCGGGCCGGTGATCGGCGCCTACACCGACTGGACCCCGCTGACCGGCCGCCCGGGCCTCTTCCCCGAGGACATCGACGCCTCCGACCCCTGGCAGTTCCGGAACGTGCTGGTGCGCTAGGGCGGCGTCGGCGCGGCCGCGTCGTTTTCCGGCGATCGAGCGATATCAAGGCGCTGCGGCGCGGATTTTTTCCGCGCCGTCGACACGCCGGCGACCGCTCGATGAGCCCCCGAGGAGCCCCGCTGGGGATTGGGATCGCGCGGGCTTTCGCCGTGAAGCCGCGACAGATCACGACAAGCCGATCCGTGTCCCGTGTAGGGGAATGTCAACAACTTGGGCGCCGTTTTCTGTCCGGTTTGCGATCGTGCGGCGAAGAGGGAAATGAGTGGGCGGCGGCGCCATTCCGTCGCCTGACGATCGCCCTCCTTCATCGTCGTGCGGGCGAGGACCATCGCGTCGCCGAGCCGGCCGGTCTGCGACGGAACGAAGCCGGCGGGCGGATCGACCTCGCGCTCGGCGAGCGCGTCGGCGACGATCCGGCGCACGCGGCGGATGGTGACCTTGTCCACGTTGACGACATTCGCCGCCGAGGCGCCCATCGTCAGCCGCCCGAGAATGCGCCGGGTCTTGTGATGCGCCGGCGGCCGCCGCGCGGCACTGCGCTGGGCGGCGTCCGAGCTGGCGCGAGCGGCGCGGGATTTCTTGTGGGTCGTCGCCATGGCTGGGGTCCCCGGAGGCGGGAAATTCAATAAAATAAGCATAGCATGAATTGTTGTTTTCAGAAAGAACAATCTCTAGGCTTTTGAAATGGCGGACGAATTGAACGCCACATCGCGCTCGCGCTGACGTGAACGCCCGAAAGGCCGTCGCGAAGCGGACAAATTGGGAATTAGTAAAGTGTCGTCGGAATGCCTATGATCTTTGGCACAGGCGGAAAGACGCCTATACTTAATTTTTCGACTCAACGGACGGCGGCTATTTGTAACGCGCGATGCCAAGTTTCACTCAGTTTCACAGCCAGTATCTTGCCCACCGAATCACCTTGGAAGGGGTGGACGATGACGCGCTCGCCAAGTCTCTTGCGACTGCCCGCGTCGAATTGAATCCGCACCAGGTGGACGCGGCGTTGTTTGCCTTGGCGCCGCCGATCCCGCGGGGCGCGGTTCTCGCCGATGAAGTGGGGCTCGGAAAGACGATCGAAGCTGGGCTCGTGATCGCCCAACGATGGGCGGAACGAAGGCGTCGAATGCTTCTCATCGTCCCCGCTTCGCTGAGAAAGCAATGGACCCAGGAGCTGAGCGAGAAGTTTGGAATCGACGCGCTGATACTGGAATCCAAGACGTTCAACGACCTGAAGAAGCAAGGCTGCGCGCGACCATTCGAGGCCGTCGACAAAGTCGTCGTCACCTCTTACGAGTTCGCGGCGCGGCGTGAAGCAGAGGTGGCAGCGGTCGCTTGGGATTTGGTTGTCTTCGACGAGGCACATCGACTGCGCAACGTCTATAAGAAGGGCGCATCGAAGCGGGCGGTTGCGCTGCGCCGGGCGGTCAAGGACCGGTTCAAATTGCTGCTGACCGCGACGCCTTTGCAAAACTCGCTGATGGAGTTGTTCGGCCTCGTCTCGGTCGTCGACGACAAGCTGTTCGGCGACGAAGCGAGCTTCAGAATAAACTACGGGGGGGCACCGACGACGGCCAACCTCGCGATTCTGCGCGATCGGCTGAAGCCGATCTGTCGCCGCACGCTGCGCAAAGACGTTCAGGCGGCGGGGCACATCAACTACACGCGGCGAATTTCGACGACGTTCAAGTTCGAGCCGCACGAACCTGAGGTCCGCCTTTATAACGGCTTGTCGGCCTACCTTCAGAGGAAGGACACGATCGCGTTCGGTGCTAAGCCGAACCAGCTTGTCACCCTCGTCGTTCGAAAGATTCTTGGTTCGTCGACATTTGCGGTCGCCGACACTTTGACGCTCATCATTGAGCGTCTCAAGCGCTTGGAAGCCTTGCAAGCGGAGGATTTCGCCGACATCGACACGGCGGACGAAATCGCCGAGGAGTGGGACGCCGACGACGGCGAGGAGGCTTCAGGCCAAGAAGAGCCAATCGACGCGAAGAAGCTCAAGGCGGAAATCGACGAATTGATCGCCTACCGCGATCTCGCCCGAAGCATCAAAGTGAATGCCAAGGGCCAGACGCTGTTGGCGGAGCTCGGAGCGGTCCTCGACAGAATCGAAAGAGCCGGCGGACGTCGCAGGGCGGTCATCTTCACCGAGTCCGTGCGCACGCAAGAATATCTCGCCGACCTGCTATCAGCGAATGGCTACGAGGACCAAATTGCCCTCATGAACGGGCAGAACAAGGATTCCGTCAGCGTCGGCATTTACGAAGCTTGGAAGGCAAGGCACGCGGGATCGGACGCCATTTCTGGGTCCAAGTCGGCCGACATGAAGGCGGCAATCGTCGAGTCCTTCAAGATCGATAAGACAATCCTGATTGCCACCGAATCGGGCGCGGAGGGCATCAACCTCCAGTTCTGTTCTCTCGTCATCAACTTCGACCTTCCCTGGAACCCGCAGCGCGTCGAACAGCGCATTGGGCGCTGCCACCGCTACGGGCAGAAGATCGACGTGATGGTGATCAATCTGCTCAACACCAAGAACCGCGCCGAGGAGCGTGTGTTCGAGCTGTTGGATGAGAAGTTCAAACTCTTTGGCGGGGTGTTCGGCGCGAGCGACGAAGTGCTGGGGGCCATCGAGAGCGGCACGGACTTCGCCAAGCGGGTCTTCGAAATCCAACAGACCGCAAGAACCACGGCGGAAATCGACGCGGCGTTCGATAAACTCAGAGGCGAACTCGAAGAGCAGATCAAAGCCGAGATTGTCGACGCCCGCGGCAAGCTCTTGGGCGCGTTTGACAGGGATGTCGTTCGCATCCTGGCTGATCGTAAGGAAGTGTTAGATCGCGCCCTGGGCGACTTCGAGGAGCGGCTCATTGCGGTAGCGCGCGCCGAACTGCCCGAGGCCAAGTTTCACGATCAAGGGGCGGAGCGAGCGCGATTCGAATACGGCGGCGAAACTTGGACAACGGAATGGCCGATCGCCGATGAAAACGAATGGCGCTTCTTCCGTCTCACCGACGACAACCTCGCACATGAACTCGTCGAACGGGCGAAGGCTCGTTCGCTCCCGGTCGGCAATCTCAAGTTTTCGTATTCGGCCCGCAATGGGGACGGGCAGTTCTCAGACCTCGCACCACATATCGGACGGGCCGGTTGGCTCAAAGTTTCGCGCCTTGGTGTCAAGATTGCGAACCGGCGCGTCGATCACCTGCTGCTGTCAGCAATCTCTGACGATGGCGTCGAACTCGACGAGCGCGCGCTCGACCGGATGTTGCATATCCCAGCAACAATTGAGGCCGGGCCGGCGACGAGCTCGCCGGACGTGGATCTGGTGTCGCGAGAGGCCGCGACCCGTAGGCGCAAGCTTGATGACGCCGAGCGACTCAGCGGCGAACATCTCGCGCGCGAGTCCGACAAGTTGGACGCCTATGCGGACGATCTGGAAAGGGCGGCGGATGCAGAAATCAAGACGCTCGACGACGCGATCAAGGCGAAGCGCAAGGAGATGCGGATGGCCGGGGGCCTGAGCGTCGCCGAAAAGGTGGAGCGAAAGCGCGAAATCAATCGCATGATTGCGCAGCGCGACGAGCAAATGATGGCGAAGTTTGAGCGGAAGAAATCAATCCGCAAGGAGGTGGAGGACTTGCTCGACGAGATTCAGGCGAGCCTGAAAGTCGAGCCCAAGCTGACGCCGATATTCACCATCCGGTGGGAGCTGAACCCCTGACCTGCGAGGCGTGGATATGGGGTTCGACGTCTGCGCCTTTCCTGTCGAAGTCGACCTCGCGCTTTTCGCTTACGACGGGCCCGGCTGGGAGGTCGCGCCGTTTCGGCATCGCAGCGGTTGGCTCGCTTTCGGTCGGGCGTATGCGGAGACGGCGTTTGGCGATCGCGAGGCCATTCTCGTCGCCGCCGTGAGCGATCACGGGGAAACCTACGGAACAACTGCCGCAGCGCGCCTTCTCGAACTGCCGGCATCTTTCCCTCGTCTGGCCGAGGACGATCCGCCCGAATCGGTTGAGGAGGCGTTGGATAATGCATATTGGGACTTTCTTGGCGCAGTCGATCTTGATTGTCTTCGGCTGCTCGGCGAAGCGCAAGACGCGCTGGACGAACGCATCCGGGGCTACGAAGCCGAATGCACCCGTTTTGAATTGGAGATTTGGGCGTCAATCCGGACACTGCGAAAAGAGCGCCGCGCACTTCCCGCCCAAGCGCCGGAGCGTGGGGACATCGACTTGCGAATCGAGGGCCTCGAATCGATGGCGGATGACTTGGCGCTCGAACGGCGGCACGTAACAACTCGGATGCGTCATGAAATTGAAGGCCTTGAAGAAGCAGTGCTCTCTGGTCTGACGGATAAATGCGAATTTGAACATATGGGTCTTGTGCGCTGGCGAGCCCGATCTCGTGTGAGTTCGCTCGACGATCTCTGGCTACCGTCGGCCCGGGGGCAACAATTCACGGTAGACGCGTGGAACGCGAGGGTCGCGGGTCAGACTTTTGAGCGCGTCGCAGCGATGCGAGTTTTTAGATTCGAACAGGATGAAGAATGAAAACCAATCGCGCTATGAGGTGCGCATTACATCATTAGGGCGGCATTACGCCAACCGCTCAAGAATTCCCCAATTTCGCGCCCCCCGCGATCCGCGCTGGACTTTCTCCGCCCGAGCCGCCTCGCCCCTCTCCGTCACACGCGAAGCCGTCGCCCTCATGGAAGCATGAACTTCCGAAGTTTCGAGGCTGTCAATGGCCTTCGGCCGCCGGAGGCGGCGCGCGAAACGCGCGCCATTGACAGCCTCGAAACTTCGGAAAAAAGAGGCTTTCATGAGGTCGACGGCGCTCTCTGCCGAACTGCGGCCAAGGGCGCGGCGCTGCGCGCGCACGTTCCGACATCGCGCTTATCATAGCGACACGCAGCCGAGGCGCCTGATGGCGCGTACCCTCATCCGGCCGGCTCCGTCGGCCACCTTCTCCCGCAACGGGAGAAGGGCGCGCGGGTTGCGTTCGCCCGCCCCCGCCCCTCGTTCCTCAGGCCTTCTTCAAATAGCAGGTCTTCAGCGCCAGGCCCTTCGCCTTGTCGCTACGGCCTTCGATTTCCCTCGGGATCGTCGGCGAGGTGGATGTCGCGGATCGTCGCGCCGCGCCAAAGCCAGCTCGACGTTCAGAACAAACCACGAACATTTTCTTGCCTGGTTACGCCGTTCGCGGCATAATGCTCAACAATGGGGTAATGGCGCCGAGGCGGCCGGGACGGTCGCCGCGCCAGCGCAACGCTCGCGCCCCGCCCTGCTGAAAATCGCCAGACGAAGCGCCCGACGCGCCGCTTCCCCCTTTCCTCACCCGTCAATGGAGCCTGCGACGCATGTCGACGCTTGATCTCTTTTTGCCCCTCGCCAAGGTCGATCTCGACCAGCGCATCGTCCAAGGCGTCGCGACCGCCGAAGAGCCCGATCGCGTCGGCGAAATCTGCGACTACGCTTCGACCAAGCCCTATTTCGAGGCCTGGTCGGCCGACGCGCTCGCCGCCAGCGGCGGCAAATCGCTGGGCGCGGTGCGCGCGATGCACGGCCGCGTCGCGGCCGGCAAGCTCACCGACATTTCCTTCGACGACGAGGGCAAGCGCATTCTGGTGGCGGCGAAGATCGTCGACGACGACGAATGGCGCAAGGTGACGGAGGGCGTCTACACCGGCTTCAGCCAGGGCGGCCGTTACGTCAAGCGCTGGCCCGATCCCGACAGCGGCCTGACCCGCTACACCGCCGAGCCGAGCGAAATCTCGCTGGTCGACCTGCCCTGCGTGCCCGGCGCGACCTTCGAAGTGATCAAGGACGGCGTCGTCGAGAAGCGCGCCTTCGCGGCGCGTGCGGCCGATCCGAGCGCGGAGCCCCACGCGCCGGGCGAGCCGTCGCTCGACGACGTCCAAGGCGCGGCGGTCGCCGCCGCGCCCGCCAGCGCCGAGACGCCGGCGGCGACCGAGGCCCCCTCCCCCTCGGACGCGCTCGCCAAGGCGGCCTCGGCGCTGGCTCAGGCGGCCCATAAGCTCGAACGCGCCGCCGAAGAGAACGAAGCGCTGCGCAAGACGCTCGCGGCGCTGGCGCCGGATGTCGAAGCGCTGCGCCGGCGCGTCGGCGCGCTCGAAGCCCAGCCGCTGCCCGCCCGCGCCGCGCTGCGCGCCGTGCCCAAGAGCGCCGATTCCTTCGGCGAGCCCGGCGGCGGCGTCGACGATGCGATCAAGCGCCTCGCCGCGCTGCCCGCGCACGAGCGCGCGCTCGCGCTCACCAAGCTCAGCCTCGCCACCCCGATCCCGCCGCGGTTCTGAACCCGGAGCGCCGCCATGCTCGTCGAGACGCTGCGCGCGGACTGGACCGCGCGCGGAACGAACGCGCGCGTGCGCGCTCTGCCGGAGTTCGACGACGGCGCGCTGACGCTCGGCGCCGGGACGAAGATCGCCGAGGCGCGCGGCGTTTCGCGCAACGAGGCGGCGGATAGCGAGCGCGCCGTAGCGCTCGTCTCGGTCGCGATCGGCCGCCCGCTCGAGGCTTCGACCGCGCCTACAACCCCGACCAACCGCGCGTGCCCGCCGGCAACGGGCGGCCGAGCGGGCAGTGGACGAGCGGGGATTGGCCGGATGAATCGAGTTCTCCTGATGAGACTTCGGCGGAAACCACGGCGGCGCCCCGCACCCGCGGAGCGCAAGACGTTCAGATCGCGGACTCTTCCGACGACTGGCCCCAGTATCTAATCCCTGTTGGAACAGCGGAGGCCGCGGAGAGCGGCAATCCGCCGTTCAACGGCGTCGGACCAAACGCGCAGCATGCTCGCGCCGTCGCGGAAAGCGACGCCGATTTCGCGGCCGCCGGTCTCGTGATTCTTGCGCGCGGGAAAGCGGTCGCAGTACAAATACCCGGTTTCGCGACGCCGCGCGTCTACGATTTCGTGGCTCTCGATCCCGAGACCGGGGAACTTGTCGGCTTTGAGGTCAAGACAACGAAGCTCGATGTCATTGCCCTCAATTTCTCCCAAGTGGAAAAGGACATCGCGGTTTACGAATTGGGAGGCGTCTACGCGCCTTCGCTTGGCGGATGGCTGACGAGCGTCGCCTATGACGCAGCCTGCGATGGCTGCGAGAACCTCAACATTCGCTCGCGTTACCTTCGATTTCGCCTGTGGCTCGCGCACATCCCCGTCTACACGCGGCGCTATATCGGGAGCATGGAACAATGACCGGCCCAGCGGCAAACGATCCGCCGGAGAACCCCCAGTTTTCGATGGGTCCGTCGACGAGCGATCGCCATTCGGACAAGTCGGTCGATCCTCCGCCCACGAAGACGCCGCACTATACCGATCATATCGTTGCGCGCCCGGAACGGGCGCCTGAGGCGAAGCGATCCGCGGCGGAGGCGGCGCTCGAAGCTCTGTTCGGCGGTCTCGAGCGCTTTCGCGCGTCGCTCCGCCGAATGGAGCGGCCGATCAGGTTTGCCAAGACCATCCCGATGCCGTTCGCCGGCGAGAACAAGCCGGTCGACTTCGTCGCGCTCCTTAACGACGCGCTCCAGCGAGCCGATTACGCACCGGCCGGGCGACAGGCCGCTGAAGACATGAACATTCTCGGCTACCGAGCGAAATGGAGTTCGCCGGACGTTGAGCATTTCCTCGCCTTTAGCAGCTGGGGAAGGCCGAACCAGTTCATCGCGGCCGACGTCAGCCTGCGCCATCCGCCCGCGGACGCCTTCGCCAACGAAACCATGCTGCGCTACCTTCCCGACGCCTACCGAGACATTTACGCTCGGTTGGCGGACTGGGAGTGCGCGCTTCATTTCGATCTCGGCGGCGCGGCCGGCTGGCCGTCGGCGCGCCTCGACAGCGCAAAGGCTGCGCCGGCGGAGTTCGCGAAGACAATCGAAGCGACGATTCAGCAGGTCGTTTTCGCCAAGTTCGAGGACGTTCGCGACTGCGCGGCCGTGTTCGAGTTGGGAGCGGCCGATGAGGCGCCGCTTCGCTGGTGGTCCTGGGGCGATACCCGCCGCGTGGCGATGATCGCTTATCTCGGCCGCAAGCTCGGCCGGGATTCGGCTTCGCTTAAGTCCGCGCTCGTTCGACATGTCGGAAAATTCAAATCGCCGCCAAACACTTCGGCGCCGTCGGCGGAGGAATTCGTCGATCGCACGCTAGCGGAAGCCGACGCGG
This sequence comes from Roseiarcus sp., assembly GCA_050013275.1. GTDB lineage: Bacteria > Pseudomonadota > Alphaproteobacteria > Rhizobiales > Beijerinckiaceae > Roseiarcus. Next base: position 8,666 of record JBEKFO010000014.1, on the reverse strand, counting down.
CGCTTGCGCGACAATGACTTCCTGATTCCCGCGCTGCGCGCCGCGCCGAAGAGCGCCGACTCGTTCGGCGAGCCCGGCGGCGGCGTCGACGAAGCGATCAAGCGCCTCGCCGCGCTGCCCGCGCACGAGCGCGCGCTCGCGCTCACCAAGCTCAGCCTCGCCGCCCCGATCCCGCCGCGGTTCTAAACGAGGGAGCGTCGCCATGCTCGTCGAGACGCTGCGCGCGGACTGGACCGCGCGCGGAACGAACGCGCGCGTGCGCGCTCTGCCGGAGTTCGACGACGGCGCGCTGACGCTCGGCGCCGGAACGAAGATAACCGAAGCCCGCGCCGATCGGCGCGGCGAAACGACGGAAGGCGAGCGAGCGATAGCGCTCGTCTCGGTCGCGATCGGCCGCCCGCTCGACGCTTCCGGCGCGACGCATGTGCGCCGCGCGCTGGCGAAGGCCCGCGAGGGCGATGCGCCGCTCGCGCTGACCCATCTGGCGCTCGCCGGCACCGGGCGCCTCAACGAGCCGCGCGACGACGCCCGCCGTCTCTTCATCGCCGACGGTCTGATGAAGGCCGGAGTGCCCCACGCACGATCCTCGCAGCGCTCGGCGCGCCGCCCGCGCCAGCCGATCTCGACCGCGCCTACAACCCCCGCCAGCCGCACGTGCCCCCTGGCAACGGAATCGTCAGCGGGCGATGGACGAGCGGCGATTGGCAAGCCGAGGGGAGCGCTTCTGCTCGGTCCGAGACCCCGCCCGTGCAGGTGGCGGACGCCTCGACGACGCGAGGGCGCGAAGTCACGTCCGACGCCTCGACGGCGTCGGCCATCCCCTCCGCACCCGAGACGCCTTCGGCGGCACAGTCGCTTCTCACCAGTTTTTGGAACGCCGTTCCTGGGACGCATTACAGCGCTCTCGCGGTCCAGGCTTGGCATCGAGGCGATTACGTCCGGTTCGGCCTTTACGAAGCCGCCGCCACCCTCGAGGCCGGGCTGTCACTGGTCCCGGGCGTCGGGGCTGCGGAAGAGACCACGGCAGAGACGTTGACGCTTGCGGAGCGGCGGGCGATTCAACTGGCGGCGAACAAGCTCGCGGGCAAGCGTTCGACAATCAGGTTGGAGGCCGAATTGCCGACGCGGCAGTCGAGTCCGCAGAACAAGCGACAGCGAGAACAGCCAGTGGCGCTACAACGCGTTTGGACTATTTGATTCGCGATCCGACGACCAACACGATACGGTGTATCGAGTGCAAGTCCTCGGCGACAGCGCCCTTGACCCCCAATCAAGAAATCGCGTTTCCTGAAATCGAGGAAGGCGGAGCGACGATCGCTGGCGCGGGAAAGCCGGGGTTTCCAGGCGGGACCAGGATTCCTCCGACCAAGGTCGAGGTGGTCCGCCCCGCGAACTTGGACGACATGAATTTCGGGGGGCCTCCGTGACCATAGAAGACCTCGATATGCTCGACCACATTTCGGTTGAGCGCGCGACAGGAAAAGCGGTGCTGACGATCAGCGATCACTTGCCCTGGGACATCGACGAAGGCCGGCATCTCGAGCTGCTACAAGCGAAAGTCTATCGCCAACTCGATGTAATCGAATCGGGTGAGGTCAACGAACGTTTTCCCTTCACGCGCGGACGGCCATTCGCGATCCAAATCTACTCCCTTTTTGAGCTGAGCCAGGATGGGAGGAACTTGGTCAACAATCTCAAGCAGTATCTCGCCGGCATGGGAATCGAATTGCGTTGGATACTTTTCGAGAAAGAAGAGGCTCCTTCCAAGCCGAGCCGGACCAATTGAAGGCAACTGTTCCTCTCTGTCAGGTTAGCGCTCAAGCGCGCCATCCTCGCGGGCGACCTTCCTCATGGCGAGCGCCTGATTGAAGCCAACCATTCATCCGCTGCTACGCGGTCCAGGGCACGGCACCGTGACTTGGAATCTGCGGCTGCCCAAGGCCAAAAAACCAAGCGGCGTTGTCAAGCGATCGTCGGGGTCTCAAACCCGATCCTGAGCTCCGTCTTGCATTCTGGACAGAACAGCAGCCTGATCCAGTTTCTGGAGTTGGGTTGCAATATGGATTTGCGCCCATGCTCGAAACAGCGTGCACATATTTGATGCGGAGGTTCGCCGCCGCGCATCGCTTCCTTCGTGACGTAAGCGAGCGACCCCTCCCCGACATCCTTAAGTTCATATCGCTGCTTCTCTGTTTCCCATGTTTCGAGGCTAGCCACGCGTGCTTTAAGCTCGCGTACCGTCTCAATCAACGTCGCCTGCGCCTCCTGTGCGGCGAGGATCTTTTCCTGAAGGTCTATGACCGCCGCATTGCGACGGGTGGCATCGTCAATATCCTTAGGTCCCTTCGCGATATCGAAGGCGGACTTAATGGCGCTCATCCCAGCAAAAATCTCGGCGACCACGTGTTGCCCCCCATCGCGGAAACGCGTGCCCCCACTGTCTAGGCGCTCGCGATTTAGTTGACCAGCTAATACATGAGCCTTTCGGCCGCAGCGGCCGCAAGCGCTTTGCTTGGAAGTTCGGCTTTCCGAATTGGCCCCCTCGCACAGGCGACACCCTTTCCCATGCCGCCGCGCTTCGTGCCTTGATCTCACGCCCGCCCACCCGCGACGCCCACCCGCGCCGCGGCCGCCGGCGCGCGCCTGTTTCGACGCCGCCTCCCCTCCAACCCCCACAAGGACAAGCCCATGAACATTGCCCAGACCACGCAAGAAACCCTTGGCCTGATGAAGGAGTCGCTCGCCAAGAGCGTGACGCTCGCCACCGGCCTGACCGCCTACGATCTTCAGGCGCCGGCGAAGAACCTCTATCCCGTCATCACGCCGCTGCGGAATTCGCTGCCGCGCGTCGCGCGGCTCAATCCCGGCGACGCCGCGCGCTGGCGCACCATCACCTCGGTCACCGGCTCGGGCTACGACGCGATGGGCTGGGTGCCCGAGGGCCAGCGCACCGCGAGCATGTCCTACGCCGCGCAGCTCCAGGTCGCGCCCTATCTGACGCTCGGCGAGGAAGACACGGTGACCTTCGAAGCCGAAGCCGCCGCGCAAGGCTTCGAGGACATCGACTCGACCGCGACGCTGCGCCTGCTGCAGAAGACGATGCGCAAGGAGGAGACCGCGCTGCTCGGCGGCAACACCTCGCTGGCGCTGGGCGCGCCGGGCGCGCCGACGCTCTCCGCCTCCGGCACGGGCGCGACTCTCCCCGCCGCGACCTATTCGGTGATCGTCGTCGCGCTCAGCTTCGAGGGCTATCGCAACTCGAGCGTTGCGGGCGGCGTCGCCACGACCAAGACCATCACCGGCAACGACGGCGCCACCTACACGCTCAACGGCGGCTCGTCGAACAAGTCAGGCAATACGACGCAGGCGTTGACGCTCGGCCAGACGCTCTACGCCGCGGCGCCGATCGTCAACGGCGCCGTCGCCTACGCCTGGTATGTCGGCGCCGCGGGCTCGGAGACGCTGCAGGCGATCACCTCGATCAACAGCGCCGCGTTTTCGGCGCCGCTCGTCTCCGGCCAGCAGGCCGCGAGCGCGATCACCGGCGACAATTCGCGCAACGCGACGCTCGCCTTCGACGGCTTGCTCACGGTCGGCTTCAACCCCACCAACAGCGCCTACGTCCAGGCGCTGGGATCGGGAACGGCGGGAACGGGCGCGTTCCTCACCGCCTCGGGCCGCGGCTCGGTGGTCGAGATCGACAATATGCTGGTGCAAATGTGGAACACGTATCGGCTCTCGCCGACCGTGCTCTACGTCAACGCGCAGGAGCAAAAGAACATCACCAACAAGTGCCTGACCAACGCGTCGGGCCCGCTGATCCGCTACAACGTCGCCGCCGACAGCGACAACGGCGGGCCCTACGGCGTCTCGGCTTCGGGCGTGGTGCGCTGGTACTACAATCCGTTCAGCGTCGACGGCGGCTTCGACATCCCGGTGAAAGTCCATCCCGACCTGCCGCCGGGCACCATCCTCGCGCTCTGCGAGCGCCTGCCGGTCTGGTACCAGTCCAACCAGACGCCCAATGTCGCCGAGGTTCTCACGCGGCGCGACTATTACCGCGTCGACTGGCCGCTGCGCACCCGCCGGCGCGAATTCGGCGTCTACGCCGAAGAAGTCTTGGCCGTCTACGCGCCGTTCGGCGTCGGCATCCTCACCAACATCGGTAACGGATGACGGAAGACGGAGGACGGAGGACGGACAGGAGTCCTGCGCCTCTGTTTTCCGTTCTCCGTTCTCTGTTCTCTGTCCTCCGACCTCCGAGCTCCCATGTCGCCTTACGATCTGACCAACCTCGCCGCGCTCAAGGCGTGGCTCGGCCTGCCCGCGGGCGCTTCGCCCAACGACGCGACGCTGTCGGCGTTGATCACGGCGGCGAGCCGAGCCGTCTACGCCGCGCTGAGCCGCCCGGGCCTGCTGCCGCAAGACTACAGCGAAGTCATCGACGCCGAGCGCGAGCGGCTGTTCCTGCGTCATTGGCCGGTGCTGCGAGTGACGTCGGTGACGCTCGACGGCGAGCCGATCCCGCCCGCCGCGCCCGCGAGCGCGCGGCCGACGCTCGGCTATCTCCTGCGGCCCGACGACGGCGCGCCGCCGGGGCGCCAGCAGGCGCTCGACATCTTCGGCCGGCGCGTCCGACCGCGGCGACAGAATCTCGTCGTCGCCTATGTCGCCGGCTACGCCGTGCAAGGCGAGGCGCAGGCGGTCCCCGCCTCGACGCCGTGGACGGTGAGCGCGCTCGCGCCATACGGACCGTGGGCGATCGACTTGGGCGTCGTCTACGCCGGCTCCGGCGCCGCGCTGAGCGCGGTTTCTTCCGCCCCGACAACAGGCCAATATTGCGTCGCCGGCGGCGCTTATACGTTCAGCGTCGGCGACGCGGGCGCGGCCGTGGCGATTTCCTACGGCTACGTCCCGCAAGACGTCGCGCAGGCCGCGCTCGAACTCGCCGCTGAGCGCTTCCGCGCCGCCGAACGCATCGGCCTGCGCTCGAAGTCGCTCGGCGGGCAGGAGACGATCGCCTACGACACGTCCGCAATCTCGGCGCCGGTCATGGCGCTGCTGCAGCCCTATCGTCGGGTGGCGGTCTGATGCTGAGCCTTTCGATTGACGGCGCCGAGGCGCTGCAAGCGCGCCTCGACGCCTTCCCCGACGCGGTGCAAAGCGCGCTCGCCGCCAAGGCGCAGGATCTCGCGAGCGCGCTCGCCGACAAGGTGAAGTCCGAAAAGCTCTCGGGCCAAGTCCTCGCCGCGCGCTCGGGCGCGCTTCTCGCCTCGATCGGCGCCGAGGTTTCGAACGACGGCGACGAGGTTTCCGCCTCGGTCGGCTCGTACGGCGACGTCAAATACGCGGCGATCCAGGAATACGGCGGCAAGACCGGCGCGCACGAAATCCTGCCCGTCAAGGCGAAGGTTCTCGCCTTCCTCGCCGGCGGCGCGATGCGTTTCGCGGCCAAAGTCGAGCATCCCGGCTCGGTCATTCCCCAGCGCTCCTACTTGCGATCGAGCCTCGACGAAATGAGCGCCGAAATCCTCGCCGCGCTCGCCGCGACGCCCGCTGAGACCTGGGAGGACGCATGAGCCGCGAAGCCGCCTTCTCCGCCCTGTTCGCCGTCGTCTCGGCCGCCTACCCCTGGGGCCTCGCTTCGCGCAAAATGAAGCTGTGGAGCGAAGTCCCCGCCGCGCTGCGCCCGGCGCTGTTCCAACTGGAATCCGGGCCGGAGACCTATCAGTGGGCTTCGCCGGCGACGCCGAAGCGCACGCTCGAGGCCAAGCTCTTCCTCTATTTCGACTCCCGCGATCCCTCGACCCCCGGCGCGAGCGCGATCAACGCCGCGCTCGACGCGCTCGACGCCGCGCTCGCCCCGAGCGGCGCCGATCTGGCGCTCGGCCGCCAGACGCTCGGCGGCGCCGCGCACGACTGCAAGATCGTCGGCGTCCCCGTGCGTGACAGCGGCGATCTCGACGGCGATGGGCTGGCGGTGGTGAGCGTCAGGTTGGTGGCGCCGTGAGCGAGGCTCCCAGCTCCTGACGCCTCGCCCCGTTTCGGGCCGAGTCCGGCCCGAAGCCCTTGGCGTTTCCCTCTGCGCCCTTTCCACATCGGTTCTGGTGACGGCGTGTTGGCGTCGCCATTGACATCCGCCGCGCCAGCGAAGAAACCTCGCCGCGCGAAAAAATGTGGAAACGCTCATGTCCGACTTGAAGCTGCAAACCCTCATCGAACAGGCCTACGAGGATCGCATCGCGATCAATGCGCGCACGCACGGCGACGTGCGCGACGCGGTCGACCGAGCGCTGAGCCTGCTCGACAGCGGCAAGGCGCGCGTCGCCGAAAAAATCCCTGGCGCGACGGGTCCGAATTCCTGGAAGGTCAACCAGTGGCTCAAGAAGGCGGCGCTGCTTTCGTTCCGCCTCAACGACAACGCCGTGATCCCGGGCGGGCCCGGCGGCGCGGCGTGGTGGGACAAGATCCCGTCGAAATTCGAGGGCTGGGGCGAGAACGCTTTCCGCGCCGCCGGCTTTCGCGCCGTGCCCGGCTGCATCGTGCGCCGCTCCGCCTATATCGCGCCCGACGCGGTGCTGATGCCGTGCTTCGTCAACCTCGGCGCCTATGTCGACGCGAAGACGATGGTCGACACCTGGGTCACCGTCGGCTCCTGCGCGCAGATCGGCAAGAACGTGCATCTGTCGGGCGGCGTCGGCATCGGCGGCGTGCTCGAGCCGCTGCAGGCCAATCCGACGATCATCGAGGACGATTGCTTCGTCGGCGCACGTTCGGAAGTCGTCGAGGGCGTCATCGTCGGCCAGGGTTCGGTCATTTCGATGGGCGTGTTCATCTCCGCCTCGACGAGAATCGTCGATCGCGCCACCGGCAAGGTCCATGTCGGCTTCGTCCCGCCCTATTCGGTGGTCGTCTCCGGCTCGCTGCCCGGCAAGCCCTTTCCCGACGGCTCGCCCGGCCCCTCGCTTTATTGCGCGGTCATCGTCAAGACGGTCGACGCGCAGACCCGCGCCAAGACCGGCATCAACGATCTCCTGAGAGAGTGATGACGCCGACGTCCCGCGCCGAGCGCTTTCGCTTCCTCTATCGGCAGGCCGAAGGCGTCGTCGACCGGGGAACGTGGGCGCGCGCGAGCGCGCCGCCGGTGGGAATCGCGCTCGTCATGACCGCGATCGCGCTGATGATCGCGCCGAGCGGGCCGCGCGACCTGGCGCACGAAGCGTTCATCGATCCGATCGTCGTCGCGACGCACGCCTATCTCCTCGTCTACGCCTTCGCGCTTATCCTCTGTGCGGTGGCCGAGTATTTTCTCAGCGCCAAGCGCTTCGCCGATCGCGGCAAGCCGCCCGCGCTCGCCGGCCTGGCGCCGTTCTCGCTGTTCCTCGCCGCCGCCGCGCACTGGTATCAGCCGCGCTCGGAAGGAGCGGCGCCGGCGTGGCTGACTTACGCCTTCGACGCGGTCGCGATCACGATCGTCGTTTGGAACGTGGTCGAGTTGGGCTTCGGCGGGAGCCGGAGGCGCTGACGCGCCGCTGGGAGGCCTAATATTTTGAAGTTGTTGGCGTAATATTCGCCGCAAGCCATCCCGCCACAACAATTTCTTGCCCGGTTACGCCGATCGAGGCATAGTTGTTCACAGTGGAGATGGCGCGTTTTTTTCGCCCTTCCCTTCCCCTCGCTTTTCAGGATCTTTCCATGCCGCCAGCCGACGCGCCCATCCGCGCGCGCACAGCCGCGCCTGTTCGGCGAGGGCCGAAAATCCTCGCCGCGCTCGTCGCCGGCGAAGGCGTCGACGCCATCGCCGCAAAGGAAGGGCTATCGCGCAAGCGGGTCGAGTCGATGCTGCGCGACGAGCTCAGGCGCCGCTGGGTTGCGCCGGCGCAGGATCACGCGCGGCTGCAGATCGTCCGGCTCGAGGCGATGAGCGCCAAGCTTTCCGCCAAGTCCGAAGAGAGCGATCTGCCGGCGATCGACCGCATGCTCAAGATTCTCGACCGGCTCGACCGATATCACGGCTTCACCAAGCTGACGCCGGCGAACTCCGACCAATACGAAGGCGCTCACGAACGTCTGATGGCCAAGATCAACAGCGCGGCGGCGCGTTTGCTCCCGCCTCTCCAAACCGAGCCATGAGCGCGCGCAACGTCCAAGCCGCCAAGACATGCGGCCCGCATCGTGGCGCCGCAAGAGCCCCCGCCGCCAAGCGCAAGCTGATCGACAAGTTCGCCGATCTACTCACGCTCGCGCCCGCCCATCGCGCCCGCCTGCTCGCTGCGCTCACGCCGAGGGAGAGCGACGAGCTCTTTCACGACTGGGCGTTCTGGGCGCGGCCCGAGCAGACGCCGCCGCCCGGCGATTGGGTTTATTGGCTGATTCTCGCCGGCCGCGGCTCCGGCAAGACGCGCGCCGGCGCCGAGGCGGTGCGGCTGTGGACGAAGACCTTCGCCATCGTCAATCTGATCGGCGCGACGCACGACGACGTGCGCGACATCATGGTGCTCGGCGAATCCGGGCTGATGGCGATCTGCCCGCGGGAAGAGCGGCCGCGCTACGCGCGCGCCTCCGCGCGCCTCGCCTGGCCCAACGGCGCGGTGTCGCAATTGTTCTCCGCCGAGGAGCCCGACCGCCTGAGAGGAAAGCAACATATGAAATTGTGGTGCGACGAG
>JBEKFO010000013.1:0-24843 GCA_050013275.1 Roseiarcus sp. | reverse complement strand
CGCGCCAGGCGTTCGCGCGCGATCTCAAGATCGTCGCCGCGGCCGCCGGCATCGCCGCCGCTCGCGTCAGCCCGCACGTGCTGCGCCACGCCTTCGCCAGCCACCTGCTGCAGAACGGCGCGGATCTGCGCGTGGTGCAGGACCTGCTCGGCCACGCCGACATCTCGACGACCCAGATCTACACCCACGTGCTCGACGAACGCGCCAAGGCGATGGTGCGCGACCTGCATCCCTTGAGCGACGAGGACGGCGCATGAGCGAGACGCCGTGGCGCGCGACGCTCGACGGCGTCGTCGTCGCCTGCCGCCTGACCCCCAAGGGCGGCCGCGACGCCATCGACGGCGTTGCGACGCTGTCGGACGGCATGCACGTGCTGCTGGCGCGGGTGCGCTCGGCGCCCGAGGACGGCAAGGCCAACGAGGCGCTGTGCCGGCTGATCGCCGACAAGCTCGGCGTCGCCGCGTCGAAGGCGCGGCTCGTCGCGGGGGCGAAGAGCCGGCTGAAGCAGGTCGCGGTGACGGGGGAGCCGGGGGTGTTGGCGGCTAAGCTGAGTGACCTGACGCGCGCGCCATTTTCCGGCGCGAAGGCCTGATTTCAAGGGCTTGCGTGACGGATTTCCGCCGCGCCGGCGCGCGGCGGGGCCGGGCGGGTTCAGCGCGCGGCGATCGCGGGCGGGGCCGGACAATCCCGGGACGCGGGCAGGTGAAATCAGAGCGTTAGGCGCCAAATTCTGTCCCGTTGTAGCTCCCACGCACCCGCCTCGTTTGGAGGTCAAAACCAAGCGCTTCCCCTCAGCAGGGGGCAGCGTTGCGAACAAAGACGAATCGCATTGCGAACAAACCCGAATCGGCGGCGGCGCTCGCTGGGCGCTATCTGCCCAAACTGCCGAGCGAGAGGCGGGCGCCTCGGAGTTACGGAAATTCTGCTTCTCTCGAAACCGCTTGGCCGACGCCAGTGCGAAAGCGCCCGCCGCTGATCGGATGACGATGGCCGCGACCGATAAAGAAGCTTAGCACGTTTTTCGCTTTTCAGAAAGTTAATGTCGCGATCGGGCGATCGTCGCGCCTTCACGGTCTCCCGGCGCCGCCATCGGCCGGCCGCCCCGCGACGCCGATCGCCAGGACGCCGGCAGCCGGGACGAGTCGCCTCAAATCGACCATTTGAGCGCCTTGCCGATCTCTCCGACGATGCCGCGGCGAAACGCCAGGACGCAGGCGACGAACACGGCGCCTTGAATCACCGTCACCCATTGTCCGTACTGCGCGAGATAGTTCTGCATGGCGACGACGACGACGGCGCCGACAACCGGGCCATAGAGCGTGCCCATGCCGCCGAGCAGGGTCATCAGCACCACTTCGCCGGACATGGCGAAGCCGACGTCGGTGAGCGAGGCGTTCTGCACCACGATCGCCTTGGTCGCGCCCGCGAGCCCCGCCAACGCCGCGGACAGAACGAACGCGGCGAGCTTGTAGCGCGCGACGCGGTAGCCCAGCGAAATCGCGCGCGGCTCGTTCTCGCGGATCGCCTTGAGGATTTCGCCGAACGGCGAATTGACCGTGCGATAGACCGCCAGAAAGCCGAACAGGAAGATCGCCGCCACGAAGACGTAAAGCGTCGCCGTCTGGGACAGATCGATCAGACCGAAGGCGTGACCTTGCGGCACGTCCTGAATGCCGTCCTCGCCGTGGGTGAACGGCGCCTCGACGCAGAAGAAATAGATCATCTGCGACAAGGCGACGGTGATCATCGCGAAGTAGATGCCCTGCGAGCGAATCGAAAGGACGCCGGCGATCAGGCCGAGCACGGCGGAGCAGGCGACGCCGGTCAGGATCGCCAGTTCCGGGTCGAGCCCCCAGACCTTGGCGGCGTGGGCGCACACGTAGCTCGCCGATCCCAGAAACATCGCGTGGCCGAACGACAAGAGTCCGACATAGCCGATCAGCAGGTTGAACGCGCAGGCGAACAGCGCGAAGCACATCGCCTCCATGACAAAATAGGGATAGGCGACGAACGGCGCCGCGGCGATCAAGGCCAGCATGATCGCAAAAACGACGGCGAACTCGCGCCCCTCGCGCATGAGCGGGCTTGTCGGCGCCGCGACCGGGTTCGTGCTCATATTATGCGACTTTTCCAAACAGACCGGCCGGCTTGATGAGGAGGACGATCGCCATGATGACGAAAATGACGGTGTTCGACGCTTCGGGGTAGAACACTTTGGTCAGGCCTTCGACCACGCCGAGCACGAAGCCGGTGACGATCGATCCCAGGATCGAACCCATGCCGCCGATCACCACCACTGCGAAGACGACGGCGATGATGTCCGCCCCCATGCCCGGGCGAACCTGATCGATCGGCGCCGCGAGCACGCCGGCGAGCGCCGCCAGCGCGACCCCGAACCCATAAGTCAGCGTGATCATCCGCGGCACGTTGACGCCGAACGCGCGCACCAGAGTGGGGTTTTCCGTCGCCGCGCGCAGATAGGCGCCGAGCTTGGTCTTCTCGATGGTGAACCAGGTCGCGAGACATACGACCGCGGAAAAGACGATGACCCAGGCGCGATACTTGGGCAGGTACATGAAGCCGAGATTGAGGACGCCGGACAATTCCGGCGGACTCGAATAGGGCATTCCCGAGGCGCCGAAGTAGTTCTGAAACAAGCCCTGGATGACCAGAGCGAGGCCGAACGTAAGAAGCAATCCATAGAGCGGATCGAGGCCGCGCAGCCGATAGAGCAGCGTGCGCTCGAGCAGCGCGCCGAACGCGCCGACAATGAGAGGCGACCCGATCAGCGCCCACCAATAGTTGAGGCCAAGGCCGTGCAGGAGAAAATACGCAGCGAACGCGCCGACCATGTAGAGCGCGCCATGGGCGAAATTGACGATGTTCAACATGCCGAAGATCACGGCGAGGCCGAGGCTCAGCAGCGCGTAGAACGAGCCGTTGATGAGCCCGATCAGCAACTGCCCGTAAAGCTGCTGCGCCGTAATGACGTGCCCGAGAAACATCGGCTCACTCCCCGACCCGAGCCGCCCGCCGCGCCGAAGCGCCGACGGGCTCGGCGACCGTCTCAAACGCCGAGATACTCATGCAGTTTTCCCATGTTCGCGCTCAGCTCGGAATTGGCGAAGGCGTCGATGACCCGACCGTGCTCCATGACGAAGTAACGATCGGCCACCGTCGAGGCCCAACGGAAATTCTGCTCGACCAGCAGGATCGTGAACCCCTCGCGCTTGAGTTCGGAGATGGTGCGTCCGATCTGTTGAATGATCACCGGCGCCAGGCCTTCGGTGGGTTCGTCGAGCATCAGGAAGCGCGCGCCGGTGCGCAGGATGCGCGCGATCGCCAGCATCTGCTGCTCGCCGCCCGACAGCTTGCCGCCGCCGCTGTTGAGGCGCTCGGCGAGGTTGGGGAACAGCGCGAAGATGCGCTCCTGCGTCAACCCGCCCGCGGTCGCGATCTTCGGCGGCAGCATGAGGTTCTCGCGCACGCTGAGGCTGGCGAAGATGCCGCGCTCCTCCGGACAGATCGCGACGCCGAGCCGCGCGATCCGATCCGAGGACAGACCGACCGTCTCGCTCCCCGAGAACATCGCCGATCCCTTGCGTTTGCCGACGATGCCCATGATCGACTTGAGCGTCGTCGTCTTGCCCGCGCCGTTGCGCCCGAGCAACGTGACCACCTCGCCCGGGCGAACGTCGAAATCGACGCCGTGCAGGATGTGCGATTCGCCGTACCAGGCTTGCAGACCCGCGACGGCGAGCAGCGGCGCCGCCGCCGCGTTCGCCGCGTTCGCGGCGAGGCTGGGGAGTTCAACCATTGCCGACCCCCAGATACGCCTGCTTCACCTCGGCGTTTTCGGACACGCTTCTGTAATCTCCCTCCGCGAGGACGCGCCCGCGCGTCAGCACCGTGATGCGATCGGAGAGGTTCGCCACAACTTGCAGGTTGTGCTCGACCATCAAAATCGTGCGGTTGGCGGAAACGCGCCGGATGAGGGCGGCGATGCGGTCGATGTCCTCATGGCCCATCCCCGCCATCGGCTCGTCGAGCAACAGCATTTCCGGATCGAGCGCGAGGGTGGTGGCGATTTCGAGCGCGCGCTTGCGGCCGTAGGAGATTTCGACCGCGATCGAGCCGGCCCAATCGGCGAGCCCGACGTCGTCGAGCAGCTCCATCGCCCGCTCGTTGAGCGGCTTCAGAACCGTCTTCGAGCGCCAGAAATCGAACGAGTCGCCGCGACGGCGCTGCAACGCGACGCGCACGTTCTCCAGCGCGGTCAGATGAGGGAACACCGCGGAGATTTGGAAAGAGCGGACCAGTCCGAGACGCGCGACGTCGGCGGGGCGAATCGCCGTAATATCGCGGTCATTGAAGAAGATGCGCCCGGAGCTCGGCTTGACGAACTTGGTCAGCATATTGAAGCAGGTCGTCTTGCCCGCGCCGTTGGGTCCGATCAAGGCGTGGATCGACCCGCGCTTGACCTTGAGGTTGACGTCGCTCACCGCGGCGAAATCGCCGAACGCCTTGCCCAGCCGCTCGGTGACAAGGATGTAGTCCTCGCTCATCGGCGCCGACCGCCCGCCCGCATAACCGTTCGCCCCCGAATGTCGTTTCACCCACTCAAGACGTTGTCGCCGTCATTGTAAAGCCCGATCCTTCGGCGCCGGGCGGGCGCCGCCCGGTCAGCTCCGCCGATTGTGCAAGCGGCGCTCCCAGTCGAGCGCCTGCCTGACGATCTCGTCGAGGTTGTCGCGTTGCGGGCGCCAGCCCAGCTCGCGCCGCACCCGCTCCGCCTTGGCGACGATCGCCGCCGGGTCGCCGGCGCGCCGCCCGACATGGTTGACGATGAAATCGACGCCGGAAACGCGTTTCACCACGTCGATGACTTCCTTCACCGTCGCGCCGTGGCCGTAGCCGCAATTGCACGTCAGGCTCGCCCCGCCCTGGCGCAGGTAGGCGAGCGCCGCCAGATGCGCGTCGATGAGATCGGTGACCTGGATGTAGTCGCGCACGCAGGTGCCGTCGCGGGTGGGGTAATCCTCGCCGAATACGTCCATGCTCGGATAGATGCCGAGGGCCGTCTGAACGCCGCGCTTGATCAGATGCGTCGCGTTCGGCGTCGACTGTCCGAGGCGCCCCTTCGGGTCGGCGCCGGCGACGTTGAAATAGCGCAGCGCGACGTAGCGCAAGTCGTGGGCGCGGCTGACGTCCTGCAGAATCCATTCGACCATCAGCTTGGAGCGGCCGTAGGGCGAGATCGGCTTGAGCGGAGCGTCCTCGCCGACCGGTTCCGACGACGTCTCGCCGTAGACGGCGGCGGTGGAGGAGAAGATGAAGTTTCGCACGCCGCCCTTGACCGCGCACTGGATCAGGTTGAGCGCCTTGGCGGTGTTGTTGAGGTAGTAGCCGATCGGATCGCTAACCGACTCCGGGACGACGATCTTGGCCGCGAAATGGGCGATGGCGTCGATTTCGTGTTCCTCGATGAGTCGCGAGACCAATTCGGCGTCGCCGAAATCGCCGACCACAAGCTTCGCCGTTTCCGGAACCGCCCAAGCGAATCCCGTCGACAGATCGTCGAGCGCGATCACCGTCTCGCCCGCGTCGAGGAGGCCGAGATTCATGTGGCCGCCGATGTATCCGGCGCCGCCCGTGACCAAAACCGCCATTTTTCGCCTCGCAATCCCCAAACGCTCACGTCATTATAATAGAATTGATTCTCTCAACGAATCGCGGCCCTCCGCCGAGGGTCGGGTAGGAAATTCGCTTTAATCGGCTTAATGGCTGGACTCCAGCGCGTCGCCGTCTTTTTGATCGCCGCGCTCAAGAAATCGTCTGGAAAGGCTCCACTCGAATGTTCAAACCCATCCGCAAGGCGGTGCTTCCGGTCGCCGGTCTCGGCACTCGCTTCTTGCCCGCGACCAAGGCGATCCCCAAAGAGATGCTCACGGTCGTCGACCGTCCGATCCTGCAGCACGTCGTCGACGAAGCGCGGGCCGCGGGCGTCGAACAATTCATATTCGTCACCGGGCGCAACAAGGGCGTCATCGAGGACCATTTCGACATCGCTTACGAACTCGACGACACGCTTCGCAAGCGCGGCAAGCAGAAGGAGATCGACGCCTTGGCGGCCGACATGCTGCCCGAGGGCGCGGCGAGCTTCACCCGTCAGCAAGCGCCGCTCGGCCTCGGCCACGCGGTATGGTGCGCGCGCGACCTCGTCGGCGACGAGCCTTTCGCGCTGCTGCTGCCCGACATGATCACGGCGAACGGACCGCGTCAGAGCCGCTGCCTCGCCCAGTGCGTCCAGGCGTACAGCCAATACGGCGGCAACATCGTCGCGGTCGAGGAAGTTCGCCCGGAAGAGACGCAACACTACGGCATCGTCGCCGTCGGCGCCGACTTCGGGCACACCTTCGAAATCAAGGGCATGGTGGAGAAGCCCGCGCCGGGTTCGGCGCCCTCGAATCTGATCATTTCCGGCCGCTACATCCTCCAGCCGGAAATCTTCAAGATCTTGCAAGCGCTCGAGAAAGGCGCCGGCGGCGAGTTCCAACTGACCGACGGCATGATCGAACTGGCGAAGACGCAATTCTTCCACGGCGTGCGGTTCGACGGCCGAACCTACGATTGCGGATCGAAGTTGGGCTTCCTGACGGCGAACATCGCCTTCGCGCTGGAGCGCGACGACCTCGCGGCGGCGTTGCGCGAGGAATTGCGCAAGCTCGCGCTCTGAGCCCGCGGCGCACGGGGCGCGCGGCTCAACGTTGCAGCCGCAGCCCCAGCATGAAGACGTTGGCGATGTAGTTCGAATTGGGCGCGCTCGAGGTGTAGTCCTGGCGCGTCGCGCTCGCTTTGAGAACGAAGTCGCGCGACAGATGATATTCGGCGCGCAGCCCTAGGCTCGTCGTGGCGTCGTGAAGCGCGACCCCGACATAATCGTCGCTCGTATATCCCGCCGAGGCGCCCAGCGTGACGGCGCGCGTCAGGGCGTGGGCGACGTCGATCGTGTAGGCGCGGGTCACCGCGCCCGAGGCGCCGGCCGTCACGACGTCCGCAAGCGTGGTCTGCGCCTTTGCGGTGAGCGTCGTCAGCGGCGTCGCCGACCAGATCAACGACGCGTCGATCAGCGGGCTGCGCATGTCGGGCAGCCGCGCATCCTGGTAGGCGCGCGCGCCGTAACCCACGCTCGCTTCCCCCGTCAGTTGCTGGGTGAAGGCGAGCGTCGCGCCGCCGAGCGCCTGGGCGCCGTCGGAATTGCGGGCGTAACCGTTGTAATCGACCGGGGCGTCGTAACGACGCGTGTCGACGTCCACTTCGACGAAGGGCGAAATGAAGGGGCTGATCCTGTAGGACGCGCGCGCCCGCAGGCCCCAGTCGTTGAAATTGTCGCTGGAGAGGTCTGCGACGCCGCCGCCGGGCAGCGTGGCGTCCTGATACATCGTGCGATCGAGAGTTCCGTGCAGCGCCAAGGTCAGATCGCCGAATTTTTGCGCGCCGCCGAGGGTGGCGCCGAAGGTCTCGACCAGGGGATGTTCGCTCGCGCCGGCCGTGCCGCCCGCAACGAGGCCGAGCGAGGCGAGGGTCTGCTCGCTGACGTTGAAGCGCCCCTCCGCGTCGAACGACAGATCGCGCGTCACGTCGAGCCGACCGTCCAAGACGCCGCCGCCATAGGGAACATTGGCTTGCGGATCGGCGAAGTAATCGGTGTAGCCGCCCTTCAGCGAGCCGTGCAGATCGCTGCGCGACCAGTCGGATTGCAGCGCCAGGCCGGCCTCGGTCGTCTCGAAGGCCGAGCCCTTTTGCGGGCCGGCGGCCAAGGCGGGATTCGAGGCGACGCCGAGGTCCTCTTCGACATAGGGCGCCAACTTGAGATCGCCGACGCTGATCCCCAAGGGATCGAAAGGCTTGTCGTCGGCCGCGGCGCGGCGGCGGGGGGGCGGAGGCGGGATCGCGGCGATCGTCGGCGACGGCGTCTGACCGGACGCGAGATCGGGCGGGCCGCCGCGCTGGCCGAGCCGCTGGGCGCCGGGATAGACGCCGACCGGGCGCGCGGGCTTCGCGGCTTTCTTGGGATGCGGTTTCTTGTCTTTGGCCGCGGGGTTCGCGTCGCCGGACGTCACGGCGTTCACTGGATCGGGCGTGGACGGGCCGAGGTTCGCCGCCGTCGGCGTTTGCGCGGCGGTCGCCAGCGCCTCGGCGTCGCCGCGCAGCCCGAGCGCGTCGCTCGCGGCGTCCTGGGCGAAGCTCGCCGCGGGCGCGACGATCGACGCCAGCGCCAATACGCCCAGGGCGAGGCATCGAGCGCGGCGAAGCTCAGAAAGGCGCGACCGCACAACCATTCCTTTCGCGCGCGCGTGCGCCGGGCGGCGCTGTCTCTGCGAGGGTTAGGCCGGTATGGTTAATTCCTGCTTAAAACACTCGTTTTTCCGGTCCTTAGCGGCTGGGCGGAGGCCAAAGAGCGTCCGGGGGTGCATTGAGATCGCGCTCTGTGATAAGAGCCCGCCATGATTCAACACGACACCGACACCGACACCGACACCGACGCCGTCGCCTCCGCCCTGCGCACGATATCGATAGAACAGCTAGGGCTTTCCGCTTTCGCGGACGCCTTGCGGGCGCCGGGCGAAGATGGGCTCGGCCCGGCGTTTCGGCGCGCCGTCGAGACGATCTCGCAGGCGCGCGGACGGGTGATCGTGACCGGGATGGGAAAGTCCGGACATATCGCGCGCAAGATCGCGGCGACGCTCGCCTCGACCGGTCAACCCGCCTTCTTCGTCCACGCCGCCGAGGCGAGCCATGGCGATCTCGGCATGGTGCAAAACAATGACGTCGTGGTCGCCGTCTCGTGGTCGGGCGAAACCGCGGAGCTGGCGGCGATCATCACCTACGTCAAGCGCTTCGCCATTCCCCTGATCGCGATCACGGCCAACGGCGACAGCGCGCTCGGCCGCGAAGCCGACATCCGCTTGCGCTTGCCCAAGGCGCAGGAGGCCTGCCCGATCGGCCTGGCGCCGACCACCTCGACGACCATGCAGCTCGTGCTCGGCGACGCGCTGGCGATCGCGCTTCTCCAGGCCAAAGGCTTCACCGCGCGCGACTTCAAGGTTTTCCATCCCGGCGGCAAGTTGGGCGCCAAGCTCGCTTACGTGCGCGACGTCATGCACCGCGACGAGCGCATTCCGCGCATTCGCGTCGGGGCGAAGATGGCGGACGCGATCGTGGAAATGTCGTCGAAAGGCTTCGGCTGCGTCGGCGTCTTCGACGGTTCCCAGGCGCTGGTCGGCATCATCACCGACGGCGACCTGCGCCGCCACCTCAAGTCGAACATGACCGTCGACACGCCGGTCGAGGAGGTGATGACGCGCGCGCCGCGAACGATCGCGCCCGACGCCCTGGTCGCGGAAGCGCTCGACATCATCAGCCGCAAGATTTCCGCCCTGCTCGTCGTCGAGGACGGCGCGGTCGTCGGCATCGTCCATTTTCACGATTTGCTGCGCGTGGGAGCGGCCTAGCGCCGGCGCCGCCCGCGTCGGCCGACGCGCGAAGCCGAATTCGCCGTTCTTGCGTTGGCCGCCGGCCTATGGCAAAAGCCCGGCGTTCGCCTCGGCCTGTCGACTCGTGGCCGCGAAGCGAGACGCTGCAGTAGCTCAGTGGTAGAGCACTCCCTTGGTAAGGGAGAGGTCGAGAGTTCAATCCTCTCTTGCAGCACCATTCTCTTCAACGACTGTGCGGAATGTCACGGACGCGCGAGCGGATTTCCGAGCGCGAGGCGAAGACATCGGCCTCACGACGAAGCGGCGGCCGCGTCAATCGGGCGCGGCGGCGTCTTTGGGCGTGAGCCAAGGATCGTCCGGCAAGGCGTCGGGCAAGAAGTCCAATGCGCCCAGAGCGTGGATTTTCGCCCGCCAGGCGTCGGAATCGAACGCCGGTTTCCGCGCCGGGCGTCGCCGTCAACGCTCGGCGGCGCCGGCGCGTCTTTCTGGCCGATTCAGCTTCGTCGGTGCGACGCCGCAAGCCCTTGACGCACGGCGCCACCGTTATAGTCTGACGTATACAGATGGCGTCGCTCCGCGCGCCCAGTCCCGAAAGGCCTCCCATGCGCCGCCTGTCCTCGGCTCTCTTTTCCTTGCTTCTCGCCTTGGCGCCGGCGGGCGCGCTCGCGCAGGAGAAAATCGTCGTATTCGCTGCGGCGAGCCTGAAGACGGCGCTGGACGGCGCGGCGGCGGATTTTCACGCCCACGGCGGCCCGGAGGTCGCGATCAGCTACGGCGGATCGCTGAATCTGGCGCGGCAGATCGTCGCCGGCGCCCCGGTCGACCTTTTCGGCTCGGCCGACGAGGACTCCATGGACGTGGCGGTCAAGGCGGGAGCCATTCGCGAAGGCAGCCGCGTCGATCTGCTGGGCAATCGTTTGGTCGTCGTCGCGCCCAAGGCGGCGGCCATCGACGCTCTCGCGTTCGATCCCAAGGCGTTCGAACAAGCGATCGGAGCCGGAAAGCTGGCCACCGGCGAAGTCAATACCGTTCCCGTCGGCAAGTACGCCAAGGCGTCGCTGACCAAGCTCGGGCTTTGGAGCGTCGTCGAGCCGCGTCTGGCGATGACGAGCGACGTGCGCACGGCGCTCGCCTTCGTCGCGCGCGGCGAAGCGACGCTCGGCGTCGTCTATGCGACCGACGCGGCCGCAGAGCCCGGCGTCAAGATCGTGGCGACGTTCCCGGACGATTCCCACCCCGCCATTCTCTATCCCTTTGCGCTGACGGCGACCTCCCACAACCCTGCGGCGGAGAGCTTTTTCGCCTACCTGAAGTCCGCGCCCGGGCGCGCGTTCTTCACCGCGCAGGGCTTCGCCGTCATCCCTTGAGGCCGACCAGCGGCGCGCGGAACTTGAACACGCCGGCGCGCTTGATGTCCGCGTCCTCCAGCGCGCGCGTCGCCGGCACGTCGTACTCGATCAGGCACTCCAGGCGATCGAGCGCGAGATAGCGGCGACGAGGGTCGCCGACAAGGACGAGCGCGCCCCGGCGCGCCAGCGCTTCGAGCCAAGAGGTCGCCGCTTCGGCCATGTCTTTCTGATAGGAGACGTCGCCGGCGAGAACCACGTCCCAGCCGCGATCTGCGCCGACCACGTCCTCCGCCAACACGCTGATCGCGACATTGTTCTCACTTGCATTGAGAGCAATCGCGAGCTGAGCGAATTCGTCGATCTCGCTCGCCTCCACGCTTCCGGCGCCGGCCAACGCGGCGGCGATCGCGACGAGGCCGGAGCCGGAGGCGAAGTCGAGCACGCGCTTGCCCGCCACGAGGCCGGGATTGTCGCCGACATAGCGCGCGAGCGCCTGTCCGCCCGCCCAAGCGAAAGCCCAGAACGGCGGCGGCAAGCCGATCTCGTCCAATTCCTGCTCGGTCTTTTGCCAAAGCTCGACGGCTTCGTCGGCCAGATGCAGCCGCATGGCCGGCGCCAGCGGCGGCGCGAGAAGGCGGGTATTGTCGCGAATGAACGCGGCTCGGTCGCGAACGCGCCGGCTCATGTCTTCCAATGAAGAGCGGAGATCAGCGTGAACAGCCGGCGCGCGGTGCCTTTGTCGATGTCGACCTTCTCGGCGAGGCGGGCGGCGATGAGCGAGGCCCCCTCGTTGTGAAGCGCCGAGCGCTCGCGATCGATCGCCTCGATCTGGCGCGGGCTCGCGGTCCGAATGGCCGAATAATAGGTCTCGCACACCAGGAAATAGTCTTTCAGCAATGGGCGGAACGGCGTCATCGAAACGGCGAATTCGACGATCGGCTCACCGGCCGGGGAGCGCACGTCGAACGTCAGCCGCGATTCCGACTGCGCAATGGTCAAGCTGTAGGGGCCGTCCTCGCGCCCGCGCACGCCGAACTGATTGTCCTCGATGAGGTCGAAGATCGCGACGGCGCGTTCGTGATCGCGGTCGGCGACCCCGCGCGGAATCGTCGCTTCGTCGAGCAACACTTGTTTGAGACGGTTGCGCGACGGCGCGGCCTTCCGGCTCATCCCACGCCTTCCCTCGATAGCCGCAGGGTCACCGAGCGGGCATGGGCCTGCAGGCCCTCGGCCTCGCCCAGCGTGACGGCGGACGGCCCCAGCGCGGCCAGCGATTTGGCGTCGCACTTGAGGATGGAGGTGCGCTTGAGAAAATCGAGCACGCCGAGCCCCGATGAAAAGCGCGCCGAACGCGAAGTGGGCAAGACGTGATTGGAGCCGCCGACATAGTCGCCGATCGCCTCGGGCGTATGCGGCCCGATGAAGATCGCGCCGGCGTTATCGATCGAGCGGCTCAGCGCGTCGGCGTCGCGCGCGATGATTTCGAGATGTTCGGGCGCGAGTCGATCGACGAGCGGCGTAGCCGCGGCCAGACTCGGCGCGAGGATGATCGCGCCGTAATCGCGCCAGCTCGCGCCCGCGATCTTGGCCCGCGGCAGTTGCGCGAGTTGAGCCTCGAGAGCGGCGCTCACGGCCTGCGCCAACGCCGCGTCGTCGGTGATGAGAATCGACTGCGCGGCCTCGTCGTGTTCCGCCTGGGCGAGCAGGTCGGCGGCGATAAAGCGCGGATCGGCGCTGGAATCGGCGAGGACCACGACCTCCGAGGGACCGGCGATCATGTCGATGCCGACGACGCCGAACACGCGCCGCTTGGCGGCTGCGACATAGGCGTTGCCGGGCCCGACGATTTTCGCCACGGGCTCGACGCTCGCCGTTCCGTAGGCGAGCGCCGCGATCGCCTGCGCGCCGCCGAGGCGGTAGATTTCCGAGACGCCGGCGATTTTCGCCGCCGCCAGCACCAGCGGGTTGAGCTTGCCGTCGGGCGTCGGCACGACCATGGCGATGCGCCGACAGCCCGCCACCTTGGCGGGCGCGGCGTTCATGATCACCGACGAGGGATAGCTCGCAGCGCCGCCGGGGACATAGAGCCCGACCGAATCGATGGGACGCCATCGCCAGCCGAGTTCGACGCCGAGCGCGTCGACGAAGGAAACGTCGCCCGGACTTTGGCGGCGATGGTAAGCGAGCACGCGCTCATGGGCGAATTCGAGCGCTGTCAACGCCTTGGGGTCGCACGCCGCGACCGCCGCGTCGATTTCCTGGAGGCCGATGCGAAAGCCGGATCGCGACAGATCGACGCGATCGAACCGCAGCGTATATTCGGCGAGGGCGGCGTCGCCGCGCGCGCGCACGTCGGCGATAATCGACGCCACCGCTGCGTCCACGTCGACCGACGATTCGCGTTTGGCGTCGAGCAGAGCGCGAAATCGAGGTTCGAAATCCGCCGCGCCCATATCGAGGGTGATCGCCATCAAGAACTCCGCAAAACCTCGGTCAGATCGATTCCGCGCTCGTCAGCGCGTGTCCCGGGCATTCCTGCGCCGGGCGGCGCGGACCGATATCGCGAAGTTCGGCTTCCAGACACTCGACCTCGAGGCGTACGATGGCGCCGTCGGCGAACGCCAGCAGCACCATGCCTGACGGCGGATCGGTCTTCTCGAAAGTGACCGCGAGCAGGTTCAGCACGGCGTTTTCGTCGCGGCCGGTCAGGCCGAGATGCGACACCGCGAGCACCCGGTCGAAGCGCAGCACCGAACCGATGCGTTCCGCCCGCCCCTCTTTCGCGCCGGCCCAATCGAACCGCATCGCGCTCAAGAGGAAGCGCTTCTGCTTGGGCAGCCAGGTCATATCGGCGCGCCGCAGGCACGAATCCTGGACGTGCGCGGAAATCACGCC
Source organism: Roseiarcus sp. (assembly GCA_050013275.1). Lineage (GTDB taxonomy): Bacteria > Pseudomonadota > Alphaproteobacteria > Rhizobiales > Beijerinckiaceae > Roseiarcus. Next base: position 11,102 of record JBEKFO010000013.1, on the reverse strand, counting down.
GAGGCCCTCGCGATCGAGCGCGACCAGTTTGAGCATGTTCGAGGAAAACGGCATGGCTCAGCCTGAAATTCTCGTGATGTCGGCGCCGCAGGCGGCGAGCTTGTGTTCGAGGCGCTCGAAACCGCGGTCGAGGTGGTAGACGCGATTGACCGTCGTTTCCCCTTCGGCCGCGAGCGCCGCGATCACCAGGGAGACCGACGCGCGCAAGTCCGTGGCCATCACCGGCGCGCCGAGCAGGCGTTCGACTCCCTCCACGACGGCGGTGTCGCCGTCCAGCTTGATGCGGGCGCCCAGTCGCGCCAGCTCCTGCACGTGCATGAAGCGGTTCTCGAAGATCGTCTCGGTGATGCGCGAAGTCCCGCGCGCTCGGGTCATCAGCGCCATGAACTGGGCCTGCAGGTCGGTGGGGAAACCCGGAAACGGCGCCGTCGAAATGTCGACCGCGCCGATGCCGGCGCCGTTGCGCGTCACGCGCACGCCCCTGTTGTCGCTCGAGACGCTCGCGCCGGCTTGGCCCAAGGCGTCGAGCGCCTCCTGAAACAAGTCGGGGCCGATGCCTTCGAGCAGGATGTCGCCACCGGTCATCGCCACCGCGGTTGCGTAAGTCCCCGCCTCGATGCGATCGGGAAGGACGCGATGCCGGGCGCCGTTGAGGCGGGCGACCCCGGAAATCTCGATGGTCGAAGTGCCCGCGCCTTGAATGCGCGCGCCCATCTTGTTGAGACAATCGGCGAGATCCTTCACCTCGGGCTCGCGCGCGGCGTTGCGCACCAGCGTCGAGCCGTGCGCGGTCGCCGCCGCCATCATCGCGGTGTGCGTCCCCCCGACCGTGACCTTGGGAAATTCGATCTCGCCGCCGATCAGGCCTTTTGGCGCCTTGGCCACGACGTAGCCCGCTTCGATGGCGATATCGGCGCCGAGCCGCTCGAGCGCCATCAGCAGGAAATCGACAGGGCGCGTGCCGATCGCGCAGCCGCCCGGCAAAGAGACGCGCGCTTCGCCCATCCGCGCCAGCAGCGGCGCGATGACCCAGAAACTCGCGCGCATCCGCGACACCAGCTCATAGGGCGCCGTCGTATCGACGATGGTTTTGGCGCGCAGGTGCGCGGTCTGGCCGGCGTTCGCCTCTTCCCCGAGGCGCTTGCCGTCGAGGGAATAGTCGACGCCGTGATTGCCCAAGATGCGCACGAGCTGGCTGACGTCGGCGAGGCGAGGCAAGTTTTCGAGGGTCAGCGTCTGGTCGGTGAGCAGGGAGGCGATCATCAGCGGCAGCGCTGCGTTCTTGGCACCGGAGATCGGAATCTCGCCCTGCAGTCTTGCGCCGCCTCGAATTTGTATGCGATCCATTCCTCGATCCTTCCTGCCAACGTCGCGACATCGCCGCGCGATCAGCGGCTCGGCCCTTCGCTCGCGTTTCTCGACGGCCCGCCGGACGGCGTCGACTCCGCCGTCTCTTCGCGCCCGCGTCGTTGCGCCTTGCGACGCTTCAGATTTTCTCGCAGCGCCGCCGCCAGACGCTCGCGCCGCCGCCGCTCTCCGGTTTCCCGTCCGTCGTCCCGGGTCATGGACGCCTCGCCACATCGATTGCGGGCTTGATAGGCCCGCCGCGGGGGTCGGGCAAGCCCCAACGCCCGCGACGCGCTAACGCCCCCTCGCGCCGCCGAGGCTCGCTCATCCCGCCTTTTCGATCAGGCTTTCGGCCGCCAGCCGCGCCGCGCCGGTGATTTCCGCTCCCGCGAGCATCCGCGCGATCTCCTCCCGCCGCGCCGCCGGATCGAGCGAAATCACCTGGGTCGCCACGCGTTCGCCCTTGCCGACTTCGTTCTTGACGATCTTGAAGTGCCGGTGGGAGCGGGCGGCGACCTGCGGGGCGTGGGTGACGGCGAGAACCTGCGCCTTGACCGCCAGGCGAGCGAGCCGCTGGCCGATCGCGTCGGCGACCGCGCCGCCGACGCCGGTGTCGATCTCGTCGAACACCAGCGTCGGCGCGGTGCCGCGCTCGGCGAGCGAAACCTTGAGCGCCAGGAGAAAGCGCGCGAGTTCGCCGCCCGAGGCGACCTTCATCAGCGGCCCCGGCCGCGAGCCGGGATTGGTCTGCACGCAGAATTCGGCGCGATCGTAACCGTCGGCGGAAATCAGGCCGGCGTCGCGAGCGATTTCGACGCTGAAGCGCGCGCGCTCCAATTTCAGCGCCGGCAGTTCGTCGTTCACCGCGCGCTCCAAGTCGCGCGCGGCCTCGTCACGCGCGCTCGACAACGACGCCGCGGCCTGAGCGTAAGCCGCGAGCGCGGCGCGCGCCTGCGCTTCGAGCGCAACGACCCGCTGCTCGGTCGCGCTGAGATCGGCCAATTCGTCGGCGTATCGCTGCGCCAGGGCGGGAAGGCCATCGACCGGCGTCGCGTACTTGCGCGCCATGCCGCGCAGCGCGAACAGGCGTTCCTCGCAGCGCTCGAGTTCGCGCGGGTCGAAGTCGCAGGCGGCGAGCGCGCTCTCGACCGCCTGCGTCGCGACTTCGAGCGCTTCCATCGCCTCGTCCAACGCCAGCACGCTCGGCTCGATCAGCGCGGGGGCTTGCGCCATACGCCGTTGCAGCCGGCGCGCGATCGCCGAAAGCACCGGCAGGATCGCCGCGTCGCCCGACAGGCTCTGCTGCGCTTCGCGGATGTCGGCGGCGACCTTCTCGCCCTGCATCATACGAGAGCGCCGTTCCGCCAGCGCCTCCTCCTCGCCGGGCTTGACGTCGAGCCGCGTCAGTTCGTCATGAGCGTGGCGCGCGAAATCGGCTTCGGCCTGCGCGGCGGCGACGCGCGCGCGCTCGGCCGCCAACTCGGCTTCGACTTCGCGCAGCGACGCGAAGGCGGCGCGCGTCGAACTGGTCAGCGCCTCGTGTCCGCCGTAGGCGTCGACCAGCGCGCGATGGGTCGAGGCATCCAGCAGCGCGCGCTCGTCATGCTGGCCGTGGATCTCGACCAGGCCGGCGGCGACGGCGCGAAGCGTCTGGGCGCTGACGCCTTGATCGTTGATGAAGGCGCGCGTGCGGCCGTCGGCCATCTGCACCCGCCGAAAGATCAGTTCGCCGTCCGCGGAAATCTCCTGGTCGGCGAGCGCCCGAAACGCGGGATGATCGGGCGACAGATCGAAAGTCGCGGTCACCTGCCCCTGGGCTTGGCCGTGGCGAACGAGCGCGCCCTCGCCGCGCGCGCCCAACGCCAACGACAGCGCATCGAGCAAGATCGATTTCCCCGCGCCGGTTTCGCCGGTCAGAATGGTCAGTCCATGCGAAAATTCGAGATCCAACTGATCGATCAGCACGATGTCGCGGATCGAGAGCCGGGCGAGCATGGTCCGCGGCCTCAGCCGATCAGGACGGGACGACGGAGTGATAGAGCTTGGAAATCCAGGATTGCTGGTTTTCCCGCGGCTCGAGGCCGCCGCCCTTCAGGAGGTTGTAGGCGTCCTTATACCACTCGCCGTCGGGGAAGTTGTGGCCGAGCACCGCCGCCGCCGTCTGCGCTTCGTCGGTGATGCCAAGTCCGAGGTAGGCCTCGGTCAGGCGATAGAGCGCTTCCTCGGAGTGGCGCGTCGTCTGGTAGTTGGTCAACACGTTGCGGAAGCGATTGATCGCCGCGGTGTAGTTGCGCCGATTAAGATAAAACCGCCCGATCGACATTTCCTTGCCGGCGAGCTGATCGCTGGTCACCTGAATCTTGAACTTGGAGTCGCTCACGTATTCTGAATCGGGGTAGTCCTTGATGACCTTCTGGAACAGAGCCAAGGCCTTGCCCGCTCGGTCCTGATCGCGCGAAATGTCCGGGATCTGGTTATAATTCGAACTCGCGTCGAGATAGAGCGCGTAAGCGGCCTCGGTCGACTTGGGATAGAGCTTCACGTAGTGCTCCGCGGACTGCTCGGCGCTGTCGTAATCGCCCGCCTGGTACTGCGCGTAGGTCGTCATCAGCAGCCCTTTTCGCGCCCAGTCGGAGTCGGGGAACTGCTTGCCCAGATCGGTGAACTTTTTCGCCGCCTCGGCCGGCGCTCCGTCGGCCAGTTTCGCCAAGCCTTGATCGTAGACTTTGCTCGCGGGAACGTCGGGCTCGATGACCGTCTTGTATTTTTCGCCGCCGAACGGATTGAAGTCGTCGAACATCGAACACGACGACAACGAAATCGCGGCGCACAACACGAGCGCGCTCCGCACGGCCAGTCGCGGCGCGCGACGGACGAGAACGGACGCGCTGGGATTCAAAGCGGCAAATGTCATTCGTTGAACTCGAAAAGTTGCGTGACGCGAACGGCGGCTCATCCGGTTCGCGCTCTTTACCTCAGTCCGCGTCCGCGCGCCACCCGACCCGGCGGCGTTCGCACGATCGCGCTACTAGAGCGGTGAATTGTGGCGCCAAAGCGCCGTAACGGCCATTCGCGCGCAGACGCCGTAGTCCAATTTGTCGCGCCCCTGCTTTCCCGGCGGACATTACGACGCTCGCCGCGACAGATGTCCGCAGCCCGCGGCCACTCGGCGAAAACCGGCCGGGTCGACGCGCGCAAAGAGTCTCAGTCGGCGTTCGCGGCGTAGGCGGTGGCGACCCGTCCGATCGCCCCGGCGCCGATCGAGTAGATCCTGCGCGGCGAACTCTCGACGATTTCGTACGCCTTGCGATCGGCGAACAGCGCCGCCAGCATCATCGCGTTCATCTTGTGTCCGGGCCGATAAGCCCGGTAGCTGCCGATGATCGGCGCGCCCGCAAGAGACAGATCCCCCACGGCGTCCAAGGTCTTGTGCCGCACGAACTCGTCGCTGAAGCGCAAGCCTTCGGGATTGAGAATGGCGTCGCCGTCCAGCGCGACCGAATTTTCCAGCGACGAGCCCAGCGCGCATCCCGCTTGCCACAACTTCTTCACGTCGCTGACACAGCCGAAGGTGCGAGCGCGCGCGATCTCTTTGCGAAATACGTTGGGATCGAGATCGAAGGCGCGACGCTGACGGCCGATCGCCGCCGCGTCGAAATCGATTTCCACGTCGAGGCGAAAGCCACGGCTGGCGGGGCGCAACTCGGAATACGCGCGCCCCGATTCGACCCGCAACGGCCGAAGAACGCGGATATATCGGCGCGGACGCGACTGCTGGGCGAGGCCGACCGAGTCGATCGCGTCGACGAACTGAGCCGCCGAGCCGTCCATGATCGGCATTTCCGGCCCGTCGATTTCCACCACAGCGTTATCGACGTGAAGACCGGAGAGCGCCGCCATCAAATGCTCGACCGTCGATACGGCCGCGCCCGTCGAATCGCCTAGCACCGTGCAAAGCGCGGTCTGCGTCACGTTCGACCATTTGGCCTCGATCAGGCGCTCGCGCCCGTTCGGCAGCCCAGTGCGCAAGATGACGATTCCGGAGTCGACGTCGGCGGGATGCAAAACCACTCGAGCGGGAGCGGCCGAATGAACGCCGAGACCACGAATTTCAACGCGGTCGCGAAGCGTCGTCTGGAAACCCAATTTCATCTATCGAACGTCCCCAATTCCCCCGCGGGCGGCGAAGCGCCCGTGAGCGCGAGAGCGACGCTTCGGGCGCCGATTGCGCCCTCGATCGTCTCCGCTCGGCCGCTGCATAAAACCCGCGCCCGTCCCGCGCGTCCTCAGCGACCGGGCCGGACCATAGGCAGGTCGCCGCTCTCGGCCAAATCACCTTTCGTGAATGATCGTTACATATTTCGGAAACCATATTTAATATCATAAAAACAATGGCTTAACCGCGTGACCGGCAGTCGGTGCGCCGCCCGCGCGCCGACGCAAAACGGCCGCGGCGAGAGGCCGCGGCCGTCGATGATCGAGCCCGAGTGATTCGTCAGTTCGACTGACGCCGCAGGAAGGCGGGGATTTCGAGTTGGTCGTCCTCCATCTGCGCCGCACGCGACGCGACGCGTCCATGCGCGTCAAGATTGCCCTGCGCGGGACGCGGGGCGGCCGGACGCGGCTGCGGACGGCCGTATTCCGCGTGAACCGAAGCCGCGTTCGGCTTGGGCGGAATCGCCGCCGGCAGCGCCGGCGCGATCGCCCGAGGCGCCGGCGCCGGAGGCTCCTCCTCGTGCCGGCTGATGCCGAAGGCGGCGAGCTTCTCCAGCAACGACCGCCGCCGGGTTTCGGCCGGCGGAGCGGCCGGCGGCGCTTCGCCGCGATGCGCGCGAAGCTGATTTTGCGCGACGAGCGGCAACTCCTCGATCTGAGGCATGCGCGGCGGGCGGACCGTCGGCTGTTCGGGCGCCGGGGGTATGAATTCCCGCTCGATGGGCTCTTCGGGACGCGTCGCGACCGGCTCCACGTACGCCATCGGCTTGGGCGCAGCCGGACGGACTTCGACTTCGTCCTGTTCGGCCGCCGGGATCGGCGGCGGGAATTCCGGCTCCATCTCGGCGTAGGTTTCCGCCGCGATCGGCGTCGGCGTGGCTCTCGACGCGGCGGGGCGCAGCCGCGAGGCCGCTTCAATGCGCGCGGTCGGCGCAACAGGCTCGATCTTTTCGATCGACGCCTGATCGATGCCGGTCGCGACGACGGAGACCCGGACGACGCCCTCGAGCGCGGCGTCGAAGGTCGCGCCGAGGATGATGTTGGCCTCTTCGTCCACTTCCTGACGGATGCGGCTGGCCGCTTCGTCGACCTCGTAGAGCGTCAGATCGGCGCCGCCGGTGATCGAGATGAGAAGACCGCGCGCGCCCTTCATCGACGTCTCGTCGAGCAGCGGATTGGCGATCGCCGCCTCGGCGGCCATCACGGCGCGCCGGTCGCCGCTCGCCTCGCCCGTCCCCATCATCGCCTTGCCCATTTCGCTCATGATCGAGCGGACGTCGGCGAAGTCCAGATTGATCAGGCCTTCCTTGACCATGAGGTCGGTGATGCAGGCGACGCCGGAATAGAGCACCTGGTCGGCCATGGCGAACGCGTCCGCGAAAGTCGTCTTTTCGTTGGCGACGCGGAACAGGTTCTGATTGGGAATCACGATCAGCGTGTCGACCGACTTCTGCAGTTCTTCGATCCCGCCTTCGGCCAGACGCATGCGCCGCGCGCCTTCGAAATGGAACGGCTTGGTGACCACCCCGACGGTGAGAATGCCCATTTCGCGCGCGACGCGCGCGATGACCGGCGCGGCGCCGGTTCCGGTGCCGCCGCCCATGCCGGCGGTGACGAACGCCATATGCGCGCCGGCCAGATGGTCGCGAATTTCCTCGAGCGCCTCCTCGGCCGCGGCGCGTCCGACCTCCGGCTTCGAGCCGGCGCCGAGCCCCTCGGTCACCTGCAGGCCCATTTGGATGATCCGCTCCGCGCGCGAAGAGGCCAGGGCCTGGGCGTCGGTGTTGGCGACGACGAAATCGACCCCGGAGAGCCCCGAGACGATCATGTTGTTGACGGCGTTGCCGCCGGCGCCGCCGACCCCGCAAACGATGATTCGCGGCTTCAATTCCCGCAGTTCCGGAGCCTTTAGATTGATCGACATAGCTGGCCTCATTCCTTGGACGCCCGCCGGCGCCGGTGCAAACGCGCGAATTCTTTGCGGACGAGGCGTTGGCGCGCCCCGCCCGCCCGCATCAGAAACTCTCTTTCAACCATCGCCCGACGCGAGCGACGTAGCCGTCTTCGTCGGCGCCGGACGCACGATTCGATTGGCGCGGCTCGAAATGTTCGATTCCCGCCACCTGCGGATAGACCATGAGGCCCACCGCTGCGGCGAAAGCTGGACTCTTGGCCGATTCCGGCAGCCCTTCGACGCCGAGGGGCCTGCCGATCCGCGCCTGGCTCGAAACGATCGTGCGAGCGAGCTCCGGCAGTCCGGTCAGCTGGCAAGCGCCGCCGGTGAGCACGAGCCGGCGGCCGGCATGAGCCGTATGGCCCGCCGCCGCGAGTCGGTCGCGCACCAATTCGAGAATTTCCTCGATTCGCGGCCGTATGATTCGCACGAGTTCGGATTTCGGCAGATGGCTCGTTTGATCCATGTCGTCGCCGACGCGATGAACGGCGATCGAGTCGCGATCGTCGGACGGCGAAGCGATGCAAGAGCCGTAGAGCGTCTTCAGCCGCTCGGCGTCCGTCAGACTCACCGAGAGACCGCGCGCGACGTCCATGGTGACGTGATTGCCGCCCACGGCGATGGCGTCGACGTGAACGAGCCGGCCGCCGACGAACACGCCGACCGTCGTCGAGCCGCCGCCGAAATCGATCAGCGCCGCGCCCATTTCGACCTCGTCGTCGACGAGCGTCGAGAGTCCGGCTGCATAAGGCGTGGCCACCATCGCCGCCACACGCAGATGGCAACGCTCGATCGCGAGCATGAGATTGCGCGCCGCGGCGACGTCGCACGAGGCGACGTGCATTTCGGCGCCCAATTCCTCGCCGATCATACCCTTGGGGTCGCGCACGCCGCGCGTCGCATCGAGCCAGAACCCCGTCGGCACGGCGTGAAGAACCGAGCGTCCCGCATGGGACCCCGCCGCGGACGCCGCTTCGAGCACCCGATGGATTTCGCGTTCGCCGACCGCCTTGCCGCGGAGCGCTATCTTCGCGTCGTAGAGCCGCGAGGACAGGCGCCCTCCGGACATGTTGACGACGACGCTGTCGACTTCGACGCCCGCCATCCGTTCGGCCGCGTCGATGGCGAGGCGGATGGCGCTCTCCGCGGCGTCCAGATCGACGATGGCGCCGGCTTTGACCCCGCGCGAGCGTTGATGGCCGATGCCCAGCACCTTGCAGCGGTGGGTGCGATCGGGAAGCGAGTCCGAGCGCGCCATCGGGGTCAATCGCGCGATCAAGCTGACGACCTTCGAAGCGCCGACGTCGAGCACCGAAAGGACGGCGCTCTTGCGCGAAGGAATTTGCCGCATGCGCGGCGTCAGCGGTTTGAAGCTCATAGCGAGGCGGCCTTCTTCGGGCGCGCCGCGAGGCGGGCCGCCGCCGCCTCTTCGGATAGCCGAACAAACGCCTTGCCGTCGACGCGCAGGTCGAGCGACAGAATATCGCGATCGAGAACCCGCGATTGACGCTGAAGCGCGACGAGGGTCGCCATCGCGGACAAGGGATCGCGCTCGGGCAGCTTGACCTCGATCCCCGACTTCATCTTGAGGTTCCAGCGCCGCTCGCCGACCAATACGCCGGCGACGATTTTCGGCCGCAGCTCGGCCGCAGCGTCGAGCAACGCCGTGAACTCGCTCAGCCGCTCGTTCGCGCCTTCTCCGACGACGAAGGGAAGCGAGGAAAAGCGCTGATCGCGCATGGCGTCGATGACGGCGCCGTCCGCCGCGATCGTCCGCACCTCGCCGTCCTTTTGCCAGAGGGCGACGGGCGTGCGCTCGACGATGTCGATGACGATGCGATCGGGGTAGAACTTGCGCACGCTCGCTTGCTTGATCAGCGGCAGGGCCTCGAGATTCTTGCGCGCCTTCGCGACGTCGAAGAACGGCAGCGAATCCTTCGGACTGACGCCTGCGCGCGCGAGAATCTCCGATTCGCTCAGTTGCGCCTCGCCCGAGATGGTCACCGCCTTGATGTCGAAGCCGAGAGCGCGCGCGACGAAGTCGCCGACCCCGCCTTCGCGAGCGACGAACGCCTGATATTGCCCGCCCAGCGTCGCGCCGAGCGCCGCCGCGCCGATGAGCAGGCTGAGCGTCAGAGCGACGCCCAAGCCTCGCGGCGCCGGGCGATCGAGCCGCAGCCGCCAGCGAAACGGGCCGCGCGCGGCGCGCTCGCCGCGCAAAAGCACGCGAACAGGGGCGTCGGCCGGGCGAGCGAGCGCGAACGCCGGCTGCGGCGCGGATCGCAACCCCAACGTTTCGTTCAGCGATCGCAAGAGGCGTCCTTCACCATCCATTCGACCAACTCACCGAAGGACAAGCCCGCGTAAGCGGCCATATCCGGCACCAACGAGGTTTCCGTCATCCCCGGCTGCGTGTTCACTTCCAGGCAGACCAGCTCTCCGGATTCCCCTTTCGATTCGTCCAAGCGAAAGTCCGTGCGGCTCACGCCGCGACAGCCGAGCGCCCGATGCGCCCGTAGGGTCAACTCTTGGACGTCATGGTAAATTTTTGGTTTAATTTTCGCCGGAAGGACGTGAACGGAGCCGCCCTTGGCGTATTTTGCGTCGTAACCGTAGAAGGCTTCCGACACCGGCTGGATTTCGATGATGTCGAGCACGCGATCGCCCATAACCGCGCAGGTCAATTCCTTGCCGTCGACGAAGCGTTCCGCGAGCAGGCGATCGCCATAGGGCCAGTCTTCGCGGCCGACTTCTTGAGGCGGATGCGTGCGATCCTTCTTGACGATCACGACGCCGAATGACGAACCTTCGTTGACCGGCTTGAGCACATAGGGCGGCTCGAGGACGTGCCGGCGCGCCGCTTCATGGCGATCGACGGTGACGCCGTGCGCGACCGGCACGCCCGCCGCCTGCAGCACGATCTTGGCGAGATCCTTCTGCATCGCCAGGGCCGAGGCCAGGACGCCCGAATGCGTGTAGGGAATGCGCAGGATTTCGAGGACGCCCTGGATCGTGCCATCCTCGCCGACGCGTCCGTGCAGCGCGTTCAAGGCGACATCCGGCTTCAGCTTGGCGAGCGTGGCGGCGATATTGCGGTCGACGTCGACGCGCGTGACGCGATAGCCGCGCGCCTCCAGCGCGTCGGCGCAGCCTCGCCCGGAGTTGAGCGATACCGGGCGTTCGGCCGACCAGCCGCCCATCAGCACCGCAACGTGTTTCATCATCCCTCCAAGGCCGACGCGCGCCGGACACCGGTTAAGTTAGAATTAATGCCAGGGCGTTAATGGGGCCTTAACCTCCGGGCATGGCGAGAGGAAATTGAGCGGATCGTCGGCTGGAATCCGCGGCGCTTTCGCACTGGGCCGCGGACGCGGCCGTTCCCCGACGCCGGCGCGCCTCCCAAATGCCGCAATGATCGCCATAAAAGCGAAGACCCATGACCGACAGCCCCGTCGCATCGCCTTCGCCGCCCCCCTTGCCGGAGGCGCAGCGCCTGCCCGGCGTTCTCGCACGCTACCGCGATCCCAAGCTCGCGTGGAGCCTCACCGAGATCGCCGTCACCTTCACGCCGCTCGTCGCGCTTTGG
>JBEKFO010000012.1:0-24856 GCA_050013275.1 Roseiarcus sp. | reverse complement strand
ACGGCGCGTCGTCCTCGGCGTCGCCGTCGCCATCCTCGCCGCGCTGACCGCGGCCGACGTCGCCGAGCCGCAGAGCGCGGATTGCGCGCGGCTGCGCCAAGCGATTTCCGACGCCTCGCGCAACGACCAGGGCGCACAGTATCAAGCCGCCGCCGACCGCCAGCGCGCCGAGATCGACCGCACCGTCGCTTACGCCAAGTCGATCGGCTGCGACCGCAAGCAGTTCCTGTTCTTCGGCTCGGCGCCGCCCGCCCAGTGCGGCGAGATCAACGCGCAGATCGGGCGCATGCGCGCCAATTTCGACGAGTTGCAGTCCCGCGCCGGCGGCGGCCCGGGCGGGCGCGGCGAATTGATCGCGCGCTACAACGCGCAGTGCCTCAACGCCGCGCCGGCGCAGCCGACGAACTTTCTCGCCGCCTTGTTCGGCGGCGGTCGATCCCAGTCGAACGACGTCCAGACCGTACCGCTGAACCCCGATACGACTCCGGAAAATCCAGCCGACACCAATCCCGGCGAGGCGCGCGCGGGATCGAAGGCGGTCTGCGTGCGCTCCTGCGACGGCAGCTTCTTCCCGGTTTCGTATACGGCGAGCGGCGGGCGTCTGGATGGGCTCGAAGACATGTGCCGCGCGCTGTGCCCGAACGCGGAAGTGACCCTCTACACCTATCCCGCCTCCGGCGAAATCGAGCAGGCGGTCTCGATCAACGGCGCGCGCTATGTGGACTCGCCCACCGCGCTGAAATATCGGCAGAGCTTCGATCCGAATTGCTCGTGCCGGCGGCGCGGCCAAAGCTGGGCCGACGCGCTGGCGGGCGCCGAGGCCAAGCTGGGACGCGAGTCGAAGGGCGATATTTTCGTCACGCCGGAAAAATCGGCGGAAATGGCGCGGCCTAGGCTCGATCCCAAGGCGAAAGCGGCGAAGCCCCCAACCGCGACCCCGACCCCCAATCCCCAGGGCGCCGACACGGGCGTCGACACCAATCTGAGCCAGCAGGCGGCGACGATCAGCCGCGAAGCGTCGGGCATCGCCGGCGGCGAAGCCCAGGGCGGCGCGCGCTACGGCGAGGGCCAGGGCCAGACGGTCGAAGTCGTCGGCCCCGACGGCGTCAAGCGGCGGGTGCGGATAATCGATCCAACGCTCTGATCCGGCCGATCAGCGGCAGCAGGGCCGCCAGTTCGGGCCCGGCGTCGCGACCGGTGAGGGCGAGCCGCAACGGATGAAAGAGATCGCGGCCTTTGCGGCCGGTCAGCGCCTTCAGGGCCGCCGTCCAGACGCCCCAGGTCGCGCCGCTCCAAGGCTCGGGCGGCAGGCACGCCGCCGCCTGATCGAGAAACGCCCGGTCTTCGACGACAGGAGCAACCGAATCGTGGATGACAGCCCACCACGTCCGCGCCTCCTCCAAGCGCGCGAGATTGCCGCGCACGGCGGCCCAGAAGGGCTCGGCGGCCGGCCCGGCGATCCCCAACGCCGCCAGCCGCTCGCGCACGGCGGCGAACGGAAACTGATGCAGCGTGCGCGCCGACAGCGCGCGCAGTTCAGCGTCGTCGAAGCGCGCCGCGCCATGCGAAAGATGCGAGAAATCGAAGGACGCGGCGAGTTCGGCGAGCGATGCGATCGGGCGCACCGACTCGGCGGAGCCGACGAGCACCGCCAAAGCGGCCACCGCGAGCGATTCGACGCCGCTCTCGCGCAGCGAGGCGATCGACAGCGCGCCCGAGCGCTTGGAAAGTCCCTCGCCGCTCGCGTCGGTGAGCAGATTGTGATGACCGAAAATCGGCGCGCCGCCCGCCAGCGCCTCGAAGATCTGGATCTGCACCGCGGTGTTGGTGACGTGATCCTCGCCGCGAATGACGTGGCTGACGCCGAGATCGATGTCGTCGACGACCGAGGGCAAGGTGTAGAGATAGGTGCCGTCCTCGCGCTTGAGCACCGGGTCGGACAGCGACGCGCAGTCGATGTGGCTCGGCCCGCGCACGAGATCGTCCCACCTGACCAGCGTCGGCTCGAGGCGGAAGCGCCAGTGCGGGCGTCGCCCCTCTGCCTCCAGCGCGGCGCGATCCTTCTCGCTCAGGCGCAGCGCGGCGCGATCGTAAATCGGCGGACGGCCGAGCGCCTGCTGGCGCTTGCGTCGACGATCCAGCTCCTCGGCGGTCTCATAGGCGGGATAGAGCCGCCCCTGGGCGCGCAAGGTCTCGGCCGCGGCCTCGTAAAGCGCCGTGCGCTGCGATTGGCGGCATTTGACGTCGGGAACGATTCCCAGCCAGGCGAGATCCGCCTCGATCGCGTCGGCGTATTCGACGCGCGAGCGCTCCAGATCGGTGTCGTCGAAGCGCAGAATGAAGCGCCCGCCCTCGCGCAGCGCGAACAGCCAGTTGAGCAGCGCGGTGCGCGCGTTGCCGATATGGATGCGGCCGGTCGGAGAGGGAGCGAAGCGGACGGTCGGAGCGATGGACATGCGCCTTCATAGAAGCGTCGCGCGGCTGCGGCAATATGACGGTTCTATCGATTCGGACCGAGATATCCTGGGAACGACATGACGATTTCCGCGTTGGCCGCCGGCGTCGCCGCCTCCGGTCTTGCGATCCAAACCTTCAGCGCCGGTCTCGCGGCGTTCCGCTGCCGACGGGAAGCGTCGCACGTCGCCGCGCCCGCCGGGGCGCCGCCGGTCAGCCTCGTGCAGCCGTTGTGCGGCGTCGAAGCTTTTTCCAAGGAAACGCTCGCCTCGATCTTCGCGCTCGATTATCCCAATTATGAAATCCTGTTCTGCGTCGCCGACGCGGCCGATCCGATCGCGCCGCTGGTTCGCCGGGCGATCGCCGCCAACCCGGGCGTTCCGGCGCGCTTGCTGATCGGCGACGATCGCGTCAGCGGCAACCCAAAGCTCAACAATGTCGTGAAGGGCTGGAAGGCGGCCTCGCGCCCCTGGGTGGTCGTCGCCGATTCCAACGTGCTGATGCCTCGCGACTATATCCAGCGCCTGATGGCGCGCTGGCGCGCCGACACCGGCATCGTCTGCGCGCCGCCGATCGGGGCCAGGCCGGACTCCTTCGCGGCCGAAGTCGAATGCGCGTTCCTCAACACCTATCAGGCGCGCTGGCAATACGCCGCCGAGACGGTCGGCTACGGCTTCGCCCAGGGCAAGACCATGCTGTGGCGGCGTAGCGTTCTTGAAGCGGGCGGCGGCATCGAAGCGCTCGGCGCCGAAATCGCCGAGGACGCGGCGGCGACCAAGCTCGTCCATCGCGCCGGCCTGCGCGCCCATCTGGTGAGCCATCCCTTCCAGCAGCCGCTGGGCGCTCGGCGCTGGCGCGACGTATGGGCGCGGCAAGTGCGCTGGGCGCGGCTGCGGCGCGCCACCTTCGCGCCCTATTACGCGCCGGAGCTGCTGACGACCAGCGCATTCACCATCGCGGCCGCCGCGATCGCGGGGCCCGAATGGGGCGTCGACGCGCCGCTCGCCGCGATCCTCGCCGTTCTCGTCTGGTACGGCGCGGAAGCGGCGCTGGCTCTCGCCGCCGGCTGGCCCCTCAAATGGTCGTCGGCGCTCGCCTGGATCGCGCGCGACCTGTTGCTGCCGTGGCTGTGGATCCAGGGCTGGAACCGCGACCAGTTCGTCTGGCGCGGCAACGTGATGTCGGTCGACGACGACGCCCTCGCGACCGATGGACCGGGCCCGTTCCCGCCGGCCTGACCCGAGCCGCCCTCAAGCGTCCGCGAGCGCGGGATAATCGGTGTAACCTTTGGCGCCGCCGCCGAACAGCGTCTCGCGATCGAGCGGCGCCAAGGCCGCGCCGCGACGCAGGCGTTCGACGAGATCGGGATTGGAGATGAACGGCCGGCCGAAGGCGACGAGGTCGGCGCGCCCCTCGGCCAGCGCCTCGACCGCGAGCTCGCGGGTGTAGCCGTTGTTGGCGATATAGGCGCCGCCGAACGCGCGGCGCAGCGCGGCGTAGTCGAACGGCGCGAAGTCGCGCTCGCCCTGCGTCGCGCCCTCGACGACGTGGACATAAGCGAGGCGGCGCTCGCTCAAGCGCTCGACGAGATAGCCGAACAGCGCCGCCGGATTGGAATCGGCGACGTCGTTGGCCGGGCTGACCGGCGCGAGGCGGATTCCGACCCGCGAAGCCGGCCAGACCTTGAGGATCGCGTCGACGACTTCGAGCGCGAAGCGGGCGCGGTTCTCGATCGCGCCGCCGTAGGAATCCTCGCGCCTGTTTACGCCGTCGCGCAGGAACTGGTCGATCAGGTAGCCGTTGGCGGCGTGGATTTCAACGCCGTCGAAGCCGGCGCGCTTGGCGTTGGCCGCGGCGCGCGCATAATCGTCGACGATTTGCGCGATGCCGCTCGCATCGAGCGCGCGCGGCTCGGAAACTTCGGCGAATCCCGTCTCGATGAACGTCCTCGTCTTGGCGCGGATCGCGGAAGGGGCGACCGGCGCGCCGCCTTTCGGCTGCAAGGACGTGTGCGAGACGCGGCCGACGTGCCACATCTGCACGAAAATCCGCCCGCCCGCGTCGTGAACCGCGCGCGTCGTCGTGCGCCAGCCCTCGACCTGGGCCTCGCTGTAGAGGCCGGGCGTCCAGATGTAGCCCTGCCCCTGCCGGCTGATCTGCGAAGCCTCGGAAACGATCAGCCCAGCGCCGGCGCGCTGGCGGTAATAGGCCGCCATGAGGTCGTTGGGCGCGTCGGACCCCGGCGTCGCGCGGTTGCGCGTCATCGGAGCCATGACGACGCGGTTGGGTAGGTCGAGATCGCCGAGGCGGAACGGCTGGAACAACGGCGAGGCGTCGGGGTTCATGGCTGGGCCTTTCTTGCTAAGGGGTCTTACGCCGGCAAAGTCAGCAGGCCGGCGGCGCCGGTTTCGAGTCCGAACAGCAGCCGCGCGCCGCTCGCGTCCCAGCAAAGCGCGCTGATCGCGCCCTCGCCCGGCGCGCGCACCAGGATTTCAGCGGCGTCGCCGAGGCGGCAGAGCAGCACGAGGCCGTCGGAATAGCCGATGGCGACGACCAGCGCGCGCGGATGGAACGCGACCTGCGTCACCCGCGACGGCCTGACGCCGCATTCGCGCGGCGCCTTGCCCATCGGACCGTCCTTGTCCTTGAACGGCCAGACGACGCAGGCGTCGGCGCCGGAGGTGGCGAGCCAATGGCCATCGTGCGACCAGGAAAGCGCGCGCGTCTTGCCGGGATAGCCCGTCATGCGCATGTTGCGCGAATCGGAGAGGCGCCAGCCGTGCAGCGCGTTCTCCTGCATCGCGCTGACGAGAAAGCGCCCGTCCGGCGAAGCGGTGGCGTCGAGATGCGAGCCTTTCCACTCCAGCA
The DNA here is from genome assembly GCA_050013275.1 of Roseiarcus sp. GTDB lineage: Bacteria > Pseudomonadota > Alphaproteobacteria > Rhizobiales > Beijerinckiaceae > Roseiarcus. Next base: position 19,534 of record JBEKFO010000012.1, on the reverse strand, counting down.
GGCTCGGCGCCGCGCCGGCGTTGGGAAACCACAGCGAAACGCCATTGTAATGGGCGAGCGCGAGGCGATAGCCCTTGGGCAGGAAGCAGAGCCCGCGCACGGTGCTCGGCGCCTCGTAGGATTTCACAGCGCCCGCTTCGTCGCGCGCGCTCGCGCGCTTGCCCGAACCCCAAGCGATCGCGCCGCCGCGCATCGCCAGCGCGTCGATCCAGCGGCCCTTTTCGTCGGCGATCGCTTGCGACGAGCCGTCGGCGCCGACCGAAACGACGCGGCCGTCGTCGCCGCCGCTGACGAGCCGCCTGCCGTCGCCGCGCGCGATGAGGATCGCGCCCTCGGGATGCGCCGCGATCCGCTTTTGCGAGCCCGCGTCGCCGATCAGAACGGCGCCGTCGGCGAGCGCGAGCGCCGGCTCGCCGGCGAGAAACGCCGCGCCCACGACATGCGCGCCGGCCGGCAGCGGCCGCACGTGCTGGGTCAGCGAAGACGTCGGCTCGGCCATAGCGGAACCCCCCGGCGCCGCGGCGGTCAGGCGGCGCAGGCGAGGAAGCCCTCGCGGATTTCATTCTCGTCGAGGTCGCGGCCGATGAATATGACCTTCGACTCGCGCTTTTCGCCCGGCTTCCACTCGCGCTGAATTTCGCCGTCGAGCATCATGTGGACGCCCTGGAAGACGAAGCGCTTGGGGTCGTCCTTGAAGGCGACGATGCCCTTGCAGCGCAGGATGTTCGGCCCTTGCTCCTGCGTCAATTGATTGATCCACGGCATGAACTTGTTGGGATCGAGGTCGCCTTCCAACCGCGCCGCGATCGATTGCATGTCTTCGTCGTGAAAGTGCCTCAGGCCGTGGCTGTGATTATGGCCGTGGTCGTGGTCGTGATGGTCGTGATCGTCGACGGTGAGGAATTCCGGCTCGATGTCGAGGATGCGGTCGAGATCGAACGCGCGGCGCTCGAGCACCTCGACGAGCGCGACGTCGCAATTCTGCGCGGCGTGAAGCTTGGCGTAGGGATTGATGGCGCGAATGCGCGCCTCGACCTCGCGCAGTTCCGCCGCCGAGACCAGGTCCTTCTTGTTGAGGACGATGACGTCGGCGAACGCGATCTGGTTCTTGGCCTCGGGCGCGTCGCGCAACCGGGCGGCGAGCCACTTGGCGTCGGCGATCGTCACCACCGCGTCGAGCCGGGCCGAGGCGCGCACGTCCTCGTCGACGAAAAAGGTCTGCGCCACCGGCGCCGGATCGGCGAGACCCGTCGTCTCGACGATGATCGCGTCGAACTTGCCCTTGCGCTTCATCAGCCCCTCGATGATGCGGATGAGGTCGCCGCGCACCGTGCAGCAGATGCAGCCGTTGTTCATCTCGAACACTTCCTCGTCGGCTCCGACGACGAGCTCGTTGTCGATGCCGATTTCGCCGAACTCATTGACGATGACGGCGTATTTGCGCCCGTGCGGCTCGCTCAGGATGCGGTTGAGCAAGGTGGTCTTGCCGGCGCCGAGGTAGCCGGTGAGCACGGTGACGGGGATTTTTTCGGAAGCGGCGTCGGTCATGGCGGTCAAGCGCTTGGCTCCGGAGGGTTCGGGATGGGGTGAGGCCCAGCATATAGGCGGCGCGGAGGCGAATGGGTAGGGGCGAGCGAAAAGCGCCGCGCCGTGAGCGCGGCGGCGCTTGAGAATTTGGGCTCGTCCGTGGTATCTAGTCAGCATGACTAGAATCGCAAGGCCAGCCAAGCCGCCGCGCCCGCCCGGACGTTGGCTGTTGCAGGACGCCAAGGCGCGCTTCAGCGAAGTCGTGCGTCGGGCGCGCAGCGAAGGGCCGCAGCACGTCACCGTACATGGCCGCGACGAGGTCGTGGTTGTCGCGGCGGACGAATTCCGCCGGCTCGCCGGCGAGCGCAGCGGGGCGGCGCTGATCGCGGCGATGCAGGCCTCGCCCTATCGCGAAATCGACATCGAACCGGGCCGCAGCGAGCGCTCGCCCGTGCGCGACGTCGAATTGTGAAAAGCTGGCTGCTCGATACGAATGTCCTCAGCGAACTGCGCCGTGCGCGGCCCGAGCCGAAGGTCGTGGAGTTCATCGCCGCGCAGCCGCTCGATTCGCTGTTCGTCAGCGTCGTGACCTTCGCCGAGATTCGCTTCGGCATCGAACGCGTCGCCGACGCGGCGCGCCGCGCCGAACTCAACGACTGGCTCGCTCAGATTCTGCGCCCGATGTTCGCGCAGAGAACGCTGCCTGTGAGCGAAGACGTGATGCTCAAATGGCGCCTCCTCGTCGAAGCCGGACGCAAGGCGCGTCACACCTATTCGCAACCCGACCTCATCATCGCGGCGACGGCCCTGCACTACGGCCTGACGGTCGTTACCCGCGACGCGGGCGAATTCGAAAGGGCGCGCATCGCCGTCTTCAATCCGTGGCGCGAGGAGGCGGCCGCGCCGACATGAGCAGAGCCTTCTATCCGAGATAGGGCCCGCTCGCGCCGATCGCCGAAGTTAAGAGGCCGAAGGTCAGGTTGACGGTGACCAACAGCCGGATCGTCCTGAGGTTCGCCTCCGCGCTCGGCCAATCGGCGACCGAGACCGCGCGGCGAAAGCGCGGCCACGGCGCGAAATAGATAGTGGCGAAGATCGCGGCCATGACGACGCCGAGCGCCGTCATCGCGTGGACCCAGCCGCCGACCGCAGCGAACCCGCCCATGCCGAAGAGCACCATGCCGAAGCCGGTGACGAGAAGGCTGGCGACGCTGAGCCAGACCCAAACGAAGAAGCGCGGGAAGACGCGGCTCCACAGCGCCAGACGTGCCGCCGGTTCGAGTGGGCCGGCGCTCGGCCTGAGAACCATGTGCGCGAAGAACATGCCGCCGACCCAAACGACGGCCGCCAGGGTGTGCAACGCCAGCCCGATGATCATGCCGTTTCCTTTCGCCCCGACGACTTACGAATCAGCGCCTATGAGCCTATCAGTTTCGCGCCGAAGATGGACGGAGCGAGCGCGGTTCGAGGGAAACGCCGCCGCGGCGGCGATCGGACCGTAAGGGGCGGCGAAGGCCTCGCCGCGGCGAGCGCAGGAGATCGATCGATGCGCGCACTTGACCGTCCGCTCGCGGCGCTTGCGCTCCTCGCCGCCGTCTGCGCGGCCTCGACGGCCTTCGCCGAGACCCCGCTCGACGAATTGCGCCGCGCCTTCACCTTGCAGGGCAAGCCGATTCCGCCGGAAGTCTTCCGCGATTTGGGCGCCGGCGATCTCGGCGATTCCGGCCCGATCCTGGTGACGGTGGACGCCCAGGCCGCGATCGGCAGCGAACTTTACGGAGACCCGATCAAGCAGGACCACGGTTGGATCGCGCAGACCCGCGCCGCCCCCGGCTCGCTGAACGGCGCCGAGGAGACGGCCTACGAATTCCGGGGCCGGACGAGCAATGGCCTTCTCGTCGTGCTCGTCAGTTACAGCGGCGGCGGCTCGGGCGTTTTCTACAGCTTGGATATTCTCAACGCATCGGCGGACCGGGCCTTCGCCGCCGACGGCAAGGTCTATCAGCGGATCGATATGACCGTGTTGCGCAGCGTACCGCTGGGCGATCGTTGGGAGGGCGACATCACGATTTCCGGCGACATCGTCCACATCGCGACGACGAAGACGCCGGCCGAACACGTGCCAAAGCAGATCGAAGCGAAGCGGCCATAAGTTTTCACGAGACCGGTTATTAACAAACAGTTCGGTTTTCTGAGATAAAAAGACTCCATGGATACCGTTCCTTTCAGCCCGGCTCTACCAGATCTCTCTAGTGGGGAGACAACTCGCGCTTTTCAATCGGATACATATCTCGCGTTTTTCGTAAGAGACGCGATATCGCTAATCGGGAAAGAGGGCGAAAAGCCGATAATTAGCTATCCCTACACTTTTGCCGTTATCGACCCCCGGACCAAGGGTGCCCTTCACTTTGTAACGCTGGAAAGGAGTATCTTCGGTTCAAACTGTCTTTGCGTTTTCGATCGGGGAGGAGCTCACATAAATCTAGGGACGTGCGATCCATTATTTGGTGAGCGAGAATTTATTGATAGGGCGATCAAACTCGTACAATCCAATTTTGGTGAGAGCTTACATGAGATTCCGCCTAAGATGGCCAAGAAGCTCCCCCGTAAGGTAGCTAAAACGCAGGGCGAGTCGTCACGTTCAGGCGCGGCAAGGCGGATCGAGTCAGACGATCTTACTCGCGCGAACGACGAATTGAAAACAATATCAGAACCCGTAATTAAAATGAACACGTTGTTCACAGTAAGCGGTTTACTGATTGTGAGTTTGCTGGGTCTTTTTGCGATTCAACCTAAGACCTGGACCCCTGAGGTCGCGAAGGAAGTTACGCTATCCTGCATGCGGAACTACCCAACTCAAGACCAGGTTGCGGCCTGCTTTATCATCGAGTACCAGAAGTATAAGCATTGACCGTTTGCCGAGAGTACATACGCTTGCGCGAGAGATCGCCTAACGTGTAGATAAATGACAATCACGTGACGCCGCCGCCTCGTCAGATCCACCCCGCCAGCTCCCGCCGCGCGACCGCCTCGAGCGCCCGCATGCCGTCCTCGCCGTCGTTGAGGCAAGGCAGCGCGGCGAACTTTTCGCCTCCGGCGGCTTTGAAATAGCCGGCGTTCTCGACGCCGATCTCCTCCAGCGTCTCCAGGCAGTCGGCGGCGAAGCCCGGCATGACGACGGCGAGGCGTTTGACGCCTTCGCGGCCAAGCGCCCTCACGGTCTCGGCGGTGTAGGGCTGCAGCCACTGGGCGCGCCCGAAGCGCGACTGGAAGCTCATGCGCAGACGCTCCGGCGGCAGCCCGAGCGCCTCGCGCAGCAGCCGCGTCGTCTTGGCGCAATGGCAATAGTAGGGATCGCCCTTGTCGAAATAGGCGCGCGGGATGCCGTGGAACGAGGCGAGCAGGATTTCCGGCTCGAAATCGAGCTTGGCGAGCGAAGCGCGGGTCGAGCGCGCGAGCGCCTCGATATAGACGGGATCGTCGTAATAGGGCGCGGCGACGCGCAACGTCGGCTGCCAGCGCAGGCGTTGCAGCGCCTCGAACGTCTTGTCGCAGACCGTCGCCGTCGTCGCCGCGCAATATTGGGGATAGAGCGGAACGAGGAGAATGCGCTCGCAGCCCTTGTCTTGCAGCGCCGCGAGGCGCTCGGCGATCGCCGGCTTGCCGTAGCGCATCGCCCAGTCGACTTCGACGCGCCCGTCCGCCGCCCCTAGCGTCAGCGCCTGGCCGAGCTTTTCCGCCTGAGCCCGCGTGATCGTCTTCAGCGGGCCCTCGTTGCGCTCGCGGTTCCAGATCGAAGCGTAGTCGCGCCCCTTTGCGGCCGGCCGCCTTGTCAGGATGACGAGGTTGAGGATCGCCCACCAGACGAGCCGCGGCGCCTCGACGACGCGTCGGTCGGACAGGAATTCCTTGAGGTAGCGGCGCATCGACCAGTAGTCGGTCGCCTCGGGCGTGCCGAGATTGACCAGCAACGCGCCGACGCGCCCGCTCCTGACCGGAGGGTGGCCCTCCGGGCGCCGCGAGGCGCGAAAGGCGTCGGGCGAGTTCGGCGCGTTCATGGCCCCGACTTTGTCGGCGCGATGACGTCCGCCGTCAAGCCGGAGTGAAGTTCGTCGCCACGCCGTTGATGCAATAACGCAGATGGGTCGGCGGCGGGCCGTCGGGAAAGACGTGGCCGAGATGCGAGCCGCAGCGCGCGCAATGGACCTCGGTGCGCGTCATGCCCCAGCTGCGGTCCGCAGTCGTTTCCACCGATCCGGGCACGGGATCGTTGAAGCTCGGCCAGCCGGTGCCGCTGTCGAACTTGGTCGCGGATTGGAACAACGGCTGGCCGCAGCCGGCGCAGGAGAACACGCCGGGCCGCTTCTCGGTGTTGAGCGCGCAGCTCCCCGCCCGCTCGGTGCCGTGCTCGCGCATGATCGCGTACTGCTCGGGGCTGAGCAGCGCGCGCCACTCCGCCTCGGTGTGGGTCACGGGAAAGGCGTCTTGTTTCATGGCTCGTCTCCCAAGCGACAATCTAGCAGGCGATCCCATGCGAAGGGAACGCTCGCCCACCGTTCGCCCGCCGCGCCCGGTTTGTTACGGCGCCGCCGGCTCGCGCTCGCGATCCATGAATTGCGCCTTCGCCAAGGCGGCAAAAAGGCCGCCCTGGGCGACGAGTTCGTCGAAGGTCCCCTCTTCGACGATCTCGCCTTTGTCGAACACCAGGATACGGTTGGCCCGGCGGATGGTGGCGAGGCGATGGGCGATGACGAGGGTCGTGCGCCCCTGCGTCGCCGCGTTCAGCGCCTCCTGCAATTGCCTTTCAGTGCCGGCGTCGAGCGCGCTGGTCGCCTCGTCGAGGATCATGATCGGCGGGTCCTTGAGCAGCGCCCGCGCGATGGCGAGGCGCTGGCGCTCACCCCCCGAAAGATTGCGGCCGCGCTCGCCGACGATGGTCGAAAGCCCGCGCGGCTGCTCGCGCACGAAGTCGCTCGCCTGGGCGCGCTCGAGCGCCAGCGCGATTTCCGCCGGGCTCGCGTCGGGCTTGCCGATACGAAGATTCTCCTCGATCGAGCGCGCGAAGATGAACGGCTCCTGGAACACCACGCCGATGTTGTCGCGCAGCGAAGAAAGCGTCATGTCGCGGATGTCGCGCCCGTCGATCGCGATGCGCCCGCGCGCGGGATCGTAGACCCGGTGCAGCAGCGCGAGCGTCGTCGACTTGCCCGAGCCGGTCGCGCCGACCAGCGCAATGGTTTGGCCCGCCGGCGCGTCGAAGGAAATGTCGACGACCGCGTCGCGCCCGCCGTCATAGGAGAACGACACCGCTTCGAAGCGCACATCGCCGGCGAGGCGCCCGACTTTGACCGCATCGGGGCGGTCGACGACGCTCGAAGCGGCGTCGAGCACGTCGAAGAACTGGGCGAGCTTGGGCGCCTGGCTGAACAGGAAGTTGACGAAGCCGACGATCTGTTCGAGCCGGCCGATCAGCATCGTCGCCAGCCCCATGAAGGTCGCGATTTCGCCGATTGTGGTCAGTCCGCGGATATCGAGCCAGACGCCGGTGACGAAAATCGCCAGCAGCGCCAGGGTGGCGCCGGCCCGCGTGGCGACGCTCGCCAGCGCCCACCAGGTGAGAACGGGAAATTGCGCGTCGAGCAGGCGGTCGATCAGGCGGCGCAGCGCCCGCGCCTCTTCCTCGATGCGCGCGAAGCTCTGCACGACCGGCAGGTTGCCCAACACGTCGGAGACGCGCTCGGCGAGATCCGTGCTCGCTTCGTCGGCGGCGACCTGCATCGTCTCGGTGCGGCGGATGACCGCGTTCATCGCCAGGCCGAAGACGGCGACCAGGCCGACGAGGATCGCGCCGAGCCGCCAGTTCTTGAGCAAGGTCAGCGGCAGCAGCACGACGAGCGCGACGAAGCCGGCGCAATGTTCGCGAAAGAACGACAGCCACACCCCGAACATGCCGTTGGAGCCTTCGATCATCACCTTCAGCAGGCGCCCGGAATGGGCGCTGGCGTGAAAGCTCATCGGCAGATGCAGCACGTGCTCGAAATAGGCCGCCATCACGCCGACGCGCTGGCGATGGGCAAGCCGGTCGGCGTGCAGCGCGACCCCGATGCTGGCGACGATCGAGAACACGGCGAACCCGGCCCAGGCGGCGAGCCAGGGCGCGACGTCCGCCCACAGCGGCGCGGCGCCGGCCGATTGCGCGGACGCGAGGCGGTCGATCACCTTGCCGTAGAGCAACGGCTCGGCGAATTGCGCCGTCGCCAGGGCGAGATTGGCGACGACCAGCGCGCTCGCCAGCGCCCTGACCGGGCGCAACTGGGCGAGAACGCGGGCGTAAAGGGCCAAGAACGACATCGGAAGAGGATCGAATCCCTCAAAGACGCGGGTTCGCGACCTGGTGGGATCGCGGCGAATCGAAGCGATTGCTTTTAGGCGAACGCGCCCGCAAAATCACCGCCTATGTCGCCAAGTCCCCGCCCCCGCGCGCCGGCGCGCCGAGTTTTCCTGGCGTTCGGCGTCGCCGCCGCCTGCTACGTATCGATCGCCTATGGGCTCGCGCCGGCATTCTGGCGCCATTACGAGCATCAGCACGCCCTCGCCGACAAGGCGATGACGACGACGACTTCGCTCGGCATCCCGGGCGACGCGCTCAACGTCGGCCTGGAGGGCCAGCGCGAGGACATTCTGTGCGCGATGCGCGCCGCTGGTTGGCGCCCCGCCGATCCGGTGACGCTGCGTTCGAGCGCCAAGCTCGCCGGCAGCGTGCTGCTGCGTCGCGCCTACGCGACGGCGCCGGTCAGCGACCTCTTCTACGACGGGCGCCGGCAGGACCTCGCCTTTCAGAAGCCCTCGGGCGTATCGGCGAGCACGCGCCATCACGTGCGCTTCTGGAAGGTTCTCGACGCCGGCGACGACGGCCAGCCGGTCTGGCTCGGCGCGGCGACGTTCGACCGCAGCGTCGGCGTCAGCCACTTCACCGGCCAAGTGACCCACCACATTGGCCCCGACATCGACGCCGAGCGTGATCTCATCGCCACGGACCTCGCCCGCGCCGGCCTCGTCGAGGCGTCCTATCTGGTGAGCGGCGTCGGGCCGACGGTGTTCGCGCGCAACGGCGGCGGCGACCCCTATTTCACCGACGGCGAAATCGTCGTTTCGCATCTCTCCAGCGGCTGCGAAGCGCGCGCCGGCGCGCCGGCCGTTCTCGACAGCCCACCCGCCGTGCAAGCCAAGAACGTTGTGTTCGGATGGGCGGCGGCGCTGTGGCGGCGGCTGTAGCGCCCTTGTCGCGCTCGCGCATTCTCCAACTCTGCGCCGGAACGATCGGCTAAAGCCTCGGCGAAGCGGTGTATTTTTCGACATTATTGACTCAACGCAACCATCGGTCGCGCAACCCGATCACAAATGATTGCACGCCGCAGGCGCCGCGATAAGACAGCGCCGACGCGCGCGAAAACGGAGGAACTTCGCATGGCGACACTGCTTTCATGGACGAGCGTCGGCATCGGCGATCTCGACGTCTTTGTCCCGTCTCCGCCTTGCCTGGTCGTTTACACGTCGTACGACGAAAAAGATCGGCCCGAGAGTTCGGTGACCTATTTCTGGCAGGACGAGGCCAGCGGCCAGCTCAACCATCAGCTGCTGTACACGGAGCCGGTCGCGTTCGAGACTGCGGTCGCCTGGGCGCAGGAGCACGCTCCGACGCGCAGCATCGAACGCATCCACGTCAAACATGCGCGACCGAAGAAGGCGGTCGAGGCGAAGGCCGCCGCCAAGCCTGCGGCGCGAAGGCCCGCGGCGAAGAAAGCCGCCGCGAAGAAGGCGCCCGCAAAGAAGGCGGTTCGCGCCGTGAAGCGGCCCGCGGCCAAGCGCGCGAAGAAGTAAAGGCGAGCGGGCGGCCGAGCGCGGGGGACGCGCCGTCTCAGCCAGAAAACACCACCGTCTTGCCGCGGTTGAGCAACACGCGGTCTTCGAGATGATAGGCGAGCGCGCGCGAAAGAACGCGCCGCTCGATGTCGCGGCCCTTGCGCACCAGGTCCTCGGGCGTGTCGCTATGGCTGATGCGCTCGACGTCCTGTTCGATGATCGGGCCTTCGTCGAGGTCTGAGGTGACGAAGTGCGCGGTGGCGCCGATCAGCTTGACGCCGCGCGCATGCGCCTGATGGTAAGGCCGCGCGCCTTTGAAGCCGGGCAGGAACGAGTGGTGGATGTTGATGCAGCGCCCCTGCAGCTTGGCGGCGAGGCCGTCGGAGAGAATCTGCATGTAGCGCGCGAGCACGACGACGTCGGCCTTGGCGCCGCGCACGACCTCCCAGACCTGCGCCTCCTGCTCCATCTTGGTCTGCTTGGTCACCGGCAGGTAGTGGAACGGAACGTCGTCGAATTCGATGTGGTCGTACGTCTCGCGCGGATAATTGGCGATGATCGCGACGATCTCCATCGCCAGCTCGCCGTTGCGCCAGCGATAGAGGAGATCGACCAGGCAATGGTCGAAGCGCGAAACCAGCAGCGCCACGCGCTTCTTCTCGTTCGCCGCGCGCATCGCCCAGGTCATCTTCAGCGCGGCGGCGAGATCGGCGAAGGCGACGCGCAGCGCGGCGACGTCGGCCTTCTCGTCGGCGCCGTTGAACGCGACGCGCATGAAGAAGTTGCCGGTTTCGGTGTCGTCGAACTGCTGGGCTTCGAGGATGTTGAATCCGCCCTCGAACAAGGCCGCCGAAACCTTGGCGACGATTCCCGCCCTGTTGGCGCAGGACAGCGTCAAGACGTGGCGCGCGACGGACATGGGCGGCATCCTTTCCTGAGCGGCGCGCCGCTTGCGCGGACGCCCCGCCCGGCGTTGCTAAGGCAAAGCCTGGCCGGCGCGCAAGAGCGGCGCGCGCGAGCGGCGCACACGGAAAATCGGCGGCGGCGCAGGATTTTTGCGCGCGCTACGGCTTGACCTCGGCCAACACGCCTTCGACCGACGGCAGGATCGCGGCGACGATCTTCTCCATGCCTGCGCGCGTCGGGTGCAATCCGTCCTTCTGATTGAGCGTGGGGTCGCCCGCCACGCCGTCGAGAAAGAAGGGGTAGAGCGCGACGCCGTAATTCTTGGCGAGATCGGGATAGATCGCGTCGAAGCGCTTTTGATAGTCGGGGCCGAGATTGGCCGGCGCGCGCATGCCCGCCAGCAGCGTCGCGACATGGGCGGCGCGCGCTTTGTCGAGGATTTGCGCCAGCGCCGCCTCGGCGGCGGTCGGGTCCATGCCGCGCAACATGTCGTTGGCGCCGAGTTCGACGATCAGCGCGTCCGTGCCGGCGGGCACGCTCCAATCGTAACGCGCCAGCCCGTCGGCGGCGGTCTCGCCGGAGACGCCGGCGTTGGCGACCTCGACGTCCCAGCCGTGCGCCTTGAGGGCGCGCTGGAGGACATCGGGAAACGCCTCGCCCGGCGGCAGCCCGTAGCCGGCGGTCAGGCTGTCGCCGAGAGCGACGACATGCAGCATGCGCGCCTCGACCGGCGCCGCGGCGAGGCTCAGCCCTGCCGCAAGCGCCAGGGCAAAAACCTGGACGCGGACGCGCAAATGCCCATATGAGGCGTTCTCTGGCCGAAGGAATCTCTTCACGATGGCGAATCCTGCGATCGAAATGCGCGACGTCGACCTCAGTCTCGGCGACGGCGCGGCCAGGGTGCATATATTGCGCAAGGTCAATCTGACAATCGACAAGGGCGAGGCGGTCGGCCTGATCGGCCCGTCCGGCTCCGGCAAATCGACGCTGCTGATGACCATGGCTGGCTTGGAGCGGCCCGACAGCGGCGAGATCGTCGTCGACGGCGTCGCCATCCACGCGATGGGCGAGGACGCGCTGGCGCGATTTCGCGGCGCGCGGATCGGCATCGTCTTCCAGTCCTTTCATCTCATCCCGACCATGACCGCGCTCGAGAACGTCGCCGCGCCGCTGGAGCTCGCCGGCGCCCCAGACGCCTTCGCGCGCGCCGCGAAGGAATTGGCGCTGGTCGGACTCGCCGAGCGGCATGGCCATTATCCCGCCCAGCTTTCCGGCGGCGAGCAGCAGCGCGTCGCGCTGGCGCGGGCCTTGGCGCCGCGCCCCTCGCTGCTGATCGCCGACGAGCCGACGGGCAATCTCGACGAAGCGACCGGGCGCGCGATCATCGATCTCCTGTTCGACGCCTCCTCGCGCCGCGGCGCCACGCTTGCGCTGGTCACCCACGATCCCGCGCTCGCCGCGCGTTGCGATCGCACGTTGCGCATGCGTTCGGGCGTCCTCGAAGCGCTCGCCCCGGCGCTCGCATGAGCGAGCCAGCCGCTGCGCCGTCGCGGCGCCTCGCGCGCTTCGTGCTCGCGCGCCTCGCGTTTCGCGATTTGCGCGGCGGGCTCGCTGGGCTGCGCATCTTCCTCGTCTGCATCGCGCTCGGCGTCGCCGCGATCGTCGCGGTCAATTCGCTCGCGTGCGCGCTTCAAGACGGAATGGCGCGCGACGGGCGAACGATTCTCGGCGGCGACGCCTCGTTTTCGCTGATCCACCGTCAGCTCTCTTCCGAGGAGCGCGCGTTCCTGCAAAGTCGCGGCGCGCTCTCGACCATCGCCACCATGCGCGCGATGGCGCGCAACGAGGCGGGCGAAGCGGCGCTCGTCGAACTCAAGGCGGTGGACCAAGACTGGCCGCGGATCGGTCAGGCGGTTTTCGAGCCCGCGATGGCGCCGAACGCGGCGCTCGCGAAACGCGAGGATCGCTTCGGCGCCGCGGTCGAGTCGACGCTGCTCGACCGGCTGGGTCTCAAGATCGGCGACGCCTTCGACCTCGGCGCCGCCCACTTTGAAGTTCGCGCCGAGCTCGTCTCCGAGCCGGATCGGCTCGCGACCGGCGTCGGCCTCGGCCCGCGCGTGCTGATTTCGCAGGACGCGCTCGCCGCGAGCGGCCTCGTTCAGCCGGGCTCGCTCGTCCGCTGGACGACGCGCGTGCTCCTGAGCGCCGGCGGCGCGCCGCCGAACGAGGCCGCCGTCGTGGCGTTCGTCGACGAAGCGAAGGCGGCGTTCCCTGAGGCGGGATGGGAGACGCGAACGCGATCGAACGTCTCCCCGGAATTCTCGCGCGACCTCGATCGTTTCGGCGAGTTCCTCGCGCTCGTCGGCCTGATCTCGCTGGTCGTCGGCGGCGTCGGCGTCGCCAACGCCGCGCAAGGCTTCGTCGAGCGCAAGCGCGCAAGCCTGGCGATCCTCAAGGCGTTGGGGGCGAGCGGCGGCGCGGTCGTCGCGCTGGCGCTGATCGAGTTTCTCGTCGTCGCCCTGATCGGCGTCGTCGCGGGATTGGCGATCGGGGCGGCGACGCCCTTCGCCGTCGCGGCGCTGTTCGCCCCGGTGCTGCCGCTGCCGCTGGCGCCGGCGGTCTACCCCGGCGAAATCGCGCTCGGCGCGCTCTACGGCGTGCTGACGGCGTTCGTCTTCGCCATCGCGCCGCTGGGGCGCGCCCATGACGTTCCAGTCTCCCAGCTGTTCCGCAATCTCGTCGAGACCCGCGCCGCCCCGCCGCGCCTTCGCTACCTTGGCGCCACGGCGCTCGGCGGCGCGACGCTCGCAGCGGTCGCGATCCTCGCCGGTCCCCAACGCACCGTCGCCATCGTCGTCGTCGTCGCGACGACGCTCGCGCTTCTCGCGCTGCGGCTCGTCGCGGCCGGCGCGATGGCGCTGGCGCGCCGCGCGCCGCGCGCGCGTTCGGTCGCCTGGCGGATGGCGATCGCCAATCTTCATCGGCCCGGGGCGCTGACGCCTTCGGTAGTGCTGTCGCTCGGGCTCGGCCTAGCGGTGCTGGTCGCGCTGACCCTGGTCGACTCCAACCTGCGCGGCGAGTTGCGGCGCGCGACGCCTGGGGAAACGCCGAGCTTCTACTTTCTCGACGTGCGCAGCGCCGACATCGCCGCGTTCCGTGGCTTCCTCGGCCTCGAGGCGCCGCAGGCGAGAATCGTCGAGGCGCCGATGATGCGCGGGCGCGTCGTCAGGATCGGCGACGTCCCGGCGGCGAGCTTCAAGGCCAAGGAAGGCGTCGCCTGGGTCCTCGAAGGCGATCGCGGCGTCACCTTCGCCGACGCGCCGCCCGAAGGGTCTAAAGTCGTCGCCGGCCGATGGTGGCCCGCCGACTATTCCGGGCCGCCGCTGGTTTCGCTCGAAACGGGCGTCGCCGAAGGGCTCGGCGTCAAGATCGGCGATACGATCACGCTCAACGTGCTCGGCCGCGAGATCACGGCGACGATTTACAACTTGCGCAAGGTTAACTGGCGAAGCTTCGGCATCAATTTCGTCTTCGTCTTCACTCCCGGCGCCTTCAAAGGCGCGCCCTATACGGTGCTCGTCACCGCCGCGCTGCCGAACGGGGCGGACGAAGGCGCGCTGATGAAGGCCGCCGCGCGCGACTTTCCTTCCATAGCGGCGGTAAGGGTGCGCGACGCGCTGGAAGCCATCGAGGCGCTGACCGCCAAACTGGCGCTGGCGATCCGCTCGGCGTCGGGGATCGCGCTGACGTCCGCGGTGCTGGTGCTCGCCGGCGCGCTCGCCGCCAATCGGCGCGCCCGCATCCTCGACGCTGTAATCTTGAAGATCTTGGGGGCGACCCGCGGGCGCCTCGCGGCGACGTTCCTGATCGAATATGCGCTGCTCGGCGCGGCGACCGCGGCGTTCGGCGTCGCCGCGGGAACGCTCGCCGCCTATGTCATTGTCGCCCGCGTCATGGGGCTCGATTTCGTATTCGCCCCGGCGCCGGCGTTCGCCGCGGCCGCGGCCGGGCTTGCGCTGACCGTCGCTCTGGGCATGATCGGCGCCTGGCGCATCCTTGGGCAGAAGCCAGCCGCATTCCTGCGCGAGCTGTGACGACGAGCCGCTCGTCGCCTCAGGTGAAACCGCGCTAGGTTCATGGTTTCGGCGGCTCTTCGCGCTCGGCGGCGGCGGCGCGGCGAAATGCGGCGGCGAAAGCGTCGAGTTCGGGCGCGGGTAGGTCGGACACGGCGACATAGCGGCGACCTGCGTCGGACCATTCGAGCAGCGCGTAGCCGTCGCGCGTCACGCGTCGCGGCTCGCTCGAAGCGGCGTCCGGCGCAGCGGGCAATTCGCTCAACGCGATCTGATGCTCGCGGCGCTGATAAATGAGCGTTGCGACCGGGACGGTCCCGATGACGTCGACCCGTCCGCCCACCAGAGAAAACCCGTCCGCCTGGAGATCGACGACCGTCGTCGCGCCGGCGACCTTGCCCGCCAGCCAGGGCTTGACCGCGTGCCGATCCGACGTCGCGACGTCGACGGGCTGACCAGCGAGGCGGCCGCGAATGTATCCGGCGACGACAGCGCGTTCGACTTTGTCGCCGCCGGGCGCCGGCGCGAAAGCGGCGTAGACGCCTGCGCCCACTGCGATCCCCAGCGCCAACGAAGCGGCGAGCGCGCGATAGCCGGCGTTGCCCCAGACCGGGCGATAGGGCGCGGCGGCGGTAGGCTTCCGGTCGGCGGGATGGGCCATCACGATGACGCGAGCGTGCAAAGCGTCGGGCGCTTTGGGGCGCGGCGCGCGCGCGCGGATCGCGTCGCGCAGGGCGACGAGGCGCGCATACTCGGCTGCAAGCGCCGGATCGGCCGCGAGCCGCGCCTCGACTTCGATCATGCCGGCGGCGTCGAGTTCGCCGTCGAGGGCGGCCTGGAGGAGGAGCGCGCGATCGGCGCCTTGCGGGTCGGTCATCTCGAGCCCCCGAGCCTTTCGATCAACAACGCTCGCCCGCGTCCTAGTCTTGACATCACCGTGCCGACTGGCGCCCCGACCGCGGCGGCGATGTCGCGGTAGCTCAGGCCGTTGATGTCGCGCATCACGACGACCTCCCGGAACAAATGCGGAAGCGCCTGAATCGCCGATTCCAGCGCCGCCGCGTCGGCCGCGGCGATCAGCGCTTCTTCTGGATCGGCCGCGCCGCCCGGCGACTTGGCGGCCGCCGCCTCCAGAAGTTGAGCGTCGTCCGTCAGCAGGACGGCCTTCGGCCGGTTCTTGGCGAGCCAGGTAAACGCCGCGTTGCGCACGATCGTCAGCAGCCACGCGCGCGGCCGCTCGATCGTTGCGGATTCGAGCGAAGCCAAAGCCCGCATGCAAGCGTCCTGCACGACATCCTCGGCGTCGGTTCCGCTGCCCGTGAGCCAGCGGGCCAGCCCATAGGCGTCGTCGAGGTGCGGCAGCACCAGCTCGGCGAAACGCCTATGGGCCATTTCACTCGTCACGGCTCCCCCCGAGGTTCATGGAGCGACGATGATCTTGCCTTTCATATACGGGTGCAGACCGCAAAAATAAGCATATTCGCCGGGCTTGTCGAAGGTGACGCTGAACTGATCGTTCGTGTCCAGCGCCTTGGAACGGTATTTTCCATCCGCCGCGACGACGAGATGCGGGATGTCGTCGTGATTTTCGAAAACGACGGTCGTCCCAGACTTGACCGTCACCACGTCCGGCGTGAATGCGAAATTGTCGATGCCGACCTTCGCGCCTTCGGCAAAGGCAAGATAGGCCTGCGCGAGCAAACCGAGCGCCGCGGCCGGGGCGAGCGGAGCGGCGCGTCGAGCGAGACTGGCGATCATGGCTTACCCTCTCATTGCGCGAGCGAAACGTCGGTGACGGCGAGTTCTTTGACGCCCTGCTGGAAAACGACCGTCCTCACGCCGAGCAGCTTGCGCAGATCGCCTGCAGGAACGAGCATGGGCCCGGGAGCGGGGGCCGTGCCTGGCGCAGGCTGCGGGAAGGCGGTCGAGCGCGCGGTGTAAAAGGCGACATTGCCTTCCACTTTCTGCATCAGCTGATGGATATGCCCGTTCAGCACGGTGACCGAACCGAAGCGGGCGAGCAGCGCCAGCGCCTGGGCCGAATCCTCGGTGCCCCAGCCCCATTCGGGCGCGATCGTCCAGAGCGGGATATGCGCGAACACTACGATCGGCGTCGATGCGCTCTTGCCGGCAAGGTCGTCGGCGAGCCAGGCGAGTTGCTCGGCTCCGAGATTGCCCATGCCGCCGGCCTTGAGATCGACGACGTTGACGAGGCCGATGAAGTGGACTCCCGCCTGATCGAACGCGTACCAGCCGGCGCCCTTGGCGTTCTGGCCGTAGCGATCGAGATAGGCCTTGCCCTGCGTCTCATCGATGACGTCGTGCTCGCCCGGCACGTAATGGACCTCGAGCCTGGCCCGGCCGATCGCTTGATCGGCGTCGTCGAACTGCTTGGGTTTGGACAGATGGGTGATGTCGCCGGTATGGATCATGAAGGCGGGTTTGACGGGCATTGCGACGACCTTGTCGATCGCCTCCTGCAAAGTGCCGAGCGCATTCGGGTTGGCCGGCTTGTCAAACCCAACGTGACTGTCGGAAATCTGCAGGAAACGGAAACCCGTCTCGGCGGCCTGCGCCGATCCCAGGAGGCTGGATTTCGGCACGCCGCCGGCGACCGTCCACAGGACGCCCGTCCCGGCCCAGATCATGCATTCGAGCGCGTGGCGGCGATCGATGCCGTTTTCGTCTTCGTGCGCCATGGCGGTTCTCCTCGCTCGGCCTCGCGCCGATCGAAGAGAAGACTCGCGGCCCCGGCGGAATATTCCCGCTCGCCGCGCTTTTATTTGTTCGTGAGGCCTGACGGCGAAACCGGCGATTGCGGTTGCCGAGCATGATCCACAGGCCCGAAATGGATCGCCGGCGGCCCGGCAACCCGGGCGGCGACCTGGGCGCGGGTCGGCTCGGCCGCGAGAAAGCCGCTTTTCGCGGTCTTCATTGAACCTTCAGAGTCTTTGGGTTCACTTGGCAAGTGCCCTTGGCGCGCTTAAATGACGGCTTGGGACGGTCGGGGCGGACTTGGAACTCTCCAGTCGCGCCGCCGTCGATGGGAACGCGATGAACCCGAATTTTCGTAATTTCGCCCTCTGGGTGATCATTTTCCTGCTCGTGCTGGCGCTGGTCACGCTTTTCCAGAGCCCCGCCCAGAAGGCGCCGAGCAGCGACATCACGTTCAGCCAGCTGCTGACGGAGGTCGACGCCGGCCATATCCGTGACGTGACGATCGCCGGCGCGGATATCGCAGGCCACTACAAGGACGGCCGCGCCTTCGTCACCTATGCGCCGAACGATCCCGGGCTCGTCGACACGCTCTACAAGAAGGACGTGACGATCACCGCCCGGCCGCCGTCGGACGGCAATTCCTGGCTGCTGACGCTGCTCATCAACGGGCTGCCGCTGTTGCTGTTCCTCGGCGTGTGGATTTACATGTCCCGGCAGATGCAGGGCGGCGCCGGCAAGGCGATGGGCTTCGGCAAGTCCAAGGCGAAGCTCCTCAACGAGGCGCAGGGCCGCGTCACCTTCGAGGACGTGGCGGGCATCGACGAGGCTAAGGAAGACTTGCAGGAGATCGTCGAATTCCTGCGCGATCCGCAAAAGTTTCAGAAGCTCGGCGGGCGCATCCCGCGCGGCGTGCTGCTGGTCGGCCCGCCCGGCACCGGCAAGACGCTGACGGCGCGCGCCGTCGCCGGCGAAGCGAACGTGCCGTTCTTCACCATCTCGGGCTCCGACTTCGTCGAGATGTTCGTCGGCGTCGGCGCGTCCCGCGTGCGCGACATGTTCGAGCAGGCCAAGAAGAACGCGCCCTGCATCATCTTCATCGACGAAATCGACGCGGTCGGGCGCCATCGCGGCGCTGGGCTCGGCGGGGGCAACGACGAACGCGAACAGACGCTCAACCAATTGCTCGTCGAAATGGACGGCTTCGAGCAGAACGAAGGCATCATCATCATCGCCGCGACCAACCGGCCCGACGTGCTCGACCCGGCGCTGCTGCGCCCCGGCCGTTTCGACCGGCAGATCGTCATCTCCAACCCGGACTTCATCGGCCGCGAGAAGATCCTGAAGGTGCATGTGCGCAAGGTTCCGCTCGCGCCGGACGTCGATCTCAAGGTGGTGGCGCGCGGCACGCCGGGTTTTTCCGGCGCCGACCTGATGAACCTGGTCAACGAATCGGCGCTGCTGGCGGCGCGGCGCGGCAAGCGCGTCGTCACCCGGGTCGAGTTCGAGGACGCGCGCGACAAGATCATGATGGGCGCCGAGAGGCGCACGCTGATGATGACCGAGGAGGAGAAGAGGCTGACCGCCTATCACGAAGCCGGCCACGCCCTGGTCTCGGTCAGCATGCCCGCGAGCACGCCGATCCACAAGGCGACGATCATTCCGCGCGGCCGCGCGCTCGGCATGGTGCAGTCGCTGCCCGAACGCGACGAGATTTCGCAGAGCTACGAACAACTGATCGCCATGCTCGCGATGTCGATGGGCGGACGCGTCGCCGAGGAACTGGTGTTCGGCAAGGACAAGGTGACTTCGGGCGCCGCCGGCGACATCCAGCAGGTGACCAAGATCGCGCGCGCGATGGTGACGCGGCTCGGCTTCTCCGAGAAGCTCGGCACCGTCATGTACGGCGAAAACCAGGACGAGGTGTTCCTCGGCTATTCGCTCGGCCACCAGCAGAACATCTCCGAGGAGACCGCGAAGACGATCGACGAGGAAGTGCGCCGGCTGGTCAACGAGGCGCACGAGACCGCCACGCGCATCCTGACCGAACGCCGCGCCGACCTCCAAGCCCTCGCCGAGGGCCTGATCGAATTCGAGACCCTGACGGGCGAGGAAATCGTCGGGCTGCTCAAAGGCGTTCGCCCGGTGCGCGACTCGGTCGACAAGGAGCCGCCGGCCCCGCCGCGCCCCGCCGTGCCGGCGACCGGCAAACCGCGCAGCTTCGGCCCCGACGCCGGCTTGGCGCCGCAGCCGCAGACCTGAGCGGGGCCGCTCTCCCCGGTCCTTTACCCTTACGGGGGAAGGCGGACGCGCGAAGCGCGGCCGGATGAGCATCTGTGTTGGAAGTCAAGCATGGATTGGCCGCCAGGGGCGATCCTCTTTGATGAGGACGTTGGCGAGGACGACGAGCTTCCGCATGATCGCGGCAATGGCGACTTTGGCTTTTTTGC
>JBEKFO010000011.1:0-26625 GCA_050013275.1 Roseiarcus sp. | reverse complement strand
CGCCGGCGCGAACGTTCGATTACGATCGCGGCGCCTCGGGACTCGCGCAGCCGCGCGCGATCGCCGTCGAGACGCCGATCCAACTGGCGTTCGGCGGCGCGCCTTTCGCGGTGATGATGGCGACGCCCCGCGATCTCGAGGACTTCGCCGTCGGCTTCGCGCTCACCGAAGGAATCGTCGAGCGCGTCGATGAAATTCGCGATGTCGCGATCGAGCCCGTCGAAGCAGGCGTGCGCGTGGACATCACCCTGCCCGGCGAGCGTATGAGCGCGCATCTCGCGCGCTCGCGGGCGATGTCGGGGCGCACCGGGTGCGGCCTTTGCGGGCTCGAGGATCTCGCCCATCTGCCCAAGCCCCGCCGCCCCGTCCCCGCGAGCGCGCCGATAGCGCCGGAAGCAATCCGGGCCGCGCTCATTGGGCTCGAGCGCGCGCAGCCGCTCAACGCGGAGACGCGAGCCGTGCATGGCGCGGCCTGGAGCGACCGCTCCGGCGTCGTTCTGTTCGCGCGCGAGGACGTCGGGCGCCACAACGCGCTCGACAAATTGATCGGCGCGCTGGCGCGGGCATCTGTCGATCCCGCAAGCGGATTCATTATAATCACCAGCCGCTGCTCGTTCGAAATGGCGGCCAAGGCGGCGGCGTTCGGCGCGGCGACGCTGGTCTCGCTTTCGGCGCCGACCTCGCTCGCGATCGAGCGCGCGAGAGAGAGCGGGCTCACGCTCGTTGCGATCGCTCGCGCCGACCGGGCGACGATCTTCACCGGCGCGGCGAGCGGCGCGAGCGGAGGGATCGCAGCGTGAGCTTTGCAAAGATCGACAAGCTGGCGCGCATGGCCAACCAGATCGGCGCCGCGTTCGGGGCGATGCCCGAGCGCGAGGCCGTCGGCGCAGCGGCGACCCATCTCAAGCTCTATTGGACGCCGAAAATGATTCGCGAAATAGTGGCTTTCGCCGATTCAGGCGGCGCCGGCCTCAATCGGATCGCGGCCGGCGCAGTGGCGGTGTTAAAAAAGGACGGCGCCGGCTGAGCCGGCGTTCGAGAGGCGGCCGGCGCGCAATTGTGGGGCGTCGGATACTTAGGAGAGGAAACGATGGTGAGGTGTGAAGGTGCCGCTTTGTGCGCGCGAACGCGCGGATGGCCTGTCTTCGATTTGCCCGCCCGCTGGGCGAAAGCCGTGGGCTGCGATCTCCGACAGGAGGGCGCGCGATGACGAACGCCAACACTGTCACGACGTCAGGGGGATTTTTCAGCTTTCTCGATCGCGCGCACACTGTCGCGGAGCCCGGTTTTAGCCGATGGATGGTTCCGCCGGCCGCGCTGTGCATCCATTTGTGCATCGGGCAAGCCTATGCGTTCAGCGTATTCAACCTGCCGATGAGCAAACTGATCGGTCTCGATCATGCGACGCCGGATGACTGGAAGCTCACTGATCTCGGCTGGATCTTCTCCATCGCGATCTTCTTTCTGGGCGCGTCGGCGGCGGTGTTCGGGCGCTGGGTCGAAGACGGCGGCCCGCGGCGCGCCATGTTCGCGTCCGGCCTGTGCTGGGCCGGCGGCTTCTTCTTTTCCGCGATCGGCGTTTACCTGCATATGCTGTGGATCATCTACCTCGGCTATGGCGTGCTCGGCGGCATCGGGCTCGGCCTCGGCTACATCTCGCCGGTCTCGACCCTGATCAAGTGGTTCCCGGATCGCCCGGGCATGGCCACCGGCATGGCGATCATGGGCTTCGGCGGCGGCGCGTTTATCGCCTCGCCGCTTTCCGTCTGGCTGATGCAGAAGTTCACGACGCCGACGCATATCGGGGTGGCGGAGACCTTCCTTTGCCTCGGCGTCATCTACCTCTGCTTCATGTGGGTCGGCGCCGCGATCGTGCGCGTGCCGCCGGCCAACTGGAAGCCGGAGGGCTTCACGCCCCACGCGGTGACGCACCATCTGATCACCAAGAACGACGTCTACGTCTACGACGCGCTGAAGACGCCGCAGTTCTGGCTGATCTGGGGCGTTCTGTGCTTGAACGTCACCGCCGGCATCGGCGTGCTCGGGCAAGCCTCCGCGATGAGCCAGGAAATGTTTCCGGGCCGGGTCACTGCGGTCGCCGCCGCGGGCTTCGTCGGGCTGCTCAGCTTGTTCAACATGGCCGGGCGTTTTTTCTGGGCGAGCATTTCCGATTATATCGGCCGCAAGAACACCTATTTCTGCTTCTTCGTGATCGGACCGGTGCTCTATGCCCTGGTGCCGTGGGCCGGTGGGCTAGGCAACGTCACGCTGTTCGTACTGTTCTTCCTGGTGATCCTGTCGATGTACGGCGGCGGTTTCGCCACCGTGCCCGCGTATCTGAGGGACATGTTCGGCACGCGCTACGTCGGCGCCATTCACGGCATGCTCATCACCGCCTGGTCGATGGCCGGCATCTTCGGTCCGGTGCTGGTGAACTACATCAGGCAGTATCAGATCGACAGCGGCGTGCCGAAAGCGCAGGCTTACAATACGACGATGTACATCATGGCTGGACTGCTCGTGGTGGGCTTCTTCTGCAACCTGTTCGTGAAGGCGGTCCATCACCGCTTTCACATGCACCCCGACCATGACGCCGAGGAAGCGCAGACGGAAGTCGCCGCGGCCGGCGATCCGGCCGGAGCTTGAGGGGGAACGACCATGGCCAAAGAGAATCTATCCGCCACGATGAAAGTGAAAGTCGCGCTCGCCTGGTGTTTCGTCGGCGTTCCCCTCGCCTGGGGCGTTCTGCAAACGATCGCCAACGCAATGGCGTTGTTCCGATAGCGTCGAGCCGCCCGCGCCGCGCCCGGTCAGGCGCGCGCGCGGGCGGTGGGCTCGGCGCGTTTGCCGGCGCTCGAAACAGCGCGCTCGCGATACGCGCGCACGCGATCGCGCGTGGCGATCAGCAGCTCCTCGAAATCTGCGAGCTTTTCGGGCGGCAATTGGCCCAGCGTCGCGGCGATCAGCGCGTGCTGGACGGCGATGGCCTTCTCCGCCGCCTCACGCCCCGACTGGGTCAGATAGATCGCGTACTGGCGCCGGTCGGCGGCGATCGAGCGGCGCTCGACCAAGCCGGCGTCCTCGAGCCGATCGAGCAGGCCTGAAATATTGCCTTTGGTCACATAGAGGCGCTTGGCGAGCTCCTGCTGACTGATCCCTTCGGCCTCGGTCAACGTCGTCAGCACGTCGCATTGGGGAACCGAAAGCCCGATTTCGCGCAGTCGCTCGGCAACCGCGAGTTGCAGCCGGCTCTCCAAGCGAATGAAGCGAAACCACACGCGGACCGCGCGGTCCTGACTCTCCTGTTTGAGCATCGCTCGAAATCTCCCACGCCGCTTCGGGCGCTCTTGCGGCGCCACACTATAGGCGCGCGCGCGCGACGGCAATTTGCAACCGTTCGGGATTGCCTAGCGCCGCGGCCGGCGCCATGCTATCGACTTGGAAAACTGGGGGAAGCCGGAGGAACGCGATGTTAGGGCTGATGCAGGAATGGCCGCTGCTGATCCACAAGATCATCGACTTCGCCGCCATTCAACATCCGGGCCAGGAAGTCGTGACGCGGCTCGTCGAGGGTCCGATCCACCGCACCAACTACCGCGAGGTGCGCGCTCGCTCGATGCGTGTGGCGCAGCGCCTGGCGCGCGAAGGGATCAAGAACGGCGATCGCGTGGCCACCCTGGCCTGGAACGGACACCGGCACCTGGAGACCTGGTACGGCATCACCGGCATTGGCGCGATCTACCACACCGTGAATCCGCGACTGTTTCCCGAACAGATCGTGTGGATCATGAACCACGCCGAAGACCGCATGGTTTTCGTCGACCTGACGTTCGTGCCGCTGCTCGACGCCATCGCCGACAAGCTGCCCTCCGTCGAGCGTTACATCGTCCTCACCGACGCCCGGCACATGCCGGCTACCAAGCTGAAGAACGCGGTCGCCTACGAGGATTGGATCGGCGAAGTCGACGGCGATTTCCGCTGGGCGGAATTCGACGAGCGCACCGCGGCGGGTCTTTGCTACACTTCGGGCACCACCGGCCATCCCAAGGGCGCGCTGTACTCGCATCGCTCCAACGTGCTGCACTCGCTGGGGTGCACCGGGGCCGATTGCATTCCCATCAGCCCAGCGGACGCGATTCTTCCAATCGTGCCGATGTTTCACGCCAATTCCTGGTCGCTCGCCTTCTCGTGTCCGATGCGCGGGGCGAAAATGGTGATGCCGGGCGCGCGGCTCGACGGCGCCTCGGTCTATGAACTGCTCGAGACGGAGAAGGTGACGATGACCGCCGCGGTGCCGACGGTCTGGCTGATGCTGCTCGACTATATGCGTAAGGAAGGCAAGCGCCTGACCACATTGAAGAAAGTGCTGATCGGCGGCTCGGCTTGCCCGCCCGCGATGATCAAGGCGTTCGAGGACGACTACGGCATCGAGGTTCGCCACGCCTGGGGCATGACCGAGATGAGCCCGATCGGCTCGACCGGCTCGATCAAGCCGCAATGCGTGGACCTGCCGCACGACCAATTGCTAGCGCTCAAGGCCAAGCAAGGCTGGGCGCCGTTCGGCGTCGAAATGAAGATCGTCGATGGCGAGAACCGCGAACTGCCGTGGGACGGCAAACGCTTCGGCCGCTTGAAAGTCGCCGGATTCGCCGTCGTGCAATCCTATTTCAAGGGCGAGGGCGGCCAGATTCTCGACGAGAACGGCTTCTTCGACACCGGCGACGTCGCCACCATCGACGCCAATGGCTACATGCAGATCACTGACCGCGCCAAAGACGTCATCAAGTCGGGCGGCGAATGGATTTCTTCGATCGACATCGAGAACCTCGCCGTCGGCCACCCCGACGTCGCCGAGGCGGCGGTGATCGGCGTCGCCCACCCCAAATGGGACGAGCGGCCGCTGCTCGTGGTCGTGCCGAAGGAAGGCAAGACGCCGCACACCGAAGAGGTTCTCGGCTTCCTCGAAGGTCATATCGCCAAATGGTGGATGCCCGACGACATGCAGCTGGTGAAGGAAATCCCGCACACCGCGACCGGCAAGATCAACAAGCTGAAGCTGCGCGAAACCTTCAAGGACTATAAGCTGCCGACGGCGTGAACGCGGAGGCGGCGGGCGTTCGCGGCGGCCGCCGGCCGTTCCGAGTCGACGCGCCGCGGCGCCGCCAGCGTCAGCGTTCCCGACGCAGGACGATCGAGGCCGCCACGAGATCGCCGCCCTGGGCGCGGATGTCGACGGATTGCTGCGCGCCGTGCGTCGCAACCGTCACGTCGGCGTAAAACGCCTGACCTCGCACGACCGCCTGGATGACGCCTTTCGCCCCATGGCCGGAAACGCCGCCTTCAACCCTGCGGGTGAGCTCGTTCCAATTTCCCAAGATCGCGCCGCCGTTGTTCTCGAGTTGGATGCGAAAATCGAAGCTGTCTTTGTCGCTTGAGCAGCGGAGCGACTGGTCCAACGTGTCGCCGCCGGCGACGGCGTAGGTCGCCTGGCATCGCAAGCGCTCGACCGCGCCGTTTGCGAGCCGGACGGAGCCGTCGCCGGCCCATGTCCCCGACAGGCCGGCGAAGGGATCCGCCGCCTGGGCGCGCGCGCGATCCATCGGGAGAGCGGTGGACCCCGCCGCGAGCAAAGCGATCAGCATCGGATACTTCAACGTGGCGACCCGCATCGCGCCGTTCTCCCCTGGCGTCGTCGGCTGGCGAAACAATCGGCCGACATGTCGATCAATTCAACGTGGGCGCAGCGCGCGCGCCGCCGACGGGGGTTTTTTCTTGCATTGGCGCGGCGCTTCCCCTATATACCTGCCCGTACGCAATCTCATAGCTCCTCATCGATGACGATAAGGAGAGATTTTGAGAGTGGGCCCCGGCCGGGACCCGCTCTTTTTTATTGCTGCAAGGTTTCATGGACGGAACGTCTCTGCCGCATATCGCGCCCGCGCCCGGCGAAGGGCTGGACGAGGCGCGCCTGATCGCCGACAACGGCCTGGCGTTGCGCATCGCGCACATCGCCGAGCCGGTAATGCGCGATCTCGGGTTGCGCATCGTCAGGGTGAAGGTTTCCGCCGCGCAAGGCGCGACCGTCCAGATCATGGCCGAACGCCCGGACGGAACCATGTCGATCGACGATTGCGAGCGCGCGAGCCAAGCGCTGTCGCCGGTGTTCGACCTCGAGGAGCCGATGAACCAGGCCTACAGGCTCGAAATCTCCTCGCCGGGCATCGACCGGCCGCTGGTGCGCGAATCGGATTTTCGCCGCGCGATCGGCCACGAAGCGCGCATCGAGATGGCGATCCCGGTCAACGGGCGCAAGCGCTTCCGCGGCCGGATCGAAGCGGTCGCGCCGGCCCAAACGGGGCCGTGCGCGCGTCTGCGCTCGCCTGGCGCAGAGAGCGACGCGGATTCGAGCTTCGAGCTGCCCATTCGAGATATGGCCGAGGCTCGCCTCGTGCTCACCGAGGACTTGATCCGCGCGACGCTGCGTCGGGACAAAGCCGCGGTCAAGAAACGGAAGACAGAGAACAGAGAACGGAGAACGGAAGACAGAGGGAAGCGGTCGGACGGATAGACCTATCCGTCCTCCGTCGTCCGTCCTCTGTGGTCCGACAACAGGAGAAAACGATGGCCGTCAGCGCCAACAGACTCGAACTCTTGCAGATTGTCGACGCCGTCGCGCGCGAAAAATCGATCGATCGATCGATCGTGCTCGCCTCGATGGAGGACGCGATGCAGAAGGCCGCGCGCTCGCGCTACGGCCAAGAGACGGAGGTGCGCGCCGAGATCAATCCCAAGACCGGCGAAATCCGCTTCTCCCGCCTGCTTCTGGTGGTTGACCAGATCGACAACGACGCGACCCAGATCACGCTCGCCGAGGCGCACAAGAAGAACCCCTCGGCGCAGATCGGCGACTGGATCGCCGAGTCGCTGCCGCCGTTCGACTACGGCCGTATCCCCGCCCAGGCCTCCAAGCAGGTGCTGGTGCAGAAAATCCGCGAGGCCGAACGC
The DNA here is from genome assembly GCA_050013275.1 of Roseiarcus sp. Taxonomy (GTDB): domain Bacteria; phylum Pseudomonadota; class Alphaproteobacteria; order Rhizobiales; family Beijerinckiaceae; genus Roseiarcus. The sequence continues at coordinate 19,620 of JBEKFO010000011.1, read as the reverse complement.
GACAAGCAATACGAGGTTTACAAGGACCGCATCGGCGAAATCATCAACGGCCAGGTGAAGCGCGTCGAATACGGCAACGTCGTCGTCGACCTCGGCGGCTCCGGCGCGGGCGAAGCGGTGGTGCGCCGCGACGAATTGATCCCGCGCGAAATGTTCCGCCCCGGCGATCGCATCCGCGCCTACGTTTACGACGTTCGTCGCGAGGCGCGCGGCCCGCAGATCTTCCTTTCGCGCACACATCCGCAATTCACCGCCAAGCTGTTCGCGCAGGAAGTGCCGGAAATCTACGACGGCATCGTCGAGGTGAAGTCGGTGGCGCGCGATCCGGGTTCGCGCGCCAAGATCGCGGTCGTCTCCAACGATTCCTCGATCGATCCGGTCGGAGCGTGCGTGGGCATGCGCGGTTCGCGCGTGCAGGCGGTCGTCAACGAATTGCAGGGCGAGAAGATCGACATCATTCCCTGGTCGGCGGACGCGGCGACGTTCATCGTCAACGCGCTGCAGCCGGCCGAAGTGATGAAGGTGGTGCTCGACGAAGACTCCACCCGCATCGAGGTCGTGGTGCCGGACGACCAGCTTTCCCTCGCCATCGGGCGGCGCGGCCAGAACGTGCGCCTCGCCTCGCAACTAACCGGGTGGGACATCGACATCCTCACTGAGGCCGAAGAATCGGAGCGGCGGCAAAAGGAATTCGTCGAGCGCACCACCGCGTTCATGAACGCCCTCGACGTCGACGAGACCGTGGCGCAGCTGCTCGCCTCGGAAGGCTTCCGCACGGTCGAGGAAATCGCCTACGTCGACTTGCACGAACTGGCGTCGATCGAAGGCTTCGACGCCGAGACCGCCGAGGAAATCCAGACGCGCGCGCAAGGGCATCTGGCGCGCGTCGAGGCCGAGCACGACGAAGCGCGCAAGGCGCTGGGCGTTTCCGACGATCTCAAATCGATCGACGGCCTGACGACGCCGATGCTGGTCAAACTCGGGCAAAACGGGGTCAAGTCCGTGGAGGATCTGGCCGATTGCGCGACCGACGATCTGGTCGGCTGGACCGAGCGCGGCGAGGGCGGCGAGAAGAAATACTCCGGCTATCTCGCGGAATTCGACGTTTCCCGCGAGCAGGCGGACGCGATGATCATGGCGGCGCGCGTGCGCGCCGGTTGGATCGAGGAGCCCGCGCCGGCGCTCGCCGCCGAGGCGGACGCCGTGGCCGAAACGCCGAGTGAATAGCTTAGGAGAAGCCGCGTTTGCGCAAGGGCGAGGAGAAAGACGAGCACGGTTCAGAGCGCACCTGCGTGGTCTCCGGCGAAAAGGGGCCGCCAGAGGCGATGTTGCGCTTCGCCCTTTCGGGCGCCGGCGAGGTCGTGCCCGACGTCAGGCGCAAGCTGCCGGGGCGCGGCGTGTGGACGCGGCTCGACTTCGACGCCGTCCGCCAGGCGGCGGCGAAGCAGGTCTTTTCCCGCGGATTTCGTGTTAAGGCCAACGCCGCGCGGGATCTCGCCGAGGAGGTCGATCGCCTGCTCGAGCGCGACGCACTGCAATTCCTCTCGATCGTCAACAAGGCCGGGCAGGTCGTCGCGGGCGCGGCGAAGGTCGAAGCGGCGATCGCGGCCGGCGCAGTCGTCGGCCTGATCCATGCCGCCGACGGCGCCCCGGACGGCGCGTCGAAATTGCAGCGTTTGCTGCGCGGGCGCTTGGGCGAAGCGGCCGATGCGACGCCCCGGATAAATCTCTTCTCCTCGCGCCAATTGGATTTGGCATTGGGGAGGACAAATGTGATACATGCAGCGCTCAACGTGGGCGAGGCCAGCGCGGCCTTTCTCGCGAAGGCCGAGCGTTTGGCGCGGTATCGGGCGAGCGGCGCGACCGACAAATCGCCGGAATGAACGAACGATAGGCCGGGGTTACTGGAAAAACGCATGAGTGAAACGAACAACAGCGGCGACAAGACTTTGGGCGCGCCATCGGCGAAGCCGACTTTGCACCTGAAGCGGCCCGTCGAGCAGGGAACCGTGCGGCAGAGCTTTTCGCACGGGCGCAGCAAGGCGGTCGTCGTCGAGAAGGTCAAGCGCCGCGTCCTCGGACCGGGCGAAGCGCCTGCGCGCGAAGCGCAGCCGGCGGCGCTCGCCCCGAAGGCGGCCGCGCCAGCCGCCGCCGCTCCCGCCGTCGCCCCTCGCGGACCCACGACCGCCGCGCCCCCTGCGCCGCCGAAGACCGGCGTGGTGTTGCGCACGCTGACCGAAGAACAGCGCGAGGCGCGCGCAAGGGCGCTGGTCGACGCGCGCGCCCGCGAAGAAGAGGACCGCCGCCGCCAGGAAGCGGAAGCCGAAGCGCGTCGCGAGCGCGAGGCGCGCGAAAGAACCGAGCACGAAGCCGCCGAGGCGCGCAAGCGCGAGGAAGACCTGCGCCGCTCGCAGGAAGCCAGTTTCAAGCGACAGTCCGAGGAGGAGGCGCGCCGACGCCTCGCCGGCGGCGAGCCCGCGGCGACTCCGGCCACCTCGCTCGGCCGTAAACCGGGCGCCGTCGCGCCCGCTCCCGCGGCCGCCACGCCCGTCGCGGCCAAAGGCGCCGCGGCTAGCCCCGCCGCCGAGGAGGAGGAGGGTGGCAAACGCGTCGTTCGTCGGACGACGGTCATCACCCCCGCGGCGAAAGTCATGCTGCCGACGCCGCGCCCGGCGCGCGGCGGCGATCAACGCAATCGCGGCCGTCTTACGGTCGCCAGCGCGACCGCCGGCGAGGAAGAGCGCACGCGCTCCGTCGCCGCGTTCCGCCGCCGCACGCAGCGCCTCAAAGGCCACGGCGCGCAGGAGACGAAAGAGAAGATTTCCCGCGAAATCATCCTTCCCGAGGCGATCACCATCCAGGAACTCGCGAGCCGCATGTCCGAGCGCGCCGTCGACGTCATCAAGCTGTTGATGCGTCAAGGCCGCATGGTCACCTTGACCGACATCCTCGACGCCGACACCGCCGAGCTCATCGCCGAAGAAATGGGCCACACCGTCAAGCGCGTCGCCGAATCGGACGTCGAAGAAGGATTGTTCGACCGTCCCGACGAGGAGGGCGCCCCAGTCCCGCGGCCGCCGATCGTCACCATTATGGGCCACGTCGACCACGGCAAGACGTCGCTGCTCGACGCCATCCGCCACGCCAACGTGGTGGCCGGCGAAGCGGGCGGCATCACCCAGCACATCGGCGCCTATCAAGTCACCGCGCCCGGCGGCTCGAAGATCACCTTCATCGACACGCCCGGCCACGCCGCCTTTACGGCGATGCGCGCGCGCGGCGCCAAGGTGACCGACATCGTCGTGCTGGTGGTGGCCGCCGACGACGGCGTGATGCCGCAGACCATCGAGGCGATCCGCCACGCCAAGGCGGCCAAGGCGCCGATCATCGTCGCGATCAACAAGATCGACAAGCCCGACGCCAACCCGCAGCGCGTGATGCAGGAATTGTTGCAGCACGACGTTCAGGTCGAGGCCTTCGGCGGCGAAACGCTCAGCGTCGAGGTCTCCGCCACCAAGCAAACCAATCTCGATAAATTGCTCGAAGCGATCGCGCTGCAGGCCGAACTTCTCGACCTCGTCGCCGATCCCGAGCGCAACGCCGAGGGCACGGTGGTCGAAGCGCGCCTCGATCGCGGCCGCGGCCCGGTCGCGACCGTGTTGGTCCAGCGCGGCACGCTGCGCGTCGGCGAGTTGGTCGTCGCCGGCTCGCAGTGGGGGCGCGTGCGCGCCCTCATCGACGACAAGGGCGCAAACGTCGATGAAGCCAAGCCCTCCACGCCGGTCGAAGTGCTCGGCTTCTCGGGCGCGCCGGAGGCCGGCGACCGCGTCGCGGTGGTGGAAAGCGAAGCGCGGGCGCGCGAAATCGCCGAATACCGCGAACGCCAGAAGCGCGAAAAGCTCGCGGTGCGCGGCGGCGTGGTGCGCACCTCGCTCAGCGACATGATGAGCAATCTGAAGACGGCGGGCCGCAAGGAACTGCCGATCGTCGTCAAGGGCGACGTGCAGGGCTCGGTGGAGGCGATTACCGCCGCGATCGAGAAACTCGGCAACGACGAAGTCGCCGCCCGCGTCATTCATGGCGGCGTCGGCGGCGTGACCGAATCCGACGTCACCCTCGCCGAGGCCTCGAAGGCGGTGATCATCGGCTTCAACGTGCGCGCGCACAAGGAAGCACGCGATCTGGCCGAGCAACAGGGCATCGAGATCCGCTACTACAACATCATCTACAACCTCGTCGACGACGTGAAGGCGGCGATGTCGGGTCTGCTCTCGCCGACGTTGCGCGAGACGATGCTCGGCAATGCGCAGATCCTGGAAGTGTTCTCGATCTCGAAGGTCGGCAACGTCGCGGGCTGCCGGGTCACCGACGGCGTCGTGCAGCGCGGCTCGCATGTGCGCCTCATCCGCGACAACGTGGTCGTCCACGAAGGCAAGCTATCGACGCTCAAGCGCTTCAAGGACGAAGTCGCCGTCGTGCAGGCGGGCCAGGAATGCGGCATGGCCTTCGAGAACTACCAGGACATGCGGATCGGCGACGTCATCGAATGCTACAACGTCGAGGAGATTCGTCGCACGCTCTAGGGCGCGACGCCGCCGAGCGTCGCTTCGACGCTCGCGGCGAGACGAAGGATCGCTCCGGCTTGGCCGTGCATCCCAAGGCCGCGGGCGCGGCTCGGGCGAAGCCGCCGCACTGACTCGGCGTTTCGATTACGCGGCGCCGCAACTTCCCATTCCAGGCTCTTACGCAAATGTCTCGTTCCGATTCCAGACACGCCGGCCCCTCGCATCGCCTCGAGCGCGTGGGCGAATCGATCCGCCACGCGATGGCGGAAATTCTCCAACGCGGCGAAGTCGTCGATCCCGTGCTCAATCGCCAGGTGGTGACGATCCCGGCGGTGAAGATGTCGCCCGATCTGAAGCTCGCGACCGTCGCGGTCATGCCGCTCGGCGGCAAGAACGCCGAGGCGACGATCGTCGCGCTCAAAGAACACAAGAAGGCCCTGCGCGCGCTGGTCGCCCAGCGCGTCAACCTCAAGTTCGCGCCCGACCTGCGCTTCGTGCTGGACGACAGCTTTTCCGCGCAGGCCGATATCGACGCACTGCTCAAGTCGCCGCGCGTCGCGCGCGATCTCGTCCATGACGACGACGAGGAGCGCCATTGAGCGACGAAGCGGAAATCGCCGCAACGCCGGCCGAGCCCGGGACGCAAGCCTCGAAGCGGGGCAAGGCGCCGCCGCGCCGTTCGACGCGCGTCGAGGTCAACGGCTGGATCAACCTCGACAAGCCCGTCGGCGTCACCTCGACGCAGGCCGTCGCGCAGTTGAAATACCTCTTCAACGCCAAGAAGGCGGGCCACGCCGGAACCTTGGATCCGCTCGCTTCGGGCGTGTTGCCGGTGGCCTTCGGCGAAGCGACAAAGACCGTCCCGATCGTGCAGGAGGGTACGAAGGCCTATCGATTCGTCGTCAAGTGGGGCGAGGAAACCGACACCGACGACGCCGAAGGCAAGGTCGTCGCTCGCTCGGAGCGGCGCCCGACCCGCGAAGAGATCGAGGCGGCGCTGCCGCGCTTCGTCGGCCTCATCAGCCAGACGCCGCCGACCTTTTCGGCGATTCGCATCGCCGGCGAGCGCGCCTACGATCTGGCGCGCGGCGGCGAAGCGTTCGAGATCGCGGCGCGGCCAATCCTCGTCCACCGGCTCGAACTCGTCGCGGCCGAACCGGACGAGGCGCGATTCGAGGCCGAATGCGGCAAGGGCGCCTACGTGCGCGCGATCGCGCGCGACCTCGGGCGTGCGCTCGGCTGTTACGGCCACATCGTGCTGCTGCGCCGCACCCGCGTCGGCCCGTTCCTGGCCACGAGCGCCGCGGCGCTGGAGGCGCTGCGCGAATCGCCGGAGGCGCGTGCGGCGGCGATGCTTCCGGTGGAGGCGGGCTTGGCGGAATTGCCGCGCCTCGCCATCGACCGGCACGGCGCCGCGATTCTGCGGCGCGGACAAAAGCTCTTGTTGCGCGGCGCCGATGCGCCCCACGAAGGCCCCGCCTACGCCGCCTGCTTCGGCTCGCCGATCGCCTTTGGAAACATCGAGGGCGGCTACTTCGTTTCGACGCGGGTGTTCAACCTGCCGGCTTGAACGCCGGAGGCGACGCGGCGAAGGCTCATGGCCCCTTCCACGCGGCCAACGCGTCGTTCAGGACTCGCTCGCCGTCGGCGCCTTTTTCGAACGTCAGCTTGGCGATGCGGTCGTCGTTGAGCAGCAGCGGGAAGTCGAACCAGTTGCGGCTCGCGATCAAATCGACATTGCGCGCGGCGTCGGCGTCGGCGCGGTTGAGGCCGACGAGGAAATAATTGTCGCTGATCTTGACCCGCACGCCCGACAAGGGATCCTGCGAAGGCGGATCGTCGCGGCGCATCATCGGCACGCGCATGTCCTTGATGCCCTTGATTTCCGCTCCGTCGCCGAACGTCACGCGAAGATCGATGGTGTGCGAAGCGGGCAAGCTCGCGTCGGTGTTCTTCCGAATCGTCATGACGGCGTGCATCTTCAGATCGGGAATGTCGGCCTCGGCTTTGACCGCGACTGTCGCCGGCTGCCCGGGAGACGCCGGGATCGTGCTCCAGACGACCGAGCCAAGACTCACCGCCGGCGGCTTTTGCGGATCGGCGGCGACGGCGACGAGCATCGCTGCGCGCGCGGCGACCGGCACGCCCGGCGTCGCGGCGGGCTGTGGCGACGCCGCGGCGGCGGGTGAACTCGCGGCCGGTGTGGGCGCCGCGGCGGTCGCGTTGGCGGTTGGCGTCGATTCGACCGGGGTCGTAGGCGCGGGGGCGGGTGTGGCCGGGGCGCCGCCGACCCGTTCGGCGATCTTGGCCGGAGGCGCCGCCGGTTGCGACTCCGTGGTCTCGACGGGTTCTTTGATCGCGAGGTCCTGCGGCTTCTGGCGCAGCAAGAACGCCGCGACGGCTACCGACAAGACGACGCCGACAACGACGGCGAGCAAGATCCAAAGCAATGGATTGACGCGCGGCGCGTCAACGCGGCTCGGCGCGCTGGGCCGCAGCGAATCGCTTTCCATCGCAGCCGGCGCGTAGGCGACCCGATCGACGCCGGCCGCGGCTTCGATCGGCGGCGCCTGGCTTTCGATGTCGATATCCTCCTCGCTCGCCGTAACGATCGGCGGCGAGGGCATTGCGCTTGCGCGATGGGGAAGCGGCGGCGGCGCAGAGGGCGGAGGCGAAGGCGGCGGCGGCGGCGAAAAACGCGGCGCGACCGGCGCCGGCCGCGCGCCCAATGTCGGCCGCGCCGCCGCTTCGGCGCCGGTCGCCGGCCGTTGATCGGCGCCCATCGCAGGCGAGATCGGCGGGCGCGGCGCGGCGGCATGGAACGGCGACGGCTCCGGCGCGGCCGGGGGCGGCGGAGGCGCGCTCGGCCTCGCCGGCGCGCCGGGTTGGGCGGGAACGGCGCTAGGGCGCGGCGGCGCTACGAACTTCGGCGCGATCGGCGGGCGAACATAGGCTTCGGCGGGTCGGTGCGCGAACGCGCCGGGACGCGCCGGCGGCGTGGGATAGGCAGGCGGCGCCGCATGCGCGGGGGGAGCGGGATGCGTAGGCGCGGCGAAATGTGCGGGAGGCGCGGGATGCGCAGGAGGGGCCGGCGGGGCGGCAGGCGCCGGCGGCGGTGCGAATTGCGCCTCCAGCCGCGCGATGGCGGATTCCAGAGACGCTTCCTCGCGCGCGATATCCACTTCCGACAACGACGGCCCCAGCGAGCGCAACTGGCGCAACAGCGCCGTGCGCGCCCGCGAGTAAATCACCTGGCGCGCCGACGCCGGGCCGACCTTGGGCAGGTTCGCGACGGCTTTGGAAAGCAGAGTATAATAATCAGCCATGATCGAGCCCGGTCGCCTGCGCTGCGCCCGCGAGCGACGCCATTGGATTAATCTTGAAACGGGTCATGCACAAGAATCGTATCGTCCCGTTTCGGACTCGTCGAGAGCAATGCGACCGGCGCGCCGATAAGTTCCTCGATGCGCCGCACGTATTTGATCGCCTGCGCCGGCAGATCGGCCCATGAGCGCGCGCCCACCGTCGGCTCCCGCCAGCCTTCGATCGTTTCATAGACAGGTTCGATGCGCGCCTGTGCGGCCTGCGAAGCCGGAAGATAGTCGATCTCCTTGCCGTCGAGACGATAATGCGTGGCGACCTTGATCTCGTCGAAGCCGTCGAGAATGTCGAGCTTGGTCAGCGCGACGCCGTCGATGCCGGAGGTCTTGACGCATTGGCGCGTCAGCACCGCGTCGAACCAGCCGCAGCGGCGCGGGCGCCCAGTGTTGACGCCGAATTCCGCGCCGCGTTGGCGAAGCAGCTCGCCGGTCTCGTCTTCGAGCTCGGTGGGAAAAGGTCCGCCGCCGACCCGGGTCGTGTAGGCCTTGACGATGCCGAGGACATAGCCGATCGCGCGCGGCCCGAGACCCGAGCCGGTGGCGGCGTTGGCCGCGACGGTGTTGGACGAAGTCACGTAAGGGTAGGTCCCGTGATCGATGTCGAGCAGGGCGCCTTGCGCACCCTCGAACAGAATGCGCTTGCCCGCGCGCCGTTCGCGATCGAGCAGCTCGAAAGTCGGCGCCATGTACGGCAGCACCTTCGGGGCGATCGCGAGCAATTCGTCCTTGATCGCCTGCGCTGTCGGCGGCGCGAGACCCATGCCCCGACACAAGGGATCGTGATGCGCGAGGAGGCGCGCGATCTTGCCGTCGAGAAATTCCGGCTCCGCCAGATCCATCAACCGAATGGCGCGCCGACCGATCTTGTCCTCATAGGCCGGGCCGATGCCCCTCTTCGTGGTGCCGATTTTCACGCCGCCGATTTCCGCCGATTCGCGATGCGCATCGAGTTCGCGATGCAGCGAGAGGATTAGCGGAACGTTTTCGGCAATCTTGAGGTTTTTTGGCGTCACTTCTACGCCCTGGCCGCGAATCTTCTCGATTTCCGTGATCAGATGATAGGGATCGAGCACCACGCCGTTGCCGATGATCGACAATTTCCCTGGGCGCACGATCCCCGAAGGCAACAAAGCGAGCTTATAGGTCTGATCGCCGACGACCAGCGTATGCCCGGCGTTGTGGCCGCCCTGAAAGCGCACCACGATATCGGCCGAGACCGACAGCCAGTCGACGATCTTGCCCTTTCCCTCGTCGCCCCATTGGGCGCCGACAACAACCACGTTGGCCATCGCCGCTCGATCCTCATAAAACCCAAGAACACAAAGCCCCGGCGCCAGCGACAATGGGCTGGACCGGGGGCTCATTGCCTGCATGGACTACGCGATCGGCATCGGCGAGTAAAGTCGCCGCCGGCTCGCCTGCCACGCCGGATCGCGGAGAATTCACCGACCCGCCCTCTTGGATCGATCGCATTTTTCACCCATATGGCGGGCCTGGGCCGACCGGCCCGAAACGGAGACTTTCATGACCCCCCAGGAACGCCAAATGCTCGCGGATCTGTTCGAGCGCGTTCGCGCCACCGCGGTAGGCGCCCGCGACCCCGAGGCGGAAGCCTTCATCGGCGAGGCGGTGCGCGCCCAGCCCTACGCGCCATACGTGCTCGCACAGACCACGCTGGTCCAACAGCATGCGCTCGAAGCCGCCGCCCAGCGCATCGCCGAGCTCGAATCGCGGGCCGCGCCGCCGCAAGAGACGAGCTTCCTCGGCAGTCTCGGCAAGTCGCTGTTCGGCGGCGCTTCGCCGGCCCCGGCGCCGCGCTCCGGCTACGACGCGAGCGCCTATCGCGCCGGCGGAAGCGCCGCGCCCGCCGCTCAGCCGCCTGCCTACGCGCCGGCGCCGCAGCCCGGCCCTTGGGGCGCTCCGGCCGCTTCTCCGGCCGGCGGCGGTTTCCTCGCCAACGCAATGACCACCGCGGCGGGCGTCGCCGGCGGCATGATGCTCGCCAACACGCTCGAGAACCTCCTCGGCGGGCGAGGCGGATTGTTCGGCGGCCATTCCGTCGGTGGGTTTGGCGGCGAAACGATCAACAATTTCTACGGGAGCGCGTCCGATCCGGCCGGCCAGCATGCTGAGGACGTGCTGCAGGACATGGATCAGGACCAGGACGATGCGCAGGACGCGCAGGACGCCGGCTACGATGGCGGCTCGGACGCCGGCGGTTTCGACGCCTGATGCCGATTCGAGGAATTGGCCGCCTCGGACTCTTCGGGACGGCCGGCGCTTACATCACGATCACTTTCGTGCCGACGCGAACGCGCTCGTAAAGGTCAATCACGTCCTCGTTCATCATGCGGATGCAACCCGACGAGACGTTCTGGCCGATCGTCGTAGGCTCGTTGGTGCCGTGGATGCGATACATCGACGAACCGAGATAGAGCGCGCGCGCGCCGAGCGGGTTCTCCGGCCCGCCGTCCATGTGGCTCGGCAGATCCGGCCGACGCAGCATCATTTCCGGCGGCGGCGTCCAGTCCGGCCATTCGGCCTTGCGGGTGATGGTCTTGACGCCGGACCATTCGAAGCCCGGGCGCCCGACGCCGACACCGTAGCGAATCGCGCGCCCTTGCGGCAACACTAGGAACAGGAACTTGTTCGGGGTGTCGATCACGATCGTGCCCGGCCGCTCCGGGCCGGAGTAGTCGACTTCGTGGCGCAAGTATTCCTCGCTGGGCGCCGCTTCGATACCGACCGGCTGGGGCTGCGCCAGGGAGGCGACGACTTGTTTCGCGGGCGGCTGCGAGGCGGCGAAGGCTTGCGGCGCGGGGCGGGTCCCGCCGGCCTGCCCGGTCAAAATGAACTCGATGAAGCCGCCGCCCAGCCCGCCGCCTGTCCGCTGAGGGGCCGCCGCCGGCGGGCCGATTCCGGGAATGACGAGGCTGTCCGCGGTCGCCGCCCAGGCGCCGCCGGCGCCGATCGCAAGCGCCGAAACGCTAAAGAGCGCAAGAACGAGGAAGTCGGAAACGCGCCGCATGACAAACTCCCGCCGCTGCGCCGCCCTACGAGCGCTCTGGGGAGCTGCGGCGACGCCCAACAGCTATTAAGTATACGCGAAAATATAGCTGCTGACTCGCGTGTCTCAAGCGATGGTTATCGAAATGCAACGAACTATGATTAAGGAATCTTGACCGAGAGGCGCGTCAGGAATTCTTGATCGACGCTGCAGCGGTCGCGGCGGCGCTCGACCCGATCAACGCTTTCACGCGCTCGCGCATCCGCGCGATATCGAACAGCCAGGCCAGGGCGCCGTAGATCGCGACGCCGATCGACGTCTGGGCGGCCAGCACCGCGACGTTCGGCTCGAGCCCGCGCAATGGCCAAAGAGCCAGCGCCATCACGCCGGTGGCGGCCAGCGCGCCGAGAATATCGCGCGCGCGCGGCCATTGCGGGCGCGTCCCCCAGGCCAGGAGAAGGGCGACGGCGAGGCCGACGACGAGGGCGCCGCTCTGCGCTTCGGCGAGCCAATATCCCGTTTGGCCTCGCGGCATGGTCGCCACGAGCGCGACGTTGGCTTCGATCGCCGCAAGCGCGGCCAGAATCATCGGCGCCGTGCGCTTGGCGATCTGAAAAATCGGCGCAACGGCGAACGTCATCAATACGAACGCCGCAAGCCCGGGCAGCATCGGCCCGAGATAGGCCGAGAATGGACCGCGATAGGCCTTGGGCGCGATCAGCGCCTCGATGCCCGGCAGGCACAGCCAAAACCCCACGGCGGCCGGCAGAACGACCGCGACCACGAAGGCCATGTTGTCGGCGATCTGCGCGCGCGCCCCCTCGCGCCCCAGCGTTTCCTCCGCGCGCACCGCCTGTTGGAACAGGATGACGTCGAGCGCCGAGGCGATCGCCGCCAGCACGCGCACGCCGATGTCGTTGGCGAGGGAAAACTGTCCGGCTTCGTCGTAACCATAGAGCGTCCCGGCGAGGATGCGCCCGGCGAAGGGGATGAGCTGGAACAGCACGGACGAGACGATGAACGGCCCGGCATAGCCGAAATAGCTCCAAGCCAACGGCCGCTCGGCGAGGCCGAGCCGCGCCTCGGGATCGCGTAGGTCGCGATAGGTCGCCGCCATCGCCAAGCCGATGCTGAGGCAGGCGCCGGCGAGCGCGATCTTGGCCGAGCCGAACGCCAGCGCGCCCCCGACCGTCAAGACCAGCCCCAGCCCGTTCTTGACGAGGACGATCACGATGTAGGCGCGGTCGAAGAAGCGCGCGCGGGCGAGCGCGGTGCGCAAGTCGTAGAGACCGTTGGCCACCCCGGTCAGGGCGGTCAGGACGATCAGGCCCGGCGAGAGCGGCAGATCGAGGCCGGAGAGCGAAAGCGTCAGCGCGCCGAGCGCGACCACGAGCGCGAGCGCGGCGAAACAGGCGTCGAGCGTCGCGCGCACAGCCGGCCGCTCCTCGCGCACACGGCGGGAATAGAAGCGCACCGCCGAAAGGCGGATCCAATCGAAGCCTGCGGTGTTGATGAGAACCGCGCCGGCCCACGCGATGGCGAAGCGGCCGTATTCCGCCGGTCCAAGGAACCTCGCCACCAGCAGCGCGACGAGGAAATTGAATACGGTGTTGGAGACAAACGCGAGGCCGACGATCATCCCTTGGCGTCCGGTTGGGGCGAGCGGCGAAAAGCTCGCGCGCCGTCCGGCATGTCCGGTTCGGCCCCTCCTGGTTAGCGCGCCGACGATAAGAAAGTGTTGCGGGCCGATTGCCGCCGCGTCTCGCGCCGGACCAGTCTCGCCCATTGCTCCCAACAGCGTAACGCGGGCCTCGACGTGCGACAAATCGGCGCGCGCCGGGGCGAGTCGCTTTTCATATCGAACGAGCAATTTTATCATTCATTTGCGCTTACCGCAGAGCGTAGCGACGGTGCGGATTTCGGTCATGAACGAAATCCCGGGGGTGCACCGTCCCTTTATCTCTTCGCGTTTACGATAACGCGCCAGGTTGCCGCGGTCCGCTGAGCGGATTCGCCTCGTCCCAGGCATAACTGAGCGTCTCGAAACGCATCGCGCGGGTGTCGATCATCAGCAGCCGCGCAACGAGGCCACGGTCGCCGTCGCCGAAGCCGCCAACGATTTCTCGAATCGCCTCCAGCGCCATCAACGAACCGAGCACGCCGGCGAGCGCGCCGAGCACGCCCGCCTCGGCGCAGGCCGGGATTGTCCCCGGCGGCGGCGCCTCGGGAAACAGGCAGCGGTAGGTCGGATTGGGCTTGCCGTCGGCGCCCCGCTCGTAGGGCTTCAAGGTCGTCAACGTTCCGTCGAACTCGCCGATCGCCGCGGTGACCAACGGCTTGCGCTCGAAGAAGCAGGCGTCGGACACGGCGTAGCGGGTGGCGAAATTGTCGGAGCCGTCGAGCACGAGGTCGTAGTCGGCGACGATTGCGCGCGCGTTGTCGGCGTCGAGGCGGCGCGCGATCTTTTCGACGCGGACATGGGGATTGATGCGGCCGATCGCCGCCTCGGCGCTGTCGACCTTCGGCCGTCCGATGTCGGCGGTCGCATGCAGCACCTGGCGGTGCAGGTTGGAGAGCGCGACCTTATCGTCGTCGACGATTCCAACGCAGCCGACTCCCGCGCCGGCGAGATATTGCAACGCCGGCGAGCCGAGCCCGCCCGCCCCGATCGCCAGCACCCGCGCCGCCTTGAGCTTGCCCTGCCCAGGACCGCCGACCCCGCGCAACACGATCTGGCGGGCGTAGCGCTCGATTTCTTCGCTCGTGAGCTTCATGGGGGCACATTACGCGCGGCGCAGGCGGGGTAGCAATGCCAGGCGGCGTCAATCCGGCTGCGATCCCACCGGTTTGCTCATGTTGACCCACCATCCGCCCTTGAACGGCTCTTCGTTGTCGACGCGATAGCCGAGCTTGCGGTAGAGGCGCAAATTCTCCGCAAAGAGCTTGTTGGTGTAAAGCCGGATTTCGCCGTATCCGAGCGCGGCGGCGAGCCGCTCGGCATGCGCGATCAATTTCCGGCCGAAGCCGCGGCCCTGGAAGACCGGGGCGACGGCGACGTTCTCGATGAGGAGGCTGTCGGTTTGCGCGATCGTCTCGATGACAGCGGCGAGCTTTCCCTCCACGAACAAGAGATCGAAGCGGTTCTGGCGCACCGCCTCGTCGTAATCGGCGGTCATCGGCTTGGGCTCGCGCCCGATGACGGGAATCCACTTTGCGTAAGCCGCCCGTGTCACCTCCCGGATCGCTGCGGCGTCCGCCGCGACCGCCCGTCGAAGCTCGAACGACTCGCTCGCCATCCGCCCTGCCCACGAGGTCCCGAATCATTCCGACGACATCGCCGTCAATCTCGCCAGTTGGGAAGTCCCGTCAAGGCGGGCCGTTCGCCGCCCGAACGCGCTTCGGCAAGGTTGCGCGCTCCGCATCGACCCCCCATAGTCCATCGGGGCAAGGGCGCGGGGCGCCGATCGGGGAGGTCGAATCAATCGTGGATCGCGCGCGGCCGGCCATCCTATTCGCGTTGACCGCGGCTTCGTTGTACGGCCTGATCCCCTCGTTCGTGCGCGCCGCCTATGAGAATGGAATTCCCGCGGTCGAGTGCACGTTGGCGCGCACGACCTTCCTCGCCTTCGCGCTCGGCGGCCTTGCTCTCTTGCGCCGCGAGCGGCTTGCGATTCCGGCGGCCGCGCGGCCATCCTTTCTACTTCAGGTTGTCGCGACCGCGATGATTTCGATCGGCTACCTAGCGTCGCTGCAGTTCATTCCGGTCGGGCTCGCGGTCATCGTCTTTTACACCAGCCCGATCATGATCTTGCTTGTCGCCCCTGTCGTCGAGGGGACGCGGCCGAGCCTGGCGCGGCTCGCCGTCGGCCTCATCGGTTTCGCGGGTCTCGTCGTGGCGCTGGGGTCCTCGCTGGCTGGGCTGGACTGGCGGGGCCTCGCTCTCGCTGCGCTGGGAGCGGCAGGTTATGCGCTGCAGTTCTTTTCCGGGCGCGCGTTGACGCGACATCTGTCGCCGAGCGCCATGGCGAGCCTCGTCCACGCCGCCGTCTGGCCGATCGCGCTCGGCGTCGTTCTCTGGCAAAACGGCGGCGCGATCCGGCTGCTCGACCCGAAAGCGATCGCCGTCTCGGGCTACTTCTTTCTGGCGGCGGTCGCCCTCTGCTACACCTTCGGCTACGTGATCCACATGCTGGCGCTGCGCTATGCGCCGGCCTCGGTCATCGCTCCTGTGTTCAACGCGGAGCCGATCGTCACCACGGGCGCGGCGGCTCTCGTTCTCGGCGAGCGCCTTTCGCTCCACCAATACGTCGGAGGCTTCATCGTTCTGAGCGCGCTGGCGGCGGCGGCGTTGATCGCGCAATTGGAGGACAAGCGGGCGGCGGCCGAGGTGGACGTCGCCGGACGCATGGCTTCGACGCTCGGATGAATCCCGCGCCCTCGACTTGATCGATCGCGTTAGGCCGGGCAATCTGCGTGCGGCCGACGGCGCCAGCCTCCGGAGCGAAAAACCCATCGCGTCCGAAGCCTTCGCGAGAGAGAGAATCGACATGTCCACCCACGATCCCATCGTCATCGTCGGCGCGGCGCGCACGCCGATGGGCGGGTTTCTCGGCGATTTCAAGGATGTCGCAGCGCCTAAGCTCGGCGCGGCGGCGATCAAAGCGGCGCTGGCGCGCGCTCGCCTCACGGGCGAAGACGTCGACGAGGCGCTGATGGGCTGCGTGCTGCCGGCGGGTCTCGGTCAGGCCCCCGCGCGTCAGGCGGCGCTCGGCGCCGGCCTGCCGATCGGCGTCGGCGCGACGACCGTCAACAAGATGTGCGGCTCGGGGATGAAGGCGGCGATGCTCGCCCACGACCTCCTTCTCGCGGGAAGCGCCGAGATCGTCGTCGCCGGCGGCATGGAGAGCATGAGCAACGCGCCGTATCTCCTGGAGCGGGCGCGCACGGGCTATCGCATGGGCCACGGCCGCGTAGTCGACCACATGTTCCTCGACGGGCTGGAGGACGCCTACGACAAGGGCCGCCTGATGGGGACCTTCGCCGAAGATTGCGCGCAGAGCTACCAGTTCACCCGCGAGGCGCAGGACGCGTTCGCGCTGCGCTCGCTCGAGCGCGCGATGCGGGCGATGCGCGAGGGCGCATTCGCTGGGGAAATCGAGCCCGTCGCGGTCAAGTCCGGCAAGAGCGAGGCGATCGTCGCCGCGGACGAGCAACCGCCCAAGGCGCGCCCCGAAAAGATCCCTTCGCTCAAACCCGCGTTTCGCGACGGCGGCACGGTCACCGCCGCCAATTCGAGCTCGATCTCCGACGGCGCGGCGGCGCTCGTCATGATGCGCCGCAGCGAGGCGGAGCGGCGCGGAATCAAGCCGCTCGCGACCGTCGTCGCCCACGCCACTTACGCCGCCGAGCCGAAGAATTTCCCCACCGCGCCGATCGGCGCGATGCGCCGACTGTTCGAAAGATGCGGCTGGAGCGCGGATTCGGTCGATCTCTTCGAGATCAACGAAGCCTTCGCGGTCGTCGCGATGGCGGCGATGCGCGATCTCGCGCTGCCTGACGACAAGGTCAACGTCAACGGCGGCGCCTGCGCGCTCGGCCACCCCATCGGCGCCTCGGGCGCGCGCATCCTGGTGACGCTCGTCGCCGCCCTGCAGGCGCGCGGCCTCGATCGCGGCGTCGCCTCGCTGTGCATCGGCGGCGGCGAGGCGACCGCGATGGCGATCGAACGGGCGGCCTGAGGCCAGGGCCGACGCGCGGCTGTCACATCCCTCGGCGATCCTGGTCGAATCAGTCTCGGCGCCGAGGAGCTTCGCCGAGGCGCCACGCAACGGAACCCGCCACTTTGCCGTCCATCGCCCCCTTCTCCACGCCCGGTCGTTTCCGGCGCGGCAATCTGCATACGCACTCCACCCTCTCCGACGGCGCATTGCCGCCGCAAGGCGTGATCGAGGCCTACAAGGGCGCCGGCTACGACTTCGTCCAGCTCTCCGAGCACTTTCTCGCCCGTTTCGGCTGGCCGATCGCCGATACGCGGCGCTGGCGCTGCAACGACTTCACCACCCTGATCGGCGGCGAATTGCATGCGCCAGGCACGAAAGTCGGCGAGCTCTGGCACATTCTCGCCGCCGGCCTGCCGCTCGATTTTCCCGCGCCGCAGCCGACCGAGAGCGGCCCGGAGCTGGCGGCGCGCGCCCGTGCGGCGGGGGCCTTCGTCGCCATCGCCCATCCCGCCTGGTCGCAGCTCACGCCCGAGGACGGGCGCGCCCTCGAAGCGGCCCACGCGGTGGAAATCTACAACCACGGCTGCGCGGCCGAGACCGATCGCGGCGACGGCGCCTATCTCCTCGATTTCCTGTTGAACGAAGGCCGGCGCCTGACGGCGATCGCCGTCGACGACGCGCATTTCCGCCATGGCGAACACGACGCGTTCGGCGGCTTCATCGAGGTGAAGGCGGAGAGCCTCGACCCGGACGCGCTGCTCGCGGCGCTGAAGGCGGGGCTTTTCTACGCGAGCCAGGGGCCGCGCGTGCACGACGTCAGCGTCGAGGGGCCCGAGGTCGCGGTCGAATGCTCGCCGGTCCATTCGGTGGCGCTGCTGACGGGAACTTCGCGCGCACTCGCCAGGATCGGTCGCCATCTCACGCGCGCGACGTTCGATCTGACCAAGGTCAAGCGCGAGGCCTGGACCGACCCGGGCGCCGAAAAGTGGTTCCGCGTCGTCGCCATCGACGCGGCGGGTCGGCGCGCCTGGACCAACCCGATCTGGCTCGACGAATTGGGCTGAGCCCCGCTCCTTGCGCTCCCGCCCTCGCCGCCATAAATCGGGGCCTCGCCCGGCAAGGGCGGTCTGGGAATTCAGGTCATGAACGAAAGCACGGGCGCTCGCCTGCCGGGCTGGCACGCGACGACGATCCTCATGGTGCGCAAGGGCGGCCGGGTGGTCATCGGGGGCGATGGCCAGGTCAGCGTCGGCGAAACGGTGATGAAGGGCAACGCCCGCAAGGTCCGCCGCCTCTCCAAGGGCGATGTCATCGCCGGCTTCGCAGGTTCGACCGCCGATGCGCTGACCCTGTTCGCGCGCCTGGAGAACAAGCTCGAGCAATACCCCGGACAATTGCCGCGCGCCTGCGTCGAACTCGGCAAGGATTGGCGCATGGATCGCTATCTGCGCCGGCTCGAGGCGATGCTGCTGGTCGCCGACAAGGGCTCCGGCTTCGTGTTGACCGGCTCGGGCGACGTGCTGGAGCCGGAAGGCGACGCGCACGGCTCGGCGATCGCGATCGGCTCGGGCGGCAACTACGCGCTCGCCGCCGCGCGCGCGCTGCTGCCGACCGAAATCGAAGCGGAGGAAATCGTGCGCCGCGCGATGGGCATCGCCGCGGGCATCTGCGTCTACACCAACACCAATCTTGTCCTCGAGAGCCTGTGACCTCATGACCGAATTCTCGCCGCGCGAGATCGTTTCCGAACTCGATCGCTATATCGTCGGGCAGAAGGACGCCAAGCGCGCGGTCGCAATCGCGTTGCGCAATCGTTGGCGCCGGCTGCGTCTCGTCTCGCCGATGCGCGAGGAAGTCATGCCCAAGAACATCCTGATGATCGGGCCGACCGGTTGCGGCAAGACCGAGATCGCGCGCCGCCTCGCCAAGCTCGCGGGTGCGCCGTTCCTCAAGGTCGAGGCGACCAAATTCACCGAGGTCGGCTATGTCGGGCGCGACGTCGAGCAGATCGTGCGCGATCTCGTCGAGATCGGCATCACGCTGGTCAAACAGAGAAAGCGCAAGGACATCGAGGCGAAGGCGGAGCTCGCCGCCGAAGAGCGAATGCTCGACGCACTGGTCGGCGCGAGCTCTTCAGCGGCGACGCGCGACACGTTCCGGCGAAAATTGCGCGCCGGCGAACTCGACGACAAGGAGGTCGAGGTCGAATTGCCGCAGGGCGGCGGCGGCATGCCGATGTTCGAGCTGCCCAACATGCCCGGCGCCTCGGTCGGCGCGATCAACCTTTCCGATATTTTCGGCAAGGGCTTCGGACAGCGCACGAGACCTAAGCGGATGAGCGTCGCCGAGGCGCACGCGCCGCTGGTCGCCGCCGAGGCGGAAAAGCTGCTCGACCAGGACCAAGTGGTGCGCGAGGCGATCCACGAAGTCGAGAGCAACGGCATCGTCTTCCTCGACGAGCTCGACAAGATCTGCGCGCGCGAAGGGCGCGGCGGCGCCGACGTCTCGCGCGAGGGCGTGCAACGCGACTTGCTGCCGCTGATCGAGGGCACGAACGTTCCCACCAAGCACGGCTCGGTCAACACCGACCACATCCTGTTCATCGCTTCGGGGGCGTTCCACGTCTCGCGGCCCTCCGATCTGCTGCCCGAATTGCAGGGGCGCCTGCCGATCCGCGTCGAGCTCGCTTCGCTCACCGAAGACGACTTCAAGCGCATCCTCACCGAGCCCGAGGCGAGCCTCATCAAGCAATACGCCGCGCTGATGGGCGCCGAAGGGGTGAAGCTCACCTTCGCCGACGACGCGATCGCGGCGATTGCGCGCATCGCCGCCAAGGTCAACGCCAGCGTCGAGAACATCGGCGCGCGCCGCCTGCAGACGGTGATGGAGCGCGTGCTCGACGAAGTGAGCTTCACCGCCCCCGACCGCTCGGGCGAGGAGATCGCCAT
>JBEKFO010000010.1:0-26787 GCA_050013275.1 Roseiarcus sp. | reverse complement strand
ATCCGTTTCTGCAAGTCTACGAGGAACTGTCGCGCCGATGACGCCAGCCGACGCCGCGGCTGCGCGCTTCGTCGGCAGGCTCGCGGTCATCATTCTCGCCTACAACGAGGCGCCTCATATCGAGCGGGCGATCCGCTCGGCGCAACGGGCGGCGGCCGAGGTCATCGTCGTCGATTCGTTTTCGACGGACCGGACGGTCGATCTCGCTCGCTCGCTCGGCGCGAAAGCGCTGCAACACGCTTTCGTCACGCAGGCCCAGCAATTTCAATGGGCCCTCGACAGTCTTCCGATCGACGCCGAATGGGTCATGCGCCTCGACGCCGACGAGATCTTGACGCCCGAACTCGCCGAGGAAATCCGCCGCCGTCTGCCGGAGCTGCCGCCCGACGTCACCGGCGTCAATCTCAAGCGCCGCCACATCTTCCTCGGCCGATGGATCAAGCATGGCGGCCGCTATCCGCTGACGTTGCTGCGCATCTGGCGCAGGGGCGCGGCGCGCGTCGAACAGCGTTGGATGGACGAGCACATGGCGCTGCTTCATGGCCGCGCCGTGACGTTCGAGCACGACTTTTCCGACCACAACCTCAACGACCTGACTTTCTTCACCGACAAGCACAACAAATACGCGACGCGCGAGGCGATCGACGTGGCGATGAGGCGCTACGGTCTCGCCGCCGTCGACGAAGCGCTGACTTGCGAGAGCGACTCGCGGCAGGCGGCGAAGCGCTGGGTCAAGGAGCGCGTTTACAACCGTCTGCCGTTTTGGCTCGGTCCGCTCGGCTATTTCCTCACCCGATATTTCATCCAGCTCGGGTTTCTCGACGGGCGGGAAGGGCTGATCTATCACTTCCTTCAAGCGTTCTGGTATCGCTTTCTCGTCGGCGCGAAAGCGCTCGAGTTGGACCGCGCGTTGAAGTCGCTCGCGAGCTCCGACGCCCGCCTCGTCGCGCTGTCGCGCCTCACCGGCTATGCGCTCGGCGATCTTCAGCGTCGACCTTGACCGCCGTTCCGGGCGATGCGCCAGCGATCACTTCGAGCAGAGTCATCGCGTTCTTTTCGAGGTCGAAACGCTGTTCGAACGAGCGGCGCGCCGCGGCGCCCATCGTCGCCCGCTGCGCCGCGCTCATTGCGAGCATTCTCCTCAAACCGTCGCTGACGCCCTCGAGGTCGTCGGCGACGACGATTCCCGCGCCGTCCATTTCGACCTCGCGCCAGATGTTCACCTTGTTGGTGACGAGCAACGGCTTGCTCAGCGCCATCGCTTCGGCGACGACAATGCCGAAATTTTCCTGATGCGAGGGCAGGGCGAAGAATTCCGCCGCGCGAAACGCGCCCCATTTCGCCTCGCCGGCCAGCATGCCCGGCCAGTGAATTCGCTTGGCGACGCCGAGCCCCTCGGCGAGCCTCGTCAGGGGCGCCCGCAACTTGCTCTGGTCCGGGCCGGCGATCGCAAGGTCATAATCCGGGTGCGACCCGGCGTAGCGCGCGAACGCCTTCACCAGAAGATCGATTCCCTTTTTCTCATGGATGCGACTGAGAAACAGGATGAGCTTGCGGCCCTTGGTCGCCGGCGCTGTCGCAAGAAAAGCGGCGCGTTGCGCCTGCGCGTCGCCGGCGACGTCGCGCGCGCCATAGCCGACGACGAACTCGCGCGCTTGGTAAGGGGCAAATGAGCCGCGGGCGAGTCGGCGCTCCTCCTCGCAGGTGAACATCACGCCGGTCGCGTCGCGCAGCACCTTGTGCTCGATGAGCCGCCAGAAGATGGACTTGAAGAAAGTCTTGATCGGATAGGCCGTGTTGAACCAAGGATCGAGCATGCCATGGGTGAACACGAAATAGGGGATCGCCATGTCGCGCAATGCACGCCATGCGCCGAAGGAGGCGTAATTCCATAGGCCGTTGACGATCACCGCGTCGTAAAGTCCCGCATGGGCGCGCAGCCATGGGGCGAGGCGAGGCGAATAACCGTAGCGCAGCCATGGGATGAGACGGCGCAGCGTCCCATAGGCGCGGCCGCCCAGTCCCACCGCCGCGGTCGGCGCGCGCGCTTGGCTCAGCCACGGCGCGCCTGGCGGGTCCAGGCAAACGATATGACGCTCGTGGCCGTGCCGGAACCACACTTCCGAACTCGAAAACACCCCTTCGATGGGGCCGCCCCCGCGCGGGTCGACCGAGACGATGACGTGGAGAACTCTCACGCCGCGAGCGAACTGCGCCCCCGCCGGCTTCACCTGGAGGCTCATGTCCCGCCGCCGCAACGCATGACGAGTCGCGCGAATGCCGGCAAGAAGCGCAGCATTGAAAACAACGGGCCGCCGACGCGCTTGTTTCCCATCCGAGGCTCCAGAACGGTGATCTCGCCGCCAGCGTCGATTGCAGGTCCCGGCGCGCCATGAGCGGAGCGTCGCACCGTGATTGCGATTCTCGTCGATGCAACTTATGCGCGATTTATCCGTGATGTTCAAGGCCGCAAGTCTCGCGCCGGGATCGATCGCGTAAGCCCGTGCGGCGCCGAAACTGGCTCTGCGCCACGATCGTGGCGGCCCGCAGACGGCGGACAGGCGCGTTGCCAGGGTCCCGGGTCGGCGTCTATGAGGAGCGTCAGCAATGCCCCTTCGATTTTGGACCCTGCGCGCAGTCGGGCGCCTGCCGAGATCGCAACCCCGGAACGCGATGCACCTGGTCAGCAATCTTGGCGATATCGCCGTTCTCTTGCCGGCGTCGCTCGGCCTGATCGTGTTTCTCGCCTGGAGCGGCGCGCGACGCGACGCCACGGCCTACGCGGCGGCGATGACCGCGTGCTTGACGGCGGCGCTGTTCGCCAAGCTCGCCCTCGCGGCTTGTGGCGAGCGATCTTCCGTTTTCGGCGTGGAGAGCCCGAGCGGCCATGTCGCCTTCAGCGCGACGCTTTACGGGTGCCTCGCCGTGCTTTTCGCCGCCGGACGCGCAACCGGACCGCGGTCGGCGCTGTACGCCGGAGCGGGGGCGCTCATCCTGGCGATCGGCGTCAGTCGGGTCGCGCTCGGGGCCCACAACGTTTTGGAGGTCGTTGTCGGCCTCTTGATCGGCGCCGCGTCCGTCGCGCTGTTCGCGGCGCTCCGCGTCAGCCCCGAGCGGCTGGAGCTTTCTTCGCGAACAATGTTGCAAGCCTCTCCGTTCGTCGCGCTCTATCTGCTGGGCGTGCTGCTTCTGGCCGACCACTGGACCGCGGAGTCCCTGATCGACGCGATCGCCGCGCAACTCGGCGCGCATTTGCACTTGTGCCGGTGAGCCGAGGCCTGCGCGCCTCGCCGATCAGCGCGCGGACTCCCCCGAGGTCATGAGCCGGGCCGCCCGTTCATCGCGTCATCGCCGCCCGCCGAGTTCGTCGATGTGAACGAGCAGGTCGGCCGGGTCCTCGTAGACGCGGAAGGCCGAGGCCTGCTGAAGTTCGCTCGCGCCGTATCCGCCGCACAGCAAGCCGACGCCGAGCGCTCGACAGCGCGCCGCGGCGAGCATGTCCCAGATGCTGTCGCCCACCACCACGGCGGTTTCGATCGGCGCGTCGAGCCGCTCCGCCGCGGCGAGGAAGAGGTCCGGGTCGGGCTTGGCGTATTTGACCTGATCGCGCGTCACCACCGGCGTTCGCGCCGAATCGACGCCGAGCGCCTTCAGGTTCACCGCCGCGGTCTCCATCCGCCCGCTGGTGGCGATCGCCCAGCGAATCCCGGCGTCGCTCAGCCACGACAGCAATTCGCGCGCGCCGGGAAGCGGCCGGATGTGATCGCCCATCCGGCGATAGGCCGCCGTGTGGGCATGGCGCAGCCGCTCGAGGCGGTCCTCGCCGATCTCGACGCCGGTTTCGCGAACGAGCTGGTTGGTGAACAGGCCGCCGCTCATGCCGATCTTGCGGTGGATGCGCCAAACCGACAGCTCGATGCCTTCGCTGTCGAGCGCTTCCTTCCAGGCGAGCACGTGCTGATAGACGCTGTCCACCAGCGTGCCGTCGAGATCGAACAGGAAAACAGGCTCGATGCGCATCGGACGATCTCCTTGGCGTGAGGCGATCTCAAGCGAGGCCCCGCGCTCGCGTTGCGAGCGCGAACGAAGAGGTCGGCTCATCAAGGACATCCGCCGTGCGCGCCGAGCTCCCGTTCTCGTCCACCATACATGGATCGAGCGATGGAAAGAACCCGGCAATCTCCCGGCGCGGCGGCGGCTGGAGTTCGCCCGCGGCGCGCGCCGATGTTACGACAGGACGAACGAGCGCATCGAGATCGACGCCACGTCGAAGGAGGCGTTGAAGAAGCGCAATTCGTCCTTCGCATCGGCGACGCCGAGCGGGAAGAGGACGGGCAGGAAATGCTCCGGCGTCGGATGCGCCAGCTTGGCGATGCGCCCGAGGGCGCCGGCCTGCGCGACGGCTGGGACGTCGCGGCTCTCGATCAACGCGCTCAACCGCGCGTCGAACTCCTGCGCCCAGTCGTAGGCGGGCGCGCCCGGCGCCAAGGCCATCAGATTGTGCACGAGATTGCCGCTGCCGATAATGAGCACGCCCCTCTCGCGCAACGGCTTGAGCTCGCGCGCGAGGTCGAGAAGGGCCGTCGGAGACTGCGTCAGGTCGAGCGACAGCTGGAAGACCGGAATATCCGCCTTGGGAAACATACGGATCAGCACCGACCACGCGCCGTGGTCCAACCCCCATTCCGTGTCCGGCTGGATATGGCTCGCGCGCACCAGATCGATCGTCGCCTGGGCGAAATCCGGGGCGCCCGGCGCCGGGTACTGCTGTGCATAGAGCTCCCGCGGAAAGCCGCCGAAATCATGGATCGTCTTTGGCCGTTCGCCGATATGCGCGAGCGTCGCGCCGCGGGTCGTCCAGTGAGCCGAAACGCAAAGGATCGCGCGCGGCGCGGGCAGGGATTCGCCGAGCGCCCGCCAGGAGCGGCTGTAGACGGTGTCCTCGATCGCGTTCATCGGATTGCCGTGGCCGACGAAAAGCGCAGGCATGCGCGGCGTCGTCGGCAAGGCCGCGAATGCGGCGTTGAGGCTGGTCATGGGCGACCCTTTCGACAGGTAAGAACAACAGATGGCGCTGCGTTCCGCTTACGCAAGCGAAACGAACGTCGAGGAAAGCAAACCGAAGCGCCGGAGCGCGTCACGAGCCGAGGCTTTTCGCCAGAAATTCGGCGGCGATGGCGACGCCTTCGGGCGAGATCGTATGGCCCAAGCCCGGCAAAATCCGAGTTTCGACTCCGACGCCGGCTTCGCGGAGCTTCGCCGCAGCCCGCGGCGTTTCTTCGGCCGGAATGACGGCGTCCTCGGCTCCATGAACGAGCAACGCGCGCGCCGGTCCGACCGGCGTCAGCGGCGCCGGCGAGGCGAGTCGACCGGAAAAGGCCACCACCGCGGCGACCGGCCAGCGTCCGGAGGCGATCGCGTCGAGCGCCATGATCGCGCCCTGGGAGAAGCCGACCAGCGCCACGCGATCCATTCGGTCCGTGAGGCCGAACCGGTCGATTTCAGCCCGCAGGACACGGTCGAAATCGGCGCGCGCCGCTTCGACGCGTTGCGGCCGGTTCTGGTCGCTCACGCCGGCGACGCTGAACCATTGTCGGCCCGGCCCCTGGTCGAAGCGGTGAGGCGCGTCCGGCGCGACGAAATGGGTTCGCGGCAGGAAAGTGTGCATGGCGTCGGCGAGCGGCGCGAGATCGCCGCCGTGGGCGCCGACGCCGTGCAGGAGCACGGCCAGGCTGTCGCGAGGGGCTTCCGTCATGCGCGCCTCCGCTCGGGTGGCGCGCGTTCGAGCCACGTCAATTCGGGGCCGAGCGGCGTGACGCCGTTGGGGTTGAGCGCCTTGATCGAATAATAGCCGCGCTTGATATGGTCGATGTTCACGGTTTCGCGCACGCCGGGAACCTCGAGCATCCGGTTCAGGTACGCGCTGAGCTTTGGGTAATCGGCGATGCGCCGCAGGTTGCATTTGAACAGCCCGTGATAGGCCGCGTCGAAGCGCACGAGCGTCACGAACACGCGGATATCGGTCTCGGTCAGGCGGCGCCCGAACAGGAACGGACCGGTCTTCAGCCGCTGCTCCAGTTCGTCGAGCGTCGCGAAGACATCGGCGAAAGCGTCTTCGTAGGCCCGCTGCGTCGTGGCGAAGCCGGCGCGATAGACGCCGTTGTTCAGGCGCGGATAGAGCCGATCGTTGAGCGCGTCGATGTCCGCCCGCAGATCCCCAGGATAGAGGTCGATGGAGGGTTCGGCCAGGGCGGCGAAGGCGGAATTGAACATTCTCAAGATATCGGCGGACTCGTTGTTGACGATCGTTCTCCGAGTCTTGTCCCACAACACGGGAACCGTGGCGCGGCCCGTGAAATGGGGGTCGGCGCGGGTGTAGATTTCATGCAGATAGGTCGCGCCGTTCAAACGGTCGCGGTCGGCGCCGGGATCGTCGCCGAAGCGCCAGCCCTGATCCGTCAGGGCGGGCTCGACGATCGAGACCGAGACGAGCCGTTCGAGCTTCTTGAGTTTGCGCGCGATCAGCGCGCGCGAAGCCCACGGGCACGTCAACGCGGCGTAGAGATGATAGCGACCGGGGGCGGCGGCAAAGCCGGCTTCGCCGGTCGGCCCGGCGGCGCCGTCGGGCGTGATCCAATTGCGAAAGCGCGACGTCTGACGGACGAAGCCGCCCTGGCCGTCGCTCGCCTGGACCGGCTGCCAATCGGCAGTCCATTGGCCGTTCACCAGCATTTTTCAAACTCCCGAAGACAAGCAGGGCAGCGCGCGAGCGGCGGCGCGACGGACGCGCCGCCTTCTCTTCGACGTTATTCTCGAGCGAACTCGTAACGACGATCGCTGGCTTGTTTCGCGCTTCCGACCGCGGTCGGCAGCAAAGCGAAAGCGCCGTCGCCGGTCGCCGCGAGCGCGACGAGGGCGACGATCCAGAGGGCCGGGAACTCCCAGCCGCCGTTGGGGCTGGTGAAGAAGAATCCAGCCGCGCCGTGCACCGTGGCGATCGCGCCGATGAGGATCGGAACAAGAGCGAGCGCGGCGACGCGCGGCCACACGCCGACAATGAGCGCGGCGGCGCCGATCAGTTCCCAAGCGATCGTCACATAGGCGAGCGCCGGCGGGAGGCCGAGGGAGCCAAAGAACTGGGCCGTTCCGGCCGGCGTGAACACGAAGATCTTGAGCCCCGCGTGAGCGAGGAACAGCGCGCCCAACGACAGGCGCAGGAGGAGGGCGGCATAGGGGGCGGTTCGGGTGTCGATCATGGGTTTTCCTTCGAGAGGGTGATGTGGGGATTCTTCAAGACAAGCGATACGCGGAGGCTTTCGCTCAGGCCGCCTTGGCGGCGGCGCCGAAATTCC
The DNA here is from genome assembly GCA_050013275.1 of Roseiarcus sp. Taxonomy (GTDB): domain Bacteria; phylum Pseudomonadota; class Alphaproteobacteria; order Rhizobiales; family Beijerinckiaceae; genus Roseiarcus. The sequence continues at coordinate 19,435 of JBEKFO010000010.1, read as the reverse complement.
AGGTCGGCGCGATGTCGGTTCCCAACCCGCGCGCGTAACCGAGCGCGATGTTGAGGCCGGCGAGCGGCTCGAGATAGCGCGCGAGCTTGAGGGCGCCGGTCTGAACCGGCGTTAGGCCGGCCTTGCGCGCGACATCCGCAACGGACGCATTGGCGGCTTCGTCGTCGCCGGCGATGAAGACGGTCGCGCCGACGCCGCCGACCCTGCCGCCGCCCTGCAGCACCTGCGCGAACACGGTGTTGAACGCCTTCACGACCTTGGCCCGCGGCGCGAGCTTCTGGATTTCCTCCGCGGCGCTGGTGGTGTGCCCGATCGTCAGGCCCTGATAGTCGGCGGTCAGCGGATTGGTGATGTCGATGAGGGTCTTGCCGGCGAGGTCGCCGGCGGCGGCGATCGTCTCCGCGACGGCGCCGAACGGCACGGCGAGGACGACGAGGTCGGACGAGGCGGCGGCGCCTCTGACGTCCGCCGTGCGGACCTTCGCGCCGAAAGACGCGGCGGCGGCCTGCGCCTTGTTAGGATCGCGGGAACCGAGAACGACTTCATAGCCGGCTTTGGCGAACAGGCCGGCAAGGCCTTTGGCCATATTGCCGGAACCGAGAATGGCGATGGACATCGTGCGCTCCTTCAAGCGGTCGGGATTGACCGTTTCCAGGAGCAATATGCATATGTTCCGTGTCGATGATTATCCGTGATCTTGTGCGATAATTGTTTCCCAATTGGAATTTATCGCCCCTCGCCGTCACCATCCCTGATCCCAGGACGGCACGCCGCGAAAGCGCTCGGCGAGAAAGTCGACGAGCACGCGAACCTTGAACGCGAGATGCCGTCCCGGCGGATAGAGGACGTGGACGCCGAGCGGCCGGTCCTCGAAAGCTTGCAGCAGCGGCTTGAGCGCGCCCGCGCGGAAGCGCGGCCCGGCCATGAAGCTCGGCACGTGGGCGACGCCGAGCCCCGCCTCGGCGGCGGCGAGGCACGCTTCGGCGCTGGAGAACCGCAGCCGGCCTCTCACCGCAATCATCGTCGGCTCGGCGTCGCCCGCGGCGTGAAAGCGCCAAACCAGCGGCTCGCGGAAATTGGTGTCGATGATGCAGTCGTGGTCGGCCAATTGCGCTGGCGCGAGCGGCTCGCCTTTTTCCCCGAGATAGGCGGGCGAGGCCGCGGTCACGACCCGCATCGGGCAGAGTTTTCGCGCAATCAGGCTCGTGTCGCTCGGATTGCCGACGCGCACCGCGACGTCGAAGCCCTCGTCGACCAGATTGACGACGCGATCGGAGAAACTCACGTCGAGCTGGATATCCGGATAGGCGCGCGCGAAATCGATCAACACCGGCGCCAATTGCGCCGTCCCGAACGACATCGGCACGGTCAGGCCGAGCCGGCCGCTCGCTTTGCCCGAGGCGTGCCGGACCGAATCGTCCAGGGCGTCGAACTCTTCGAGCAGGCGCTTGATCTGTTCGAAATAAGCCTGTCCGAGCTCGGTCGGCGACAGCGCCCGCGTCGTGCGGTTGAGGAGCTGGACGCCGAGGTCGGCCTCGAGTTTCGAGACCAGCTTGGAGGCCTGCCCCGAACTGGTCCCCAGCCGCGCCGCGGCGCGCGAAAAGCCGCCGCTCTCCAGCACCGCGACAAACATCCGATCGCAATCGAGCCGGTCCATGGAGCGCATCCGCAGCGGTGTTGCCTGATTTCCTTATGCGGGGCCTTGCCAGCCGGCGCCACGGTCGATCCCGCCTTTGGCGACCGCGCAAGAGGTTACGCGGCCGGCCGGCTTGGTGACCTGATGCCGATTCCCATGCTAAGTCTAGTAATATAAGGGCTCGGGCGCGCCAGGCCGCCGCCCGCGCATGCGTCAGAGAGAGGAAAGAAGCGTGACTGCAATCAAACCGTCGATCGACCGCGCCGCCGAAGCCCGCGAGCTGCTCGGCGCGCTCGGCGTCGATCCTGCCCTCTTGACTCATGGGACACTGCCGGCGCGCACGCCGATCACGGGCGCTGCGATCGGCCATGTGCGCGAGATCGACGCGGTGGAGGCCGCGAGCGCGATCGAGGGCGCGCGCGAAGCGTTCCGCGTCTGGCGCGACGTTCCCGCGCCCAAGCGCGGCGAGCTCGTGCGCCTGCTCGGAGTCGAACTGCGCGCCCACAAGGCGGCGCTCGGGCGGCTCGTCTCTATCGAGGTCGGCAAGATCGCCTCGGAAGGGGCGGGCGAAGTGCAGGAGATGATCGACATCTGCGATTTCGCCGTCGGCCTGTCGCGCCAGTTGCAGGGATTGACGATCGCTTCCGAGCGCCCCGACCATCGCATGATGGAGACGTGGCATCCGCTCGGCGTCGTCGGCGTGATCTCCGCCTTCAATTTCCCGGTGGCGGTTTGGTCGTGGAACGCGGCGCTCGCGCTCGTGTGCGGCGACAGCGTGGCATGGAAGCCCTCGGAAAAGGCGCCGTTGTGCGCGCTGGCGACGCAAAGCCTGTTCGAGCGGGCGCGGCGGCGGTTCCTCGCCGAGGGCGGCCAGGCGCCCGAGGGTCTCTCGACCTTGCTGATCGGCGGGCGCGAAATCGGCGAGGTCCTCGTCGACCATCGCGACGTCGCGCTGGTCTCGGCGACCGGCTCGACGGCGATGGGCCGCAAAGTCGGGCCGCGGCTCGCCCAGCGCTTCGCCCGCTCGCTGCTGGAGCTCGGCGGCAACAACGCGGCGATCGTCTGCCCGAGCGCCGACCTCGATCTGACCGTGCGCGCGGTCGCTTTCGCCGCGATGGGCACGGCGGGCCAGCGCTGCACCAGCCTGCGCCGGCTCATCGTCCACGAGGACGTCTACGACGCGCTGATCGCCGGCCTCAAGCGCGCCTATCGCTCGGTTCCGGTCGGCGATCCGCTCGCGGCGGGGACCTTGGTCGGCCCGCTGATCGACCAGGACGCGCTCGCGGCGATGACTACGGCGCTGGAAGCCGCCAAGGCCGCCGGCGGCGTCGTCACGGGGGGAGAACGCGTCGAGATCGGCGTGCCTGCGGCGGCCTACGTGCGGCCGGCGCTGGCGGAAATGCCCGAGCAGACCGGCCCCGTGCTGCGCGAGACCTTCGCGCCGATCCTCTACGTGATGAAATACCGCGATCTGAGCGAGGCGATGGCGCTGCACAACGCCGTCGCGCAAGGACTTTCCTCCTCGATCTTCACCAACGATCTGCGCGAGGCCGAGCTGTTCCTCTCGGCGCGCGGCTCCGACTGCGGCATCGCCAACGTCAACATCGGCCCGTCGGGCGCCGAGATCGGCGGCGCCTTCGGCGGCGAGAAGGAGACCGGCGGCGGCCGCGAATCCGGCTCGGACGCCTGGAAGACCTACATGCGCCGCGCCACCAACACCATCAACTTCGGCCGCACGCTGCCGCTCGCGCAGGGGGTGACGTTCGAGGTGGGGTGAGGGGGGGCGAGCGGGGGCGCTAAGATAAGGCCGCGTCGTTGGAATAACCCTTGCCGTCATGACCGGGCTTGTCCCGGTCATCCCAAGGCGAATGCGCGGCATTCGTCCGCACGCGGCGCCGCTGCAAAAACCGTCAAGGTTGGCGGCGGCCTCACGACGTGGATGCCCGGCACAAGGCCGGGCATGACGCGCGGAGGTTGTGCGGACGCCAGATCTCCCCGTGACCCGCGCATATTTTCTTTTGCCCGGACAGCTTCGCTCGCACGGCGGATGCGGTTTGCCGCTGATGGCAACGCTGGTTCGGCGAGCCCAACCGCGCGCGAGCGATTCCCGACCGTGGGATTTCATTTCTGAAAAAACGAAACCCGTGCTATTCTGCAAATGTTCGCCGCCACGCCTCCTCGCCGGCGGGGCGGGGCGCAGGCTTTCGACGGGGGGAGGGGCGCGAAAATTTAGAGGAAAGCGAACATTAGGTGCGCCCAAGCCGGTGCGCAAAGACGGGGGCCAGCCGTTGGTGCGCGACGCCGTTTCCGTCATGGCCGGGCTTGTCCCGGCCATCCACGCGGTTCAACCGCACGAATGTCTGGGGTAGCCGGACCGTCAGTCTCGGGCCGATCGGAAAGCGCCGTGCGGCGGATCGGCGTGGGTGGCCGGGACAAGCCCGGCCATGACGGCATTGGGGGCTTGGGTCAGAGCGGACGGCCCCGCGGCTTGGGAGTTGCGAACAATCCTTTTTCCGCTTGCAAGCCCTTGATTTCCTACAAAACGGACGAAGGAATGTTTGGAAATGTTTGGAGAATAGGGGCGCAAATTTGGAAAGGTTTGGCGCCGGCTCGCCGAGGCTTGCCGGGTTCGAGGCGCCGCCCCTCCGTAACGCTCGCCCTCAGCGATACCCCGCCGCCTGGAGCTCGAACATCTCGGCGTAGCGGCCGCCGCGCTTCAGCAAGGCCTGGTGAGAGCCCTCCTCGACGATCCGGCCCTCGTCCAGGACGATGATGCGGTCGGCCATGCGCACGGTCGAGAAGCGGTGGGAAATCAGCAGCGTCGTCTTGCCGGCGCTGAGATCGCGAAAGCGCTGGAACACCTCGTATTCGGAGCGGGCGTCGAGCGCCGAGGTCGGCTCGTCGAGGACGAGCGCGTCGGCGTCGCGCATGTAGGCCCGCGCGATCGCGATCTTCTGCCATTCCCCGCCCGAGAGGTCGACGCCGCCCTGGAAGCGCCGGCCGAGCGGCTGCTCGAGGCCGAGCGGCAGCCGGGCGATGACGGCGTCGGCGAGGCTGCGGTCGGCCGCCTGCTCGATCCGGTCGCGGTCGCCGGCCGCTTCGACCCGGCCGATCGCGATGTTCTCGGCGGCGGTGAAGTGGAAGCGGACGAAGTCCTGGAAGACCACGCCGACGCGCTTGCGCAATTCGCCGAGGTCGTAGTCGCGCAGGTCGCGGCCGTCGAGCCGGATGCGCCCTTCCGTGGGGTCGTAGAGGCGCGAGAGCAGCTTGACGATCGTCGTCTTGCCGGCGCCGTTCTCGCCGACCAGCGCCAGCACCTCCCCGGCGGCGATTTCGAGGTCGAGATGGCGCACCGCCCAGCGCTCGGCGCCTTCGTAGCGAAAGCCGACGTCCTCGAAGACGAAGCCCGAGCGGATCCGCTCGGGCGCCGGCAGCGGATGATCGGGCGAGACGATGCGCGGGCGGATTTCGAAGAACGAGAACAGGTCGTCGAGATAGAGCGCCTGCGCCGCCACCTGCGAAAAGCCGATGAGCAGGCCGTCGAGCAGGCTTTTGAGCCGGAGGAAGGAGCCGACGAGGAAGGTCATGTCGCCGAGGGTGAACGCGCCGGCCATGGTGCGCCAGATGATCGCGCCATAGGCGACGTAGTAGGCGACGGTTCCGAACATCGCGAACAGGCCGCCCCAGAGGGCGCGGCGCGCGGCGAGGCGGCGGTTGTCGAGGAACATCGCTTCGGCGAAGCGCCGGAACCGCTCGATCAGGAACCGATCGAGGCCGAACAGCTTGACCTCCTTGGCGGTCTCGATGCTGGAGCCGAGATAGCGCACGTAGTCGAGCTGGCGGCGCTCGGGGGTGCGGAAATAGTCGAGGCGATAGCTCTGGGCGTTGAACTTGACCTCGGCGAGCAGCGAGGGGACGAGGGCGATCAGCATCAGCACGATCAGCCACGGCCAATAGGCCATAAGCCCGATCATGAACGAGGCCGCGGCGAGGATGTCCTGGATCTGGCCGAACACCAGGCCGAGCAACGCGGTGCGGCCGGTGACCTGGCGGCGCGCGCGGTCGAGGCGGTCCTGCTGGTCGCTGCTCTCGAACTGCTCGAGGTCGAGGGTCGCGGCCTTTTCCATCAATCGGATGCTGGCGAAATTGCTGTAGGTCTCGGCGAGCAGGCTGTCGACGAGGGAACTGAGGCGGCTGGAGAAGTCGGTCGCGACGACGAGGCCGAACTCGATCGCCACGAGCCCGCCGACCTTGACGAGGCGCCCGCTCGCGATCCAGTCGGCCGGCGACCAGCCGGCGTGCGGCAGGCGCGCCTCGGCCACCACCGCGTCGACGATCAGCTTGCCGACGTAGAGCGCCAGCACCGGGACGACCGCCCGGACGAGGCGCAACAGGAAGCTCGTCGTCGCGAGCGTCGGGCTCGAATCCCAGACCAGGCGAACGAAGGGCGGCAGATGGCGCAACGTTCCGATCCGTTCTCGGAACGATTGGGGCGGGCGCAACGGGATAGCCATGCGATGCAGATGGGGGCTGCGCCCCGATTTTTCACGGCGCCCGCCTCATCGGCGGCCTCTGTCCGGCGCCGCGGCGCCGCGCTCCCAGGGCCCACGCCGAGGCTTGCGGGCCTCCGGCGGGCGGCCTAGGGATGCGTCGGCGACCGAAACGGAGGGCGACGATGACGCAGCAAGCCATGAACAAGGTCCGCATGGGCCGAACGGACCTCATGGTCACGCCGATCTGTTTCGGCACTTCGGGGCTCGGCGACATGCCGGACACCTACGGCTACGATGTCGACGTCGAGCGCGCCAAGGCGACGATGCGGGCGATTTTCGACGGGCCGGTGAATTTCGTCGACACTTCGCGCATCTACGGCTTCGGTCGCAGCGAGGAGCGGATCGGCGCCGCCATCCGCGAGCGCGGCGGGCTGCCCCCAGGGTTCGTCATTTCCACTAAGCTCGACCGCGATCCTGAAACGAATGTTTTCGACGCCGCGCGGGCGCGCCGCTCGCTCGAGCAGAGCCTCGCCGCGCTGGGGCTCGAGCGGATCGACCTGCTCAACCTGCACGATCCCGAGCATTCGCGTTCGCTCGCCGAGGCGACCGGCCGGGACGGCGCCTTGGGCGAGCTCTTCCGCATCAAGGAGGAGGGGCTGGTGAAGGCGGTGGGCCTGGCGGCCGGCCCGGTGGAGATGATGATGCCGCTGCTCCGGGACTGGGATTTCGATGCGCTGATCACGCACAATCGCTTCACGCTCGCCAATCGCAACGCCGAGGCGATGCTCGATCTCGCCCAGTCCAGAGGCGTCGCCGTCCTCAACGCCGCGCCCTACGCCGGCGGGGTCCTGGCCAAGGGGTCGAGCGAGTTTCCCCGCTACGTCTACCAGCAGGCGTCCGGCGCAGCGCTGGACCCGATACGCCGCATCGAGGCGATCTGCGCGCGTCACGGCGTGCCGCCCGGGGCGGCGGCGCTGCAGTTCTCGATGCGCGATCCGCGGGTCACGGCGACGATCTGCGGCGTGAGCAAGCCGGAGCGCGTCGAGCAGACGCTCGCTTGGGCGCGGTTCCCCATCCCCGAAGCGGCGTGGGAGGAATTGAAGGCGCTGCCGTATTCGAGTGACGATCCCGAGGCGACGCGCGAGTACCGGCCAGGCTAGCCGCGATCTCGCCTCGCGCCTACGACACGATCCAATAGGTGAGAAACCCGGAGACGAGCGCGCCCATGATCGTTCCGGCCGCGACGTCGGAGGCGTAGTGATGGCCGACGGCCAATCGCGACCACGCCATCGCGGCCCAGACCGCAATTCCAAGCGGCCAGGCTCTCGGCGCGACGTAAAGGATCGGCGTCAGCGCGGCGCTCAACGTCATGACGTGGCCGCTGGGGAAGGAGTATTTGTCGAGCGTCGGGATCGATTCGGGGAAAGCCGATTCGACGTCGCGCGGCCTCGGGCGCGCGGTCGCCCGCTTCATCGCGGGGTAGATGCAATGCAGCGCCAGGATGCTTGCCCCCGCGCACGCGATGATCGTCGTCGCCTCGCGGGGATGAAATAGGATCACGGCCCCGACGATCAGGAGATAGATCGGCCCGTTGCCGAGCCGCGACACCATGTTCGCGGCGACGAGCGGCACGCGCCGGTCTTGTCCGAGCGCCAGCGCCCGAGTAATCGGCCAATCGATCGCGCCGAGCCTGTCCCAGCCGGAGCGCTCCCGATCTCGCGTGTCCTCTGAACGATTCAGCATTGGCCGCCGAAACAATCTGAAGGATGTTCTTGGGGATTCAAGATGGCGCAATGATACGTCGCGAATGTGACATCCAAATCACCGAACGCGAATTCGAAGCGCCCGCTCGCTTGACCAACCTTGCCGGCTCAAGCCCGCGAAACCCAAGCGCGGAGGAATTCTGCGCCCTAAATGGACCGGTCGCGATCGCCGTCTTCGCCGCGTCGCCTGTCGTCGTCCAACCGTCAACAGAAATCATATCACGTCCAGACACGAGCGGCCTCGCGCGCTTCGAGTCGAGAAATCCAATATCCCATCGTGAAAGCGCGCGCGTGGCCGAAAGTTGGCGGTCGCCATACCGATTCGTAATATTGGCTCGCCGATCAAGGCGGCTGGATCGCGAACCGCGCATCCGGCGCGCTCAGCCGGCGAATTTCGCCTCGACCCCGACGATGTTGTCGACGAATTGCCGAGCGGAGGCGCCCAGGCTGAAGGTGAGCGCGTGGGCGCGCGCCCGCTCTCGCGGAATCTCGAGCGCGGCGAGCGCGGCTCGCCCGAGATCGGCGTCGAGCACGCCGGCGCCGCTGTCGCCGATCACGTCGAGCGGGCCCGTCACCGGATAGGCGGCCACCGGCAGCCCGGAGGCGAGGGCCTCGAGCAACACCAAGCCGAAGGTGTCGGCCAAGCTCGGGAACACGAAGACGTCCGCGCTCGCGTAAGCGGCGGCCAGCGCGGCGCCGTGCATCTCCCCGACGAAATGCACGTCGGGAAAGCGCGCCTGAAGCTTGCGTCTTGCCGGCCCGTCGCCGACGACCACTTTCGAGCCCGGCAGATCCAGCGACAGGAAGGCCTCGAGGTTCTTTTCGATCGCTACCCGCGCGCAGGTCAGAAAAATCGGTCGCGGGAAATCGAATACGCTCGCAGCGTGGGGGCGGAACAGATTGCAATCGACGCCGCGCGACCAGCGCATCAGGCGCGCGAAGCCGCGCGCGTGCAATTCCCGCTCCAGCGTCTCGGTGGCGACCATCATGCCGACGCCGGCGTTATGGAAGCGACGAAGCAGCGCGTAGACCAGACCTCGAGGCGCGATTCGCCGCGCCGCAAGAAATTCGGGAAAGCGCGTGTGGTAGGCGGTGGTGAACGGGCGCCCCGTTCTGCGGCAGGCGATCCAGGCGCAGATGCCGAGCGGACCCTCGGTGGCGATATGGATGAAATCGGGTCGCAGCTCTTCGATGCGCCGCGCCACGACGCTCGGCCGCGTCACCGCTACGCGCATCTGGCGATAGGTCGGGAGCGGCGCGGTGCGAAACCCGATCGAACTCAGGATGTCGATCTCGACGCCGAGCGACGGCGCCTCTCGCAGCAGGGCTTCGATCGATCGCACGACGCCATTGACCTGCGGCAGCCACGCATCGGTGACGATAAGGATGCGCGTCAAACGGAAACCTCAAATCGGACAGCGTCGCCAGTCGAAGCGACCAAGGAGCGCCCCGGCGCCGCCTGGCTGCGATTATCGTCGCTTCGGCGCATTATCTCAAATTGCCCGTCGCAATTTCGATGGCGACCCTTCTGCGCTTCGATCAATGCAGTCGCGGCCTCTTGAAATTGCCGCTGCGATCGGTCGAGCGGATGCGCAGCCAAACGCTGCGGTGGTCGCGCAGCACCTCGATGGGAATTTCTACGCCGGCGGGACCGTGACTCCAAACCTTGCGGTAGAAGTCCGCGAGGCTCGCGACGCTCGAGCCTCCGACGGCGGAAACGACATCGCCGCGGCGCACGCCGGCGGCGGCCGCCGGCCCGCGTTCGGCCAGCCCGGCGATGACGATTCGACCTTCGCTCTCGGTCGAATAGACGCCGAGCCACGGCCGCGGCGGTTTGTCGACCCGGCCGAATCGAAGCAGATCGTCCAGGATCGGCGCCAAGAGATCGATCGGCACGACCATGTTGACGTCGCGCGGCTCGCCTTGCTCGATCGCGTGCTCGACATGGAGCGAGCCGACGCCCAAGAGCTTGCCGTCGGAGCCGATGACGCCGGCGCCGCCCCAGAAGGGATGAGCCGGCGCGGTGAAGATCGCCTCTTGCAACAGATACTCCCAATAGCCGGTGAATTCGTGCTTGCCGACGATCGAAGCGTGCAAGAATTGCCGCCGGCCGCCGGCGGCGACGATGACCGGATCGCCCGGCTGCGCTTCGCTCGAGCTGCCGAGGTCCAGCGCCGGCAGATCCAGCCGGTCGAGCGCCTGCACCAGGCCGAAGCCGGTCTCCGAATCGGCGGCGAGCGCGTGAGCGGGGGTCAGGCGGCCGCCGGCGCTGGTGAGCCACACGCTCTCCGCTTCGGTGATGAGATAGCCGATGGTGAGCACGAGACCGCTCTCGCGAATGACCACGCCGCTTCCCGCCCGCTTGACGCCCAGCGTCGAGGCGGTGAAGCCGTCCTCGGGAATTTCCGACTGCAGCGCGACGATGGATTCGAGCGCGTGGTTCAGGTCGAAGCCGAATGCCTCGGGCTTCGCTTGATCGCGCGCCGGCGCTTCCCTTCGGGATTTCTCGATCATCGGCCTTTTCCTGTCGGCAATTTTGCATATTACCGCCCTGCCGCAAGGGCTGCAATTTCAGACGTCTAGCTCGAATTCTTCGGCCGCGGGCTACGCCTTGCCGGATTTCAACTTGATTGCCTCGCCGTCGACGACGAATTCGCCGTAGCCGCGATGGTGGATCGTCTTGGCGCCGTGTTGCGCCGGATCCGTCCACGCTTGCACCACTTCGAGGATGAAGAGGTCGTATTTGTTGACGAGGCGCGTGTCGACCACTTTGCACTCGAGATTGGCGAAGCACTCGGCCACCAGCGGCGCTGCGACACGCCGGGCGGGGGCCGCCGTCAGTCCAAACGCCTTGAATTTATCCGTTGTGCGCCCCGAACAATTGCCGACTTCCACCACCTTGGCCGCCAGGGCCACGGCGGGGATCGCGATGACGCATTCCTTCGTCGCGCGAAGCGCGGCGAAGCTGAAGTCGGCGTCGCTGACGACGCAGGCGACGAGTGGCGGGGTGAATTCGACCATCATGTGCCACGACATCGTCATGACGTTGGCGCGGCCCTTGTGGGCGGTCGTCAGCAAGACGACCGGCCCGGGCTCGAGCAACTGATAGACCTTCGATAAGGCGAGCTCTTTCATCGCACCCACGCTTCGGGCGGCGGGTCCCGCAAATTGCGGCGATCATCCGACCCAGAGAATTTCGGGTTCCTTGCGCGGCGTGGGCGTCGGCCAAGCCTTCGGCTTGCCGACGATGATCGGCGCCACGGGGATCCACGCCTCGGGCAAGCCGAGAATGGCCTTGCCGTTCGGCGTATTGAGGTAGCTCTGCGCGAAGCCGATCCAACACGTCCCCAGTCCCTCGGCGAACGCGGCGAGCATGAGATTCTCCGCCGCCAAGGCGCAGTCTTCGACGATCCACGGACCTTGCGCGCTCGCGGAAATGACGACGAGCGCCGGCGCGCCGTGGAAGATGTCGAAATTCGGGTCGCCGAGCACGGTTTGGAAATGCGCGGAATGGACGCTGGCGGGCATGGTGGCGAGCATGTGCGCTTTGGCCTCGCGCGAAATACGGTCGAGCCGGCTGCGCTCGCGCACGACCGTGAACGTCCAGGGTTGCTGATTGACGGCGTTCGGCGCCACTATCGCAGCCGCGATCAATCGACGGATCGGCGCCTCGTCGATGGCCTCATTCGCGTACTCGCGAACGGATCGGCGACCGACAATTGCGTCATGGAGTTTCATCGCCGGCTCCTTGCCGCCCCTCGCCCGTAGGGCCTTATCGCGCGTCCTCGCGGGAAGTTCATTGCGGCCGATCAACTGGGTCCCTTGCGAGCGTCGCCGAAAGGAAAGAACCTGACGGGCGAAATGTGGCCTGAGGATTGCTTAGCGATGGGGCCGGCGGTCGTCGGCGATGAAGCGCGTGATGAAGCGCACTGAGAGGCGAAGCGATGGAAACTGCGGCGCTCGAGGAACTGAAGCGTTACGAGCCGGAACTGATTGCGATCCGTCGCGAAATTCATCGCCATCCGGAAGTCGGCTTCGAGGAGGTGCGAACGGCCAAGCTCGTCGCCGAGCGCCTGCGCGGCTGGGGCCTCGAGGTCGCGGAAGGGATCGCCAAGACGGGCGTCGTCGGCACGCTGAGGGGCAAGCGGCCGGGGCAGCGCGCAATCGGCCTGCGCGCCGACCTCGACGCGCTGCATATCCGCGAGACGACGGGACGCGACTACGCCTCGCAGGTTCCCGGCAAGATGCACGCCTGCGGCCACGACGGCCACACTGCGATGCTGCTGGGCGCGGCGCGGTACTTGGCCGAGCATCCGGATTTCAGCGGCGCGGTGCATTTCATCTTCCAGCCCGCTGAAGAAGGCCTCGGCGGCGGCCGCGTGATGGTGGAGGAAGGGCTGTTCGATCGTTTTCCCGTCGACGCGGTCTACGGAATGCATAATTCGCCAGGGCTCGCGGTTGGCAAATTCGCCACCCGCACCGGGCCCTTTCTCGCCGCCAGCGACAGTTGGACGGTGACGTTTCGCGGCTCCGGCGGCCATGGCGGGGCCGGCGCGCATCTGGCGACCGACCCGACCGTGCCCCTTGGCCATTTCGTGCTCGCGCTGCAAACCATCATTGGGCGCAATGTGCCCGCGATCGAGACCGCGGTGGCGAGCATCGGGCATATCGCGGGCGGCGATTTCCGCTCGCCGAACATCATCCCCTCGGAAATTGTCGTTCGCGGCACCTCGCGCTCATATAAGCCGGCGATCCGCGACCTGCTGCAAAAGCGGATCGGCGAGCTCGCGCACGCGCTCGCCGGCGCCTATGGCTGCACGGCGGAGGTCGACTACGAGCGGCGCTATCCGCCGCTGGTTACGCACGCCGAACAGACGGCGATCTCGATCGCCGCGGCGAGCGCGCTGGTCGGAGCGGACCATGTCGACGCTGACGCGCCGCCGAGGACCGGGGCGGAGGATTTCGCCTTCATGCTGGAGGCGAGGCCGGGCGGCTTCATCATGATCGGCAACGGCGTCGCGCCGGACGGTTCGTTCCACAACCTCCACACGCCGCGCTACGATTTCAACGATGAAATCCTAACCCTCGGCGTGGGCTATTGGGTGAGCCTCGTGCAGCAGGAGCTCGGCTGAAGACGCCTCCACGATGAAGCCGGAGCTTCGCCGCCTGGCGGCGGGCGCCTATTCGGCGGCCCGCCGTGTGCGCTCGTCCAATTCGCGAACTTCGTCCGTTTCGCCCGTTTCGTCGATGGTCGAGCGCTTGGTCGAGCCGGAGAGCCATTGGGAGAGCCGATCGAGATAGAGATAGATGACCGGCGTCGTGAACAGAGTCAGGGCCTGGCTGACAAGCAGGCCGCCGACCATCGCATAGCCCAGGGGTTGGCGCAGTTCCGAGCCGGTGCCTTGCCCGAGCATCAGCGGTACGCCGCCGAGCATCGCGGCCATCGTCGTCATCATGATCGGGCGGAAGCGCAGCAGCGCCGCCTTTCGGATCGATTGCTCCGTCGTCAAATGCTCGTCGCGTTCGGCGGCGATGGCGAAGTCGACCATCATGATGCCGTTCTTCTTGACGATGCCGATCAGAAGGATCGAACCGATCAACGCGATGAGGCTGAATTCGTAGCCGAAGATCATCAACGTGGCGAGCGCGCCGAAACCGGCCGAGGGCAGGGTGGAAAGAATCGTCAACGGGTGGATGAAGCTCTCGTAAAGCACGCCCAGGATGAGATAGACGACGACGAGAGCGGCCAAGATCAGCAGCGGCGCGGTGGTCAACGAGTCCTGGAACGCCTGCGCGTTGCCCTGGAACGTCGTCGTCAAGCCGGGCGGCAGACGCAGATCGCGTTCCGCGTCCCGGATCGCCGTCGTTGCGGGTCCGAGCGCGACGCCCGGCGCGAGATTGAAACTGATCGTGATTGCCGGAAATTGTCCCTGGTGGCTGATCGAAAGGGACGTGACCGGTTTCGTCGTCCATTTCGCGAACGCGCTCATCGGCACCATCTGTCCGGTCGCCGGCGAGCGGATGTAGAGGCTGTCCAGACTCTTGGGATCGCCCTGCAACTTGGGTAGGATTTCCTCGATGACGTTGTAAGTGTTGATCTGCGTGAAATATTGCGCGACCTGCCGCTGCCCGAAGGCGTCGTAGAGCGTGTCGTCGATGAGTTGCGGCTGAATGCCGAAGCGGGAGGCCATGTCGCGGTCGATCGAAATCGTCAGCGTCGTCCCGGCGATCTGTTGGTCGGTCGCGACGTCGCGCAGTTCCGGCAGGCCGCTGAGTTTCGCCAGAATCTTCGGCGCCCACGCGTTCAGCTCGTCGAGATTGGCGTCCTGAACCGTGTATTGGAACTGGGTTCTAGCGAAGCGGGCGCCGACGGTGACGTCCTGAGCCACCTGAAGGTAGAGGCGCGCGCCTTTCACCTGGGCGAGCTTGGGACGTAGCCTGGCGATGATCTGGAACGCGTCCGCTTCACGCTCTTCACGCGGCTTGAGCGTGATGAACATGCGCCCGTTGTTCTGTGCGGCGTTGCCGACGCCGGCGCCCAGCGCCATCGCCACGTTCTCGACGTCCGGGTCGGCCTTGACGATGGCGCCCAGCTCTTGCTGCCGCTTAGCCATTTCCGCGAACGAAATGTCTTGCGGCGCGTCGGAAGTGCCGAACAGGGTGCCGGTGTCCTGCTGCGGGAAGAATCCCTTGGGAATGATGACGAAGAGATAAACCGTCGCAACGACGGTAGCCAGAAACACCATGAGCGTGGCGAAGCGATGCCGAAGCACGACGTCGAGGCCGCGCTCGTAGCCGCTGGCCAGCGCCGCGAAGCCGCGCTCGGCCAGCGTATAGAGCCGGCCGTGATTGTCGTGCGAGTGATCCTTCAGGAAGCGCGAGGCCAACATCGGGGTGAGCGTCAGCGATACGACCGCCGAGACGACAATGGTCATTGCCAACGTAACCGCGAATTCGCGGAACAGCCGGCCGATGATGCCGGTCATCAGCAGCAGCGGTATCAGCACGGCGATGAGGGACAGCGAGATCGACAGCACGGTGAAGCCGATCTCGCCTGCGCCTTTGAGCGCCGCCTGGAACGGCCTCATGCCGTGCTCGACGTAGCGGGTGATGTTTTCGAGCACCACGATGGCGTCGTCGACGACGAACCCCACTGCGATCGTCAGCGCCATCAGCGAGAGATTGTCCAGACTGTAATTGGCCGCCCACATCAGGCCGCATGCTCCGAGCAGCGCCAGCGGCACCGTGAAGCTGGGAATGACCGTCGCCCAGAAGCTTCTGAGGAAGACGAAGATTACCATCACGACGAGAAAAATCGTGAGCATCAGAGTGAACTGCACGTCCTGGACGGCGGCGCGGATTGTCGTGGTCCGGTCTGACAGGATGTTGACGTGCATCGAGGTCGGGATCGCCGCCTGCAGACGCGTCATCGTCTGCTTGATCTTCTCGACGGTCTTGATGACGTTGACGCCGGGCAATTTGAATATGACAAGGAACACGTCGCGCTTGCCGTTGCCCCAGGCCGCCTGGGTCACGTCCGCCGGACCACGAATCGCCTGGCCGATGTCGCGGACGCGAACCGGCGCGCCATTGCGATAGGCGACGATGACGTCGTCCCATTGTTTCGGCTGCGTCAATTGATCGTTGTCGAAGATCGTGAACGCCTGCCTCACGCCGTTGATCGAGCCTTTGGGGCTGTCGACCGTGGCGATGCCGATCTGCGCCCGCACGTCTTCGAGCTGCAGATTCTTCTCGACCAGCTTGGCCGGGTCGACCTGAACTCGGATGGCGGGCTGCTGCTGGCCGCCGACGCGCACCAGCGAAACGCCCGAGATCTGACTGATTTGCTGGGCGAGAATATTCTCGGCGGCGTCGTCGACGTCGGTGATCGGCGCCACATCCGACGAAACCGATAGGATGAGGATCGGCGTGTCCGACGGGTTGACCTTACGATACGTCGGCGGGCCCGGGAGAATTTTCGGCAATTGGCCGGAGGCGGCGTTGATCGCGGCCTGGATGTCGTTCGCTGCCGCGTCGATGTTGCGGTCGAGGTCGAATTGGACCGTGATCCCCGTCGCGCCCAGCGAACTGGTCGACGTCATTTGCGTGACGCCGGGAATCTGCGCGATCTGCCGCTCCAGCGGCTGGGCGACCGAGGAGGCCATCGTGTCGGGCGAGGCGCCTGGCAAGGAGGCGCTGACCGAGATGGTGGGAAAGTCGATCTGCGGCAACGGCGCGACCGGCAACAAGGGATAGGCGACCGCGCCCACCAGCAGGATCGCCACCATCAACAGAGTCGTCGCGACGGGATGACGGATGAAAGGGCCGGACACGCCTCCGTTCATGTCGTCAGCTCCCGCTGTTGGCGGACGCGTCGATTCTGACGCGCGCCCCCGGCTCGAGCACGTACTGGCCGGCGGTCACCACCCGTTCGCCGCCGGTCAATCCGCTTTGGATCACGGCGACATCCTGGTCCTCATGCGAAACCGTGACGGGGCGCAACGCGGCGCGATTTTGGTCGTCGACGACATAGACGAACAAGCCGTTCGGACCGCGTTGCACCGCGCGGTCCGGCACGACGAGCGCGTCTTTTTCCACGTCGACCATCAGGCGCGTCGCAACCGCCAGGCCTGGCCAAAGCGCACTGTCCTTGTTCTCGAATTCGGCCTTCAACCGGATCGTGCCGGTGCCGACGTCGACCTGATTGTCGACCACCGTGAGCTTGCCGGTCGCCAAGAGCCGAGCGCCGTCGGACGTCCGCACCTGCACCTGCGGCGCGCCCGCCGCCATCGCCGCGTTGACGCGCGGGAGGTCGTCCTCGGGCGCGGTGAAGACGACCGAGATCGGCTGCAATTGCGCAATGGTGACGATGCCGGTTTGCTGCGCCGCGGCGACGATGTTGCCCTCGTCGACGAGGCGAAAGCCGACGCGCCCGGTGATCGGCGCGTTGATCGTGGTGTAGTCGAGCTGCACTTGCGCGGCGTCGATCGCCGCGGCGTCGGCGGCGATCTGCGCGATCAATTGGTTGACCAGAGCGTTCTGCGTGTCGAGTTGCTGCTGGGTGGCGAAGCTCTGTTTGGCGAGAGTGGCGTAACGCTGCAGGTCCAGCTTGGCGTTGGCGAGATTGGCCTGATCCTGCGCCTGCTTCGCCGTGGCCTGGTCGAGCGCGGCGCGGTAGGGGCGCGGGTCGATTTGCGCAATGAGATCGCCCGCCTTGACCATTTGGCCTTCGTCGAAGGCGATCTTCTCCACCTGCCCGTCCACGCGCGTGCGCACGGTCACCGTGTTGTACGCCTGCGCCTGGCCAAGGCCGTCGATGGCGACGGGGTAATCCATGCGCTTGGTCGCGGCGACGGAGACGAGAGCGGCCGGCGCCTTGGCCTCGGAGGGCGCTTGCGCCGAGGTCTGCGATTTCGTTCCGCCCAACAGCAATTCGTGCGCCCAGTGCGCGCCGGCGCCCGCCGCCGGAGACCATTTCTCAATGTTGTCAGGAGCATAAACGCCATAGACCAGCGCCGCTGCGACGACCAGCGCGCCAGCCCTGGCAATTCCCCGAAATCCCATCGCGCGATTCACCCTTCTGGCGCTCATGCCCGCCGGCGAACCCGGCGCCTTCGTTCGCGCAATGGCGCGGGCGCAACAAGCCGCAGGATTCGGCCGCCGCGGTCCCTTTGGCATAAGGCGAAACAGAATGGCAATTATATCCTTATCGGCGCGATCAATCCTCTGTGAGCGCTGAGCGCGCCAAACCGGCGGCTGCGGGGAGGGAGCCGAAAGGGCGCCGAAGCCGCCGCGAGCCCTCCGTCAGGCTCGGGAGTTTGAAAGAAATCAGCGCGCGCCGATTTTCGAGATCACGCGGTGGCCAGAGTCTCGAAGCTCGGACGGGCGCGCGCGGCGGAGCTGGCGGCGTCGGCCACGGCGCCGAAGGCCCCGAAAAGAGCCTCCCGCTCGGCTGTGGTCGACCGGTAGAAGGGGTAGCGCGCTTCGATGCCGTGTTGCATGGCGCGAAAGTCCGCCCCCATGCAGGCGAACTTGGCGGTGAGGCCTGGATAGTCGCGGGGCTCGCACCACTGGACGCCACGAAAGACGCGGCGATAGAACGCCACGTGTTCCGCGCGCGGCGACGCGATGGCGATCTCGGCGTCGAAATGTTCGGCCGCCAAATATGCGGGCCGCATGATCATATAGGCCAGTTCGGGATACGCGCTGGAAAAATCGAGCCGCGCGGCGAGACGGGTGAATTCGACGATCACGCGCCCCTCGCGCAGTTGAGGCTCGATTAGATCCGGGTATACGCTCAAAGAGGGAAGAATTGCGTTCTCGTCGGCGCCGAGGTTGACCCGAGTCGTGCCGGCCAATTCGCCATCGATGAACGTCATCGTAATCCAGGCGTTTGGCGCGTCGTCGTAACGCTGGTCGTATAATTGGCCGTCGGCGCGCGGCGCCAATAATCCGTTTCGAAGATAGGCGTCGTATCGTAGACGAAACGCCGCTTCGCGTTCGCTCCCGGATCTGGCGACGCGGTGCTCGACTCTCTCCAAGAACCGGAGGACCCTGTCCGAAAACCGGGTCGGGCTGCTGACGATCCGCGCGTCCATCAAGAAACTCGCTCACCTGGGTTCGGCGAGCAAGGTTAACAAATCGCTAAGAAGTGTAAAGCGATTTTGAGCGATGCTAGAATAACTTGGTTAATCGCAAAACCAAAACGGGAGCGCGTCCCGAACTTGCGCAATTTCAAATTTATTGATCGTTAACGTAGGTCAATCGCTCCAGCATCAGTTGCGCATAGCGATCGAGCATCGCTTCGGATGGCTCTCCACCTAGGCACGCGCACCAATCGACGAAGCCCTCTATGCGAACGGGCAATTCCTCGACGCGGCCGCCGCTCGCCTCGATCTTCTCCCGCATGGCCCGACGGCGGCGCGACCAACTGCGATAGTCGCGGTGCCTGGCGAACGCGGCGAGCGCACGGACGTGCGTCGCGAAATCCCGTGCGCTGACGACGGCGAGGACGCTCGACACGGAAGCGTTCCGCATCGCCAGCGTCAAAGCGGCGAAAGCGTCGAGCGCGCGTTCGCCCAGAGGCGCGCCGGTCAGGCGGCCCCATTCCAGGAACGACGTCAAGCTGACGGGAACGATCGTCGCATCGCCCCCCGCCATGGCCAGCCCGATCTGGAGCCCCTCGCGCCCATCGAGCCAGTCGTCATAATCGAAATAGCCCGCCAATTCAGGGATCGCGGCCCGCGCCGGTTCGAATTCGCGATCGGCCACGATTCCGATGGCGGTGCGTGCAACGCGCGCCTCGGATTGGACAAGCGCCGCACTTTTCGACGCCAGATCGGACATGCCCATACTACACCATTCGCGAACTGTACGATGCGTCGGCCAGCGGTCGGCTGGCGCGCTTGCTTCGATGAGCGCGAAAGGGAGAATGTCAGAATGGATTAAAGGACTTTTTAATTGGCGACGTGGATAGTGCGATCGGGAAACAAACCTTTCGGTAATTTTATGACGGGATTGCGAAAACGCGCTTCTTGCGGGTC
>JBEKFO010000009.1:0-27280 GCA_050013275.1 Roseiarcus sp. | reverse complement strand
GCCCATCACCGCGATCTGCGCGGTCGGCCATGCGAGGTTGATGTCGCCGCGCAGGTGCTTGGAGGCCATGACGACATAGGCGCCGCCGAACGCCTTGCGGGTGATGACGGCGACCTTGGGAACCGTCGCCTCGGCGTAGGCGAACATCAGCTTGGCGCCGTGCTTGATGAGCCCGCCGTATTCCTGCGCCGTGCCCGGCAGGAAGCCCGGCACGTCGACGAAAGTGAGGATCGGGATGTTGAAGCAGTCGCAGAAGCGCACGAAGCGCGCGCCCTTGCGCGAGGCGTCCGAGTCGAGCACGCCGGCGAGCGCCAGCGGCTGATTGGCGACGACGCCGACCGTCGACCCCTCGATGCGGGCAAAACCGGTGACGATGTTCTTGGCGTGCGCCGCCTGGATTTCGAAGAAATCGCCCTCATCGACGATCTTGGTGATCAGCTCCTTTACGTCGTAGGGCTTGTTGGGATTGTCGGGGATCAACGTGTCGAGCGACATGTCGAAGCGGTCGGGATCGTCGAAGCTTGGCAGCTTCGGCGGCGCCGCCAGATTCGAGGCGGGCAGGAAGTCGATCAGCCGCCGCATCTGCAGCAGCGCCTCGACGTCGTTGTCATAGGCGCCGTCGGCGACCGAAGAGCGCGCAGCGTGCACGTGCGCGCCGCCCAGTTCCTCGGCGGTCACGCACTCGTTGGTGACGGTCTTGACCACGTCCGGGCCGGTGACGAACATGTAGCTGGTGTCGCGCACCATGAAGATGAAGTCGGTCATCGCCGGCGAATAGACGTCGCCGCCCGCGCAGGGGCCCATGATCAGCGAAATCTGCGGAATGACGCCCGAGGCGAGGACGTTGCGCTGGAACACCTCGCCATAGCCGCCGAGCGCCGCCACGCCCTCCTGGATGCGGGCGCCGCCGGCGTCGAATAGGCCGATGATCGGCGCGCGGTTCTTGACCGCCATGTCCTGGATCTTGGTGATCTTCTGCGCGTGCGCTTCGCTCAAGGAGCCGCCGAAAACGGTGAAATCCTTGGCGAAGACGAAGATCGTGCGCCCGTTGACGGTGCCCCAGCCGGTGACCACGCCGTCGCCGGGAATCTTGCTCCTCTCCATGCCGAAATCGGCGCAGCGGTGCTCGACGAACATGTCGAATTCCTCGAAACTGTCGTGATCGAGCAGCAATTCGATGCGCTCGCGCGCGGTGAGCTTGCCCTTGCCGTGCTGCGACGAAATCCGCTGTTCTCCGCCGCCCAAGCGCGCGCGGGCGCGGCGACGTTCCAATCGGGCGAGCATCTGTTTCAAGGAAGGCTCCAAGCAGGGTCGTGCAGGCGGCGCGGCGCGAAGCCGACCGCGCGACACGCTCCCCGTCGCGGCCGGGACAATTCCCGGATCAAACCCGAAGACGGCCATGGCGGCGGCAGGCGTATCTCACGGCGCCTATAGCACGGCGAAGGCGGGGCGGAAACGGGGGCGGCTTTGCGACATTGGGATGACGGCCGGAAGCCGGCCCGCTCGGCCGCCGCTGCGCCCGTCGCGCTGTCGCCAAGCGTTTGACCCGACTATAAGTCGCGGCAGTCGCGGCGCGAGCGTCCGCGGCTGTCCTTCGTCGATGCGGGAGAGCGCCCATGAGCGAGACGATCCAGCTGCGGCCCGTCGGCCATGTGCGCGGTGGACGCGCGGAGCCGATCGACGATAGCTGGGGCGAGGTCGTCGCCTCGGTCGAACTGGCGCCGGAGTTCGGGCCGGACGCCCTCGCCGGCCTCGACGGCTTCTCTCATGTCGAAGTCGTCTTCGTCTTCCATCGCGTCGCCGAGAGCGCCGTCGTCACGTCGGCGCGACATCCGCGCGGGCGAGCCGACTGGCCGAAGGTCGGGATCTTCGCCCAGCGCGGCAAGGACCGGCCCAACCGGATCGGCGTCACCGTATGCAAGCTGCGCGGGATCTCGGGCACGTCGCTCCAAGTCGCAGGCCTCGACGCCATCGACGGCACGCCGGTGCTCGACATCAAGCCGTGCATGCGCGGCTTTCTCCCCAGAGAGGAGGTCGTCGAGCCGACTTGGGCGTCCGAGCTGATGAAAGGCTACTGGCGGTAGCGACGATCGCCGAGACGCCGGTTCGACCGTCGGCGGCTCGCGCGGTTCTTATCGTCTCCGCGCAGCGGCCAACGCCGGCTGGGCGCCGCGCCGCCTTCGCTGCAAGCATTCAGACGCTCAGAACCGATAGTCGAGCGCGGCGCGCGCGACATTTTCGGAAAACGACGCCTTGTGGATGAGGGTAGAGGTGTAGTTGGAAAATTCGCCGACCACGATCGTTCGGCCGTTCACGTCGCCGAAATACGTGTAGAGATATTCGCCGCGCAATGACCAATGGCTGTCCAAGCGCCATTCCAGCCCAGCGCCGCCGACCAAGCCGGCCTTCCCTTGGTTCATCGTCCCGACCGCGGGGCAATTCGTACAGAAGTTCTTGTCGATAAACGTGTTGACGTACTTGAGGTCCGCGACCGCCAAGCCCCCCGTCGCGTAAGGATATAACGGGCCGAGATCGACGCCCGCTCTGGCGAGGCCGGTGAACAGCCATTCAGCGCTGACTTTTTCGTCAAATCCAAAACTCCCGCCGAGGGGGTAGTCAGCGGAGTTTGCGATTGAGCCCGTTGCGGTCATCCGGTCCAACCCGAGTTCGAGCCCGCCCACGATTGGCCCGACCTGCCACAGGTAGCCGATCTGGCCGCCGCCGAAACCGCCGGAATCGCCGATCTGGTTCGAGCCTTTGGCAGCCACCGTGGGAATGTTGCCGTCGGCGAAGTATCCGTTCGGCCCGGGAACCCCATTGGCCACCGAAAGCGCCGTCTCCGCCCGGCCCCACGTGTCGCCCGCGTTGATCCCGACGTAGAGGCCCGTCCAGCTCGGCGCGGGCGGCGTCGCCTGGAGAACCGGAGCATCCGCGCCCGCCAGCGCGGCCGGCTCGATCGCGACGACGCCAAGCGCAGCGCCGAAGAGAACGAATGCGAGTTTTCTCACCTTGGGTTCCCCTGCGGAAGCTACTGTCGGACGGCTAACATGATTCGCGACGCGCGCTTCGATCGCTACGGTTTTCTCCCTTGCTTTCTTGCAAATAAAGCGGCGCCGCGACAATCCGCCGCACCCCATACCCGAAGCGTCCGCGCCGATCGTTTTCCGAGGGACAGAATGTCCATAGGGGCGGCGCGGCCGCCGAAGAACTCGTCGACGCTCGGCGAATGGGTCGCAGACTGGGAGCGGGCTCTTCCTTCTCCCGCGAAATGAAAATGCGTCAGCCGCCCGCCTCGACGACGCGCGCCGCCGCCTCGAAGTCGCGCCGCCTCGCCGCGCGGCGGGACTCGGCCTCTTCGTCCTCGCCCCAATTGGCGATCTGGAAGTCCTCGCCGACGTGAGCGATGCGCCACGCTTCGTCGGCGCTCAGGCGCCCGCGCGCGACCGCAAGCGCGAGAAGCACGGAGCCGGTCAGGCTCGTCATCACGTGCAGCGCGGCGAGCGCGAACGGGTCTTCGACAGCGTCGAGCGCGGCGCGTAGCGCTTGCAGCGCGCTCTCGGGCTGGCGGACGTGAACCACCCCCGCGCCGACGAGGAACTTCGCGCCGAGCGCCGGCCCCGCCCAATCGAGCACGGGATCGAACGCTTCCGTCTCCGCCGCGACGAGCGCTTCGGGCGCTTCGGCGCGGTAGCACAGCAGGTCCGCGCCCGCGTAGCCAGCAATCTCGGCGCGCGTCGCGTCCATCGTCGTCGCGACGCCGTCGAGCGCGGAATTGGCGAGGCGGGTCAGCGGCATGGCGGCGGGTTCGATCGTCTCGCCCTGCCCCGCCCATTCCGCGGCGACAAGTTCGGCGAGCGCGCGGGTCGGCAGGATCAGCGGTCTTTTCGCCGGCGTGCGCGCGCGCCGCCCGTCGAGCAGCAGCGCGAAGCCGCCGCCCTCGGCCTCGCCGACGCTCGCTTGCCTGAAGAAGCGCTTGATCCCGGCCGGGCGCATATTGGCCTGCGCGGCGCGCATCGGATCGCGCGGCGCTTCACTCATCGGGCGCATCCTCGATCGGATCGCGCTGCGAGACGTCGAAGCCGAACATGTCAAAACTCTTCTTCATGTGCTCGGGCAACGGCGCGACGACGTCGATCATGCCGCCGCGCGGATGCGGCAGGATCAGCCGACGGGCGAGAAGATGCAGCTTCGGCTCGACGCCCGGCGGCACGGCGCGCAACGGATCGTGGCGCGCAGGATCGTTCTCGGGGCGGCGGTTGTATTTGGGGTCGCCGACGATCGGGTGACCGATCGCCTCGCAATGCGCGCGCAGCTGATGGGTGCGCCCGGTGATCGGCCGCATCGAAAGCCACGCGAGGCGCGGCGCCACCTTGTCGACGACGGCGTAGAGCGTCAGCGAATGCTGCGCGTCGGGATCGCCGTGACGGGCGACGCGCATCCGCTCGATGTCGGCGCGGTTCTCTCTTGCCCCACCGCGCTCGTCGCCCATGCCGACGCCCTTGGCGAGGAACATCGAAATGCGTCCCTGCGCGGGCTTGGGCACGCCCTCGACCAAGGCCCAGTAGATCTTCTTGGCGCCGCGCGAGCGGAAGGTCGCGCCGAGTTTGGCGGCGATGGCGCGCGATTTGGCGACGAGCAGCACGCCGGAAGTGTCGCGATCGAGCCGATGGACCAGCACCGGCCGCTCGCCGCGCCTGTCGCGCAACGCTTCCAGCATGCCGTCGATGTGGCGCTTGGTCCCCGAGCCGCCCTGCACCGCCAGCCCGTACGGCTTGTTGAGCACCATCAGGTCGCGGTCCTCGAACAGGATCATCGCGCGCAGCGCCTCGGCGTCGCGCGGATCGACCGGACGCTCTTTCGACGCGCTCGCCTCGGGCAGACCGAGCGGCGGCACGCGCACGCTCTGGCCCGCCTCGAGCCGGGTCGAAATCTCCGCCCGCTTGCCGGAGACGCGCACCTCGCCTTTGCGCACGATCTTGTTCAGGTGCGCCTGCGGCAGGTTGGGGAATCGTCGGCGGAACCAGCGGTCGAGCCGCATGCCCGCTTCGTCCTCGCCGATCGGATAATTGGCGACTTTGCCGTCGGCGCTCATGTCGGGCTCCGCGCCGGCGAAAGGTCCGTCAGATCATAAAGACGCCGGGGCGCGCCGCCGAGACCCGCGCCGACAAGGTTAAGAACAAAGGCTTGCATGAAGCGGCTATAGCGCAAGGCGGTTTGGCGCGATAGACGCCGCGCCGCCTTCGCCGCCGCGAAACGGACAGCGCAAGGGCCGACGCGCCGCACGCGCAGCACGCGCCGGCAATAGCGGCCCCGAGCGATGTGATCGAGGTCAAGGACATGTCACGCCGTTTGCGCTTTCATGCAAAACGCAACACGGGATGAGGAGCCGAGCGATGCAAGGCCGTTATCACGCCGTCGTCTGGATCGACCATAGCCTGGCCCGCGTCTTTCATTTCAGCGCCGAAGACGCCGATAAGATCGTCGTCCACGCCGAGCATCCGATCCGCGAGTTCAAGCGTGGGGAGAAGCGCACCGGCCATCGCCTCGCCGAAGACCAGCCCTTTCTCGAACAGGTGACCAAGGCGGTCGCCGACGCCGAGGCGATTCTGGTCGTCGGCCCGGCGAACGAGAAGCACGAGCTCGTCAAGCACATCCAACGCGTCCATCCGAGCATGATGGTCAAGGTCGAAGGCGTCGAATCGGCCGATCACCCCAGCGACGGCGAACTCGTCGCCCACGCGCGCCGCTTTCTCAAAGCGGCCGACCGCATGCGCCCGCCGCCGTAATCGGCGGCCGATCGCGAAAGGCGTGCATCCCATGGCCTACGAACTCTACTACTGGCCGGGCATTCAGGGGCGCGGCGAATTCGTCCGCCTCGCGCTCGAGGAAGTCGGCGCGCCCTATGTCGACGTCGCGCGCGAGCACGGCGAAGGCCGCGGCGTGGCGGCGATGACCAAGATCATGCGTGGCAAGAACGGCGCGTTGATGCCGTTCGCGCCGCCGTTTCTCAAGGATGGCGACTTCGTCGTCTCGCACGTCGCCAACATCCTCGCCTATCTCGGCCCGAAACTCGGCCTCGCGCCGCGCACCGAGAAACTGGTTTTCTTCGCCAATGGCCTGCAGCTCACCATCACCGACTTCGTCGCCGAGATCCACGACACCCATCATCCGATTTCCGGCGAGCTCTACTACGAAGACCAGAAGAAGCCGGCCAAGGCGCGCACGACCGCGTTCCTCGATCATCGCTTGCCGAAGTTCCTCGGCTACTTCGAGCGCGTGCTGGAGGAAAATCCCGCCGGACCCGAGCACAGCGTCGGCGCCTGGCTGACGACGGTCGACTTGTCGCTGTTCCAGCTCGGCGAGGGGCTGACTTACGCCTTCCCCCGCGCGATGGCGAAGTTCTCGACGAAATATTCCAAGCTGGCGGCGCTTTGCCAAAGGGTGCGCGCACGGACCGCCATCGCCGACTATCTCGCCTCGCCGCGCCGCCTGCCGTTCAACGAATCCGGCATATTCCGCCACTACCCGGAACTCGACCGCGACGCGAAGTGAGCGCTCAGTAGAGGCCGGGGACGAGCCGCCAGGTGCGCGCGCGATAGGCGTCGTATTGCGCGCCGAAATGTTCGCTGAGCAGCGCCTCCTCGGCGCGGATGCGCGCGACGAGCGGCGGCAGCAGCAACGCCGTCAGCGCGATGCCGACGCTGGAGCGAAACGCCAGCGCCCAGCCCAGCGAATTGACCAAAAGGCCGAGATAGCTGGGATTGCGAATGAAGCGATAGAGCCCGCCGGTGACGAGTTCGTGCCTCGGCTGGATCGCCACCAAGCCGCTGAACCGCTCGCCGAGCGCGAA
The DNA here is from genome assembly GCA_050013275.1 of Roseiarcus sp. Taxonomy (GTDB): domain Bacteria; phylum Pseudomonadota; class Alphaproteobacteria; order Rhizobiales; family Beijerinckiaceae; genus Roseiarcus. Next base: position 20,430 of record JBEKFO010000009.1, on the reverse strand, counting down.
GACCGGCGCCATGCGCAACGCGCCGCCGACGACGAACAGCGCGACGCCGAACCAGCGCAGCGCTTCCCCGCCCAGCGTCAAGAACCCCATGCGGTCGGTGAGCGCGGGAACATAGCCGACGGCGAGCCCAATCACCCCAAAAGCGCCGATAACCCAGCGATTGGCGCGATCTTCGCGGACGCCGCTGTTCAGGTTTCCTTTGGTGAACGGCGCCACGGCCGACATCGCGAGCGTCGCGACCGCGACCGCGATCAGCGCCCTATGAGAGAAAAAGGCGGCGAGCCCGCCCTCGCCGATCACGCCGAGCGCGAGATACGCGATCGTGCCGATCGCGGTGATGACCGCCATTTTCGGGCTCACGGACATGACGGCCTCGATGCGAAGGGGGCGACGCGAGACGGTACACCAAATCGCCGGGATCGTGACCCGGCCGCGGATCCATAGTTCCGCGCGAGGACGCTCTTGACGAGAACGAATAACGAACATATCATGCACACCTTTCGTACGCGGGAGGGCAATATGGCTCGGGTGGTGGTCTCCGCTTTGCGCGATCTCTGGGAATTGGCTTCGCTCGGCGCATTCTTGACGATGATCGCGATGGCCGCGCGCGCGTTCGGCGCGTAAGCGCGTCGGCGCCGCTTGGCGATTGGGGCGCGCTGCTCTATTTCTGGCCGGCCGGGCGGCTGCACGCCTCGGCCTTTCCCGTCGCCGGAGCCCCAAGCGCTTGCCGCCTCGCGTTTCCCTCATCGTCGTGGCGGCCGGGCGCGGCGCGCGGCTCGGCGCGGCGACGCCGAAGCAATACCTCGCTTGCGCCGGCAAGCCGCTGCTCGCGCACGCGCTCGAAGCGCTGGCGGCGGCGCACGAATTTTGCGCCGCGACCGTCGTCATTCACCCCGACGATCGCCAGGCCTATGAAGCCGCGCTCGGCTTTCTGTCGCCCGCCGCCGCGTCCCGTTTCGGCCCGCCGGCGTTCGGCGGCGCCAGCCGGCAGCAAAGCGTGCTCGCCGGCCTCGAGGCGCAGAGCGCGGCGGCGCCCGATCTCGTCCTCATCCACGACGGCGCGCGCATCTTTCCCTCGCGCGCGCTCGTCGCCCGCGCGATCGAAGCGGCGGAACTTCATGGCGCGGCGATCCCGGCGATCCCGCTCAGCGACACGATCAAGCAGGTCGACGCGACGGGCCGCATTCTCGCTTCGCCGGACCGCGCCTCCTTGCGCGCGGTGCAGACGCCGCAGGCGTTCCGCTTCGATTGGATTCTCGAGGCGCATCGGCGCGCGGCGCGCGAAGGCGTCGGCGACCTCACCGACGACGGCGCGGTCGCGGCCTGGGCCGGCCATGCGACTTACGTTTTCGACGGCGACCCGGAGAACGGCAAGGTGACCACGATGCAGGATTTGCGCGCGGCCGAGGCGCGTCTGATGAGTGCTGCGAGCGACATCCGGGTCGGCCAGGGGTTCGACGTCCACGCCTTCGCGCCCGGCGACGGCGTCTGGCTCGGCGGCGTGCACATTGCGCACGATCACGCCCTGAGCGGCCATTCCGACGCCGACGTGGCGCTGCACGCGCTCGCCGACGCGCTCTACGGCGCGCTCGGCGAGGGCGACATCGGCGCCCATTTCCCGCCCTCCGATCCGCGTTGGCGCGGCGCCGCGTCGTCGATCTTCCTCGGCGACGCTACGGCGCGGGTGCGCGCGCGCGGCGGCGTCATCGCCCATCTCGACGTCACCGTGATTTGCGAGGCGCCGAAGATCGGCCCGCACCGCGAAGCGATGCGCGCGCGCATCGCCGAAATCGCCGCGATCGCGATCGACCGGGTCGGCGTCAAGGCGACGACCACCGAAAGCCTCGGCTTCACGGGCCGGCGCGAGGGAATCGCGTGTCTCGCCAGCGCGACGATCCGCCTGCCGGCGCGCTAGAGGTCGCGCCGCCTCAGCCCCCCTCCAGCCGGTCCAACGCCTCTTCGGCGAGATCGAGATAGCGCGCCGCGAGCGGCTCCCATTTGGCCGGCTCGCGCGGCTCGGGATCGAGCAAGTGCGCGAGGGCGAGGCGCGCGCGCAACGCGGCGCGGCGCGAGCCGTGCAAATGGAACAGCGGATGGATCGGCTCGATGCGAAGCGTCTTCATCACCCGCTCGAAAAGCACCGGCCCAAACCAAGGCGCGCCGAGAAGGGCGCATTCGAGGCCGAGATAGGCGAGTTCGTCGACAGGATCGACCATGCGCAGTTCGGCGCTGAATTCCAGGCAGTCGACGATGGCGACGTCTTCGGCGAGGCAGACGTGTTCAGGCCTCAGATCGCCATGGCCGTCGACGAGCCGACCTTCGGCGGCGCGCGCGCCGAGCCGATCGGCATGGCTTTGCAGCGCGGCGTCGATCCGGTCGAGCACGGCGGGCGCGCGGTCGTGGTCGAGCGCGAACCCCCGCGCGGTGAGGACGTCTCGATTGACGGCCTGCTCCTTGACCAGCCGATCGACGTAAGCGGCCGGCGCGATCGCCGGGTGGGCCGCGCCGCGATAAAAGCGCGCGAGCGCCACGGCGAGACGATCGACGTCCGCGCTCTTCAGCGCGTCCTCCGTCAACAGCCGGTCGAGCATCCGCGCCGCCGGCAGGCGGCGCATCACGATGACCCACTCGACGGTCTCGCCCTTGCCGCCGAGCGCCAAGAACCCGTTCGGCGCCATGGTGAGCGGCGCAAGGCCGAGATAGACGTTGGCGGCAAGACGGGAATTGAGCTTCAATTCCGCGCGGCAATCGACTTCCCTCGCCTTCAGGCTGGTGTGGTCGAGGAAGGGATAGCGCACCGGCTTCTTGATCTTGTAGGCGCGCCGGCCCGCGAGGAACACATAGGACATATGGGTCTCGACGACCTCGACGCCGCCGTCGAGCTCGCCGTAAGCGGCCGGAGAGCCGAGGAAGCCGACCTTGTCGGCGATCGTCACGCGCGCATCGGCGGGCGAATCGGTCATCGCGCGTTCACGCTGCGGAAGGTCCGCGCGCCTCTTCCTTCAGCCAAAAGTCCCGACATTCGTCCTCCCGCCCGCGCGCCACGCGCCGGCCGGCCAAGGCCCCGCGCGTTTCCGTGACGACGGTGCACTGCCCCTCGGGCAGCGCGTCCGTTTCGTAGTAGATCACCACCCAGTCCTTGACGCGACCCAGTTCATGAGCGAGGCCGGTGTTGGAATAGAGCGCGGTGACACGCCACGCGTCGCGTGTCGCGTGCAGCACCGGCAGCCAAGCCTCCGCGCTCGGATTGAAGCGCTTGGGGGCGATCTTGCGCAAGACGTCGGCCGCCGCCTTTTCGCGATATTCCCGGTCGACGTCGAGCAGCACGGCGACGGACGGGCGCTCGCCCGTCTGCCGCAGGCGGCGCAGCCGCGGCCGGCCGAGCCGCTCGGCGAGCGCCGTGCGGATCATCTCGGCGCGGCGCGGCCCGATGCCCTCGACGCCGGCGAGGCGCCCGTCGTGCGCCGCCGTCTCCAGCGCTTCCAAGGTTTCGACGTGCAGCGTCTCGAAGATGCGTTTTGCGAGTTCGTCGCCGAGGCCGGGAATGGTGAGAAAGAGCTTTTCCGGCTCCAACGCGCCACGCAGCCGCTCCAATTGCGCCCATCGCCCGGTGGTCAGCATCTCCGCAAGCGCCGCGGCGATCGAGCGCCCGACGCCGGGCAGCGCCGTCAGGCCGTCGCGCCCTTCGGCGGCGAAGACGGCGTCCAACGGCCGATCGAGCCCGTCGACGACGCCCGCCGCGCGCTCGTAGGCGACGACGCGGAATCCCTCCGCGCCCTGCTGGCGCAACAGATCGGCGTATTCGCGAAGATTCCCCGCGAGAACGGCGTTCGGCTGGAGACCGGCGGGCGGAGGGGCCATACTCTTGCATCCCGCTGCATCGAGCGCTTGGTGCGGTGTGGATTTACGCGGACCGGACGCGCCGAGCATTGCGCGGCGTCAAGTCGCCTTTTCGCCCGTCGGCCGGGTTCCCCTTCCCCATGCGAACTGCGTCAGATCAATGCGGCCGAGCGAACGGAAGAGCAAAAGGAAGCGTGATTTGCATGCTGGCGATCTCGCCGCACGCCGGCGGACGCCTTCGATGTGGGGGTGGAAATGCCGCACAAACAAATCTTGTTTCGTTCGGCGGCGCGCGAAAAGATCCTGCGCGGCGCGACTCAGCTCGCCGACGCGGTGCGCGTGACGCTCGGCCCTCGCTCCAAATCGGTGCTGATCGAAAAGAAATGGGGCGCGCCGATCGTGTGCAACGACGGCGTGACGATCGCCAAGGAGATCGACCTCAAGGACCCGGAAGAAAACCTCGGCGCCCGCATGCTGCGCCAGGCGGCGGAAAAGACCGGCGACATGGTCGGCGACGGCACCAGCACCTCGACGATTCTCGCGCATGCGATCTTCGCAGATGGCGTGCGCAACGTCGTCGCCGGCGCCAGCGCGATCGACATCAAGCGCGGCCTCGACCGCGCCTGCAAGCGCGCCATCGAAACGCTCAAGGCCCTGTCGCGGCCGGTCAAGACGCGAAAGGAAAAGGCGCAGGTCGCCGCCATTTCCGCGCACAACGATCTCGCGATCGGGGAAATGGTCGCCGACGCGATGGACAAGGTCGGCAACGAGGGCGTGATCACCGTCGAAGAATCCAAAACCACCGAGACCATGCTCGAGGTGGTCGAAGGCATGCAGTTCGACCGAGGATTCATCTCGCCCTATTTCGTCACCGATTTGGAAAAGACCGAAGCCGTCCTCGAAAACGTGCTGGTGCTGATCTGCGATCGCAAGATCTCCGTGCTCAAAGACCTCCTGTCGCTGCTCGACGAAGTCGCCAAGTCCGGGCGCCCGTTGCTGGTGGTGGCCGAGGACGTTGAGGGCGAGGCGCTCGCCACGCTCATCGTCAATCATATTCGCGGCGTGCTGAAGAGCTGCGCGGTGAAGGCGCCGGGCTTCGGCGACCGTCGCAAGGCGATGCTGCAAGATCTCGCCGTGTTGACCGGCGGACAGGTCGTCTCCGAGGATGTCGGCCTCAAGCTCGAAAACGTCGCCATTGCTGCGCTCGGCGGGGCCAAGCGCGTCGTCGTCGGCAAGGACGACACGACGATCGTCGGCGGCGCCGGCGACCGCAAGCAGATCGAGGGGCGAACGACCCAGATCCGCCACGAGATCGAGGGCGTCACCAGCGACTACGATCGCGAGAAGCTGCAGGAGCGGCTGGCCAAGTTGCTCGGCGGCGTCGCGGTGATCCGCGTCGGCGCGCCTTCGGAAGCCGAGATGAAGTCGAAGAAGGAGGCGCTCGACGACGCCATCAGCGCCACCAAGGCCGCCGTCGCCGAGGGCATCGTGCCCGGCGGCGGGCTGGCGCTGCTGCGCTGCCTCGACGCCGTTCAGCGCGAAGAAGCCGATTGCCAGGACGACGAGCGGACCGGCGTGCAGATCCTGAAACGGGCGCTGGAAGCGCCGACCCGTCAGATCGCGGAGAATTCCGCGGTCGACGGCGGCGTGGTGGTGGCGCGGATGGCGGGCGGCAAAGGCAATGAAGGCTTTGACGCGGGCCGCAAGCAATACGTCGATCTGATCGAAGCCGGCATCGTCGATCCGACCAAGGTCGTTCGCGTCGCGCTCGAGAACGCGGTGTCAGTGGCGAGCGTGCTGCTGCTGACGGAAGCGACGATGACCGAAATCCCGGAAGAGAAACCCGCCCGCGCCGCCGAGCCGGACATGGGGATGTAGCGGAGGCGCCGGCCGATTCAGTTTGGAGACGCGGCGATGCCATTTCTCGATCGCGCGGACGCCGGCCGGCAGCTGGCGCGAGCCCTGGCTTCCTACAAGGGTCGAAATCCGGTGGTGCTCGCCCTGCCGCGCGGCGGCGTGCCGATCGGCGCCGAGATCGCGACGTCGCTCGAGGCGCCGCTCGACATCGTTCTGGTGCGCAAGATCGGCGCGCCCTACCAGCCCGAACTGGCGATGGGCGCGGTGGTCGACGGCGGCGAGCCGATCGTCGCGCGCAACGAGGAAGTCATCGATGCGATGGGCGTGAACGAACGCGAATTCAAAGCGGCCTGCTCGCGCGAACTCATCGAGATCGAGCGGCGGCGCCAGCGCTTCCTGGGAGAGAGACGGCGGGTCGAAATCGCCGGGCGCGTCGCGATCGTCACCGACGACGGCGTTGCGACAGGCGCCACCGCCCGCGCCGCGCTGCGCGCGATCCGCAAGCGCCGCCCCAAGGAGCTCGTGCTCGCCGTCCCGGTCGCCGCGAGCGACACCGTCGAAGCGCTGCGAAGCGAAGTCGATGCGCTGGTTTGTCTCGAAGCGCCGCGGCGCTTCGGCGCGGTCGGCTCCTTTTACGCCGATTTCCGCCAAGTGACGGACGAAGAAGTCAACGCAATCCTCGCCCGCTTTCCCGTACCGAAGCCGGCAAAGAGCTAGCGGCTCCCGGCGATCCCCGAGCGGCGAACGCCCTCCTCACGCGATGACATCGCTTTCCTATATGGGATACAAAGGGCGGCGATCGACGAGGCCGCCTTGCCCTGCGTCGAGAGACGGGCGAAGCCGAATCGAGGAGTGCGCTATGCGCTGGTCGCTGACGATAGGCCGCTTCGGCGGAACGGCCGTGAAGATCCACGTCACCTTCCTGCTGCTGCTCGCCTGGATCGGCTTCAGCGCCTGGCAGCAACAGGGTCCGGCGGCCGCCCGCGACAGCATCGTCTTCATCGTGCTCATCTTCGCTTGCGTCCTGCTGCACGAATTCGGCCATATCCTCACCGCGCGCCATTACGGCATCGCCACCCCCGAAGTCACCCTGCTGCCGATCGGTGGGGTCGCGAGCATGCAGAAACTGCCGGAGAAGCCTGCGCAGGAGCTCGCCGTCGCGATCGCCGGGCCGCTGGTCAACTTCGCCATCGCCATCGTCCTGCTCCTGATCGTCGGCGGCGTCAGTTCCGCCGACTTCGCGCAGCTCGACGATCCCCGGGTTTCGCTCGTCGCGCGCCTCGCCGCAGCCAACGTGTTTCTCGCCGTCTTCAATCTCGTCCCAGCCTTCCCGATGGACGGCGGCCGCGTGCTGCGCGCGCTGCTGGCGATGAAACTCGGCCGACCGAAAGCGACGCAGATCGCCGCGACGATCGGACAGGCGTTCGCGTTCGTCCTCGGCTTTCTCGGCCTGTTCGGCAATCCCCTGCTCATCTTCATCGCGATCTTCGTCTACATCGCCGCGACCGGGGAGGCGCAGATCACCGCCATTCACGAATCGGCGCGCGGCCTCAGCGTCGCCGAGGCGATGGAGACGAGCTTCGCCGCGGTCCCGGCGGACGCCAAACTCTCCGATGCGGTCGAAACGCTGCTCGCCACCGCGCAGCACGAGTTCCCGGTCGTCGACGCCTTCGGCAAGCCGATCGGCCTGATGATGCGCAACGACATCCTGGCGGCGCTCAAGGACCATGATCGCGGGGCGGCGGTCGCCGGTTTCATGCGCGCGCCGATCGAGACCTTGCGCGCGACGACGCCGCTCGACGCCGCGATCGATCGTTTCTACCAGCAGGACGTTTCCGGGCTCTGCGTCGTCGACCGCGACGGCATCCTCGTCGGCGTGCTGACGCGCCAGAACCTCGGAGAAATGATGATGATCAGGTCGATGCGCCCGGACTGGCGCTTCGAGCGCTCGCGCGCCTCCAGCGTCGCGGCGGATTGAATCGGCGTCGGCTTTTCCCAAAGCCGCGCCAAGCCCCGGCGCTGGGCCGGACGAGGGGGCGATCGCTATGGTGAAGCGCATTGCGACGGCGACGGCGGCGGCCCTTCTCGCCGCGGCGGTCGGCTGGGCGGCGACCCCGATTTCAGCACAAGCGGCCGAGCCGGGCGCGCCGATCCTGCTCTACCATCGCTTCTCTCCCGGCGTTCCCGGATCGACGACGGTCACGACGCCGGCGTTCGAGGAGCAGCTCAGCTGGCTCGCCGAGCATCACTACACCGTCGCCCGGCTCGCGTCGGTCGTCGCCGCGCTGCGCAGCGGCGCGCCTCTCGATCCGCAGACCGTGGCCATCACCGTCGACGACGGACGACGATCGCAATACACCGAGATGTTCCCGATCGTCCTGCGCTACAAAGTTCCGGTCACGCTGTTCGTTTACACCGACGCCGTCAGTTACGAACCCGACGCCCTGACCTGGGACGAGATCGAGGAAATGCTGAAGTCCGGCCTCGTCGACGTTCAGTCCCACACCTGCTCGCACCCGGATTTCGACAGGGAGCGCGCGCGCCGAAGCGCCCTCGACTATGAGGCCTTTGTCGCCGAGGAACTCGCGCTCTCCAAGAAGACGCTCGAAGAGCGCTTGAAGAGGCCGGTCGAATTCCTCGCCTGGCCCTACGGGATCGTCGACCGCGATCTCGAGCGCGCCGCCGCCGCGGCCGGCTACAGCGCGGCGTTCGCCGTCGAAGATCGTCCGGCGCGGGCCGACGGCGACTTGTTCGCCGTGCCGCGCATCACGATCTCCGACGCCGACCGCGGCGAGAGGTTCGAGCGGTTGCTGCATGAGGGCGCGCCCGCGCGCGTCGCCGCCAACGATCCGCTCGCGTCCTGCCGAGTCCACGGCGCGCCGCCGGCGCCCTGAGCTCTTCAGGCCTTGAACGCGAAGTCGTGCTCCAGCAGCTCGTTGATCGAGCCGCCGCCATGGCAGCGTTGGATCGCGCCGGCGAGAAGCTCGCCCGCGCGCACGGTCCGCAGCCGGCCGCGACGCGCCTCAGCTTCGACCGCGTCCGACAGCGCGACGCAATCGGTCACCCAGATCTCGTCGATCGACGAATCGCGCATCAGCTCCGGCGCGCCGCCGACGAACAGGCCATGCGTCGCCACCGCAATCGTCTCGCTCGCCCCGTTGCGCCGGCACGCAGCCGCTGCGCGCGTCATCGTGCCGCCGGTGCTGATCATGTCGTCGAGGATGATCGCCGTCCGGCCCGCGACGTCGCCGGCGAACAGCTCGCCGGTGACGACGCCTAAGCTGCGGGTCTTGTCGACGAACCCCTTGGCGACGGGCATGGCGATGACGCTTTCGAGCTTGGCGCGGAACAGCTCCGCGCGCTTTTCGCCGCCGGGATCGGGCGCCACGACGGCGACCTGCCGCCCCTTGAGCCGCGCGGCCAAGGCGTGGGCGAACAGCGCGTCGGTGTCCAGGTGCTCGGTGCGACAGCGGAACGCGTTCTGGAACGCCGCGAGGTTGTGAGCGGTCACGGTGATCACGCAGTCGACGCCGACCGCCTCGAACATCTGCGCGAGATAGCGCGTGACGACGGGATCGCGCGGCTTGGTCTGGCGCTCCTTGCGCGCGTAGCACAGATAGGGCGCGACGACCGTCACCGCGCGCGCCGCCGATTGCTTGAGCGCGCCGACGAAGAACAGCAATTTGCACAGCTTGTCGTTGACGCTTTGCCCCGGAGACGTCGTCAGGTCGGCGAATACGTAGACGTCGCGATTGCGCACGGCCGCCGCCGGCCGGATCTTGTGCTCGCCGTCTTCGAAATCGCGCTCTTCATACGGCGCGACGTCGATTCCGAGCCGCGACGCGACGCTTTCGCCGAGCGCGTGCGCATTCGCCAGCGCGAACACGACGGGACCGCCAAAGCCGCCGGCCGGGCTCGGTCGATGCGCGGCGACGCCGGATTTCAGCCGCAGCTCGCAGCCGCCGAAGATTCCGGAAATCTTCCCTTCCGCGTCGGCCATCGGGGCGGCGAGCAAATCCACCGCCATCGCGCCCTCGCCGACGCCTTCGACGACGAACTCCGCGAGCACCGGTTCGCCGGCCCTGATGACCGCGTCGAACAAGCGGCGCAGACGCGCCGCCTGACGCGCATTGGGCGCGGCCGCGAGCGTATCGCCCGCCTCGGCGCTCCCCAGCACGCTCTCGAGCCTTGGGCACGGCCGCTCGAGAACATAGTCGTTCTCGCCGTCCCTGCGCACGAACAGGAAGGCGTCCGAGGGAATGGCGCCGCGCGCGAAAGGCGGTCGCGGCGCGATCCGCTCGTCGCGCAGCGCCTCCCACTGCGCGAGCAGCTCCGACAAGCGCGCCTGGGGCGGCCGCGGCGCGAAATCCAGCCGATCGAACAGGCGCCGCAAGGGCGGATCGTCAACGGCCATCGTCGTCATTTTGCCTCCTCCGCTCGCCGTTCGCGCTTCGCTCGCAAGAGCGCCTTCAATTCTCCGACCGAGCGGGTGTTGGCGATGTCGCCCGCCTCCAGCCAGCCGCGGCGCGCGCAATCGATCCCGAACGGCAGATTGCCGAGATCGCCGAGGCGGTGCGCGTCGGTGCCTAAGCTGAGCTTCACCCCCTCGTTCTTCGCCATCCGGCAATGCGCGTCGCCAAGATCGAGGCGGTTGGGCTGCGCGTTGATTTCCAGCCAACATCCGCGCGCGCGCGCCGCGCGCATGATGCGGGGCATGTCGATGTCGTAGGGGTCGCGTTCGAGCAGCAGGCGCCCGGTCGGATGGGCGAGGATCGTCACGTAGGGGTTGTCGAGCGCGCGCAAGATCCGCTCGGTCTGTTTGTCGCGCGGCAGGGCGAAATCGGAGTGGATCGCCGCCACGACGACATCGAGCCGCTTCAGCGCGTCGTCGGGAAGGTCGAGCGTTCCGTCCTTTAGGATGTCGACCTCGATCCCCTTGAGGATCGTGAAGCCGCGCATTTGCGCATTCAGCCTGTCGATCGCCTCCCCCTGCAGGCGAAGGCGCTCGGGGTCGAGCCCGTGCGCGACCGTCAGCCGGCGCGAATGATCGGTGATCGCGAGATATTCGAGCCCACGCTCGCGCGCCGCGCGCGCCATTGCCTCCAGCGTGTTCATGCCGTCGCTGGCGTCGGTGTGAGCGTGGAGGTCGCCCTTGACGTCGGCGAGGCGCACCAATTTGGGCAGATCGCGACGCGCCGCCGCTTCGATCTCGCCGCTGTCTTCGCGCAGTTCCGGCTCGACATAGGCGAGGCCGAGCGCCTGGTAGACCGAGGCCTCGGTTTCGCCCGCGATCGACTGTGCGCCGCGATAGACGCCGTATTCGTTGATCTTCAGTCCGCGTTCCTGCGCCATGCGGCGCAGCGCGATGTTGTGCGCCTTGCTGCCGGTGAAATAGAGCAGCGCCGCGCCGTAGCTCGCCGGCGCCACGGCGCGCAGGTCGACCTGGACGCCGTTCTTCAGCACGAGGCTCGCGCGCGTCGGGCCGGCGGCGAGAATGGCGGCCGCCTCGGGCATGGCGGCGAAGCGCGCCACGACCTCGGCCGGCGCGCGCGAGGCGACGACGAAGTCGAGGTCGCCGACGGTTTCCCGTCTGCGGCGATAGCTGCCGGCGGCTTCGATCCTTTCCACCGCCTCGAGGCCGCGAAGATTATCCAGCACGGCGGCGACATAAGGCTCGACGCTCGCCAACTTGTAGCGCGTCGGCCGCTGAAGGTCGGCGCTCAGGCGCTCCATCAGCGCCTGTTCGCTCTTGGCGCCGAAGCCGGGAAGGCCGCGCACCCGCCCTTCCCGGCACGCGGCGAGAACGTCCTGCAGCGTCTTCGGCTTCGGCCTCAGATCCTGGCAGAGGCGGACGGCGCGCTTGGGGCCGACGCCGGGAAGATGGGTGAGCGCGAGGGCGAGCTTGGGCGCCTTCGGGCGCAGCGCGTCGAGCTTGCTCAAGTGGCCGCTGGAGACCATCTCGACGATCTGCGCCGCCAAATCCTCGCCGATGCCCGGCAGGTCGTCGAGATTGGCGCCGCGGGAGACCATTTCGACGACTTCTTCGCCGAGGCTGCGCAGCATACGCGCGGCGTTACGATAGGCGCGAACGCGAAACGCGTTCTCGCCCTCGATCTCGAGAATGTCGGCGGTTTCGTCGAAGCCGCGGGCGATGTCTTCGTTGCGCGGCGCCGGGCGCGCGGCGACGACGGCCCGACGCGGCGGCGTCGTCCCCGCTCCCTTCGCCGGCGATCTGCGTTTCGCGCCCATTGCCGCCTCAACCGGTCGATGGCCGCCGCCGCGGCGAAACAGTCGATTGTCAGCGTTTCGCCTCGGCCCTGATGAACAAACTCCGCAAATTGGCGCGACATTCTGTCGGGCGGCCCATCCGCCGTCCTTGCGCCCGATCAATATTTCCTCACTCGGCGCGCGGCGGTTTTGACGAACGAGGCGAATCGTCGTCCCCTGGCGCGATGGCGCCGACCCTCCTCACCATCCAATCCCACGTCGTCTATGGCCATGTCGGCAATTCGGCCGCCGTCTTTCCGTTGCAGCGGCTCGGTTGCGAGGTGTGGCCGATCCACACCGTGCAATTCTCCTCTCACGCCGGCTATCCCGGCTGGCGCGGCCGGGCGTTCGACGCCGCGCTGATCGACGATTGCGTCGCCGGGATCGCGGCGATCGGCGCGCTCGGGCGCTGCGACGGCGTCCTCTCCGGCTATCTTGGCAAAGCGGAGATCGGCGAAGCGGCGCTGCGCGCCTTCGCCGCGGTCAAGGCGGCCAACCCGCGCGCGGCCTACGCCTGCGATCCGGTGATCGGCGACGAGGGACGCGGCGTTTACGTCGAGCCCCCGGTAGCAGAGTTCCTGCGCGAACGCGCCCTGCCCGCTGCGACCGTGCTGACGCCCAACGCGTTCGAATTGTCGCTCCTCGCTGGGTGGCGGGTCGGCGACGTCGCGCAGCTAAGCGCGGCGCTCACGGTTCTGCGCGCGCGAGGGCCTCAGGTCATCCTCGTCACCTCGCTCACGCTCGCCGACACGCCCGCCGACGCGATCGACATGATCGTCTGCGAGGGCGGCGAGCTGTGGCGCCTGCGCACGCCGAAATTGCCGATCGCCGTCAACGGCGCCGGCGATCTCGTCGCGGCGCTGTTCTTCTTCCATTGGCTTCGCTCGGGCTCGGGGCCGCAAGCGCTCGCGAGCGCGGCTTCCAGCGTCTACGGCGTCGTCGCCGCGACCGCCGCGGCGGGCGCGCGCGAATTGCAGATCGTCGCCGCGCAGGAGGAACTCGTGCGGCCGACGCGGCTTTTCCGGCCGGAGCGGCTTTAGCGGATGAAACCCGGCGCTCGATCCCGGCCCGAGGGGCGATCGAAGGCTAGACCGAGCTGAGGAGAATGCTGGTCTCGCTGTTGAGCACGCCGTCGATGGCGCGCACGTCGCGCAGCACCCGATCGAACTCCTGCAGATTCGCCGCCTCGATCTCGGCGACCAGGTCCCAGGCGCCGTTGGTCGTATGCAGGGCGTGAAGCTCCGGCAGGCCGCGCAACTTGCCGATGATGGTCGAGGTCGACTTGCCCGCGACTTCGATCATCATGAACGCGCGCACGCCGGCCCCCTCGTGATCCTGGCGCGCGCGCACCGTGAAGCCGAAGATCGCCCCGGACTCGACGAGCCGATCGAGCCGCGCCTGAACCGTGGCGCGCGACACCTTCAAGATGCTCGCAAGCTTGGAAACCGGCGCGCGGCCGTCCTGCCTGAGGATCGCGAGCAGCCGGCGGTCGAGATCGTCAAAATGGCGCATGAGCACTTTGTACCATACGGCTGCGCAAGTTGCATCTCTATTTGTGAATAAGCGCCAATGTTCCATATATCATGCACAAGGCGACGGCCGCTATTCTGACCCTGGCTCGAAATCGAGGAGGCGTCCTGTGGTTCAATACGTCGGCGTGCGTCACGTGGTCCGCGTGATCGCTGAGACCGGCTTGAGCGAGGTTCTCGCCGGCCTTGCCGCCTATATCGAAGAGGACTTCCGTCGCTGGGAGTCGTTCGAGAAGACGCCGCGCATCGCCAGCCATTCGCGGCACGGCGTCATCGAATTGATGCCCGTGAGCGATCGGCGTCTCTACAGCTTCAAGTACGTCAACGGCCATCCCCACAATATGCGCGACGGGCTGCAAACCGTGACGGCCTTCGGCGTTCTCTGCGACGTCGAAACCGGCTACCCGCGCTTCTTATCGGAAATGACCATTACGACGGCGCTGCGGACGGCGGCCACCTCGGCGCTGGCCGCGCGCTATCTCGCGCGGCGCGACGCCTCGACGATGGCGATCATCGGGCTGGGCGCGCAATCGGAATTCCAAGCCGTCGCATTCAAGACGCTGTTGGGGATTTCGCGCTTGCGCGTCTATGACGTCGATCCCGCCGCGACGCGAAAGTTCGTCGCCAATCTCGCCGATCGAGGTTTTGACATCGTCGTCGCCGGCAGCGCGCAAGAAGCGGTTCTCGGCGCCGACGTCGTCACCACCGTCACCGCCGACAAACGGCGTGCGACGATCCTGCGCGACGAAATGGTCGGCGAGGGCGTTCACGTCAACGCCGTCGGCGGCGACTGCCCGGGCAAGACCGAGTTGCAGAGGGAATTGCTACTCCGGGCCGACGTCTTCGTCGAATATCCCGAACAGACTCGCGTCGAAGGGGAAATCCAGCAGATGCCGGCGGACTTTCCCGTCACCGAATTATGGCGCGTCATCGCGGGGCGCGCGCCCGGCCGCGCTTCGGCGCGCCAGATCACGATTTTCGACTCCGTCGGCTTCGCCACCGAGGATTTTTCCGCCCTGCGCTATTTGCGTGATCGGGTTCAGGGAACCGATTGCTACGACGAAATCGATCTTGTCGCCGAGCCGAGCGATCCGCGCGATCTGTTCGGCCTGTTGCGCCCCGGCCTCGTCCGGACCGACGAAGCCTTGGCGGAGATGGCGACGTGACCAGTTTCTGCGCGCAGTCGCCGCGCAGCGTGGTGATGATTCGTCCGCATCATTTCTCGCCGAACGCCGACACGGCCGAGGACAACGCCTTCCAGTCCGACGACGCCTCGCGCAGCGCGGCAGCGATCGCCGCGGCGGCTTACGCGGAAGTCACCGCCGCTGCGCAGCGCCTGGAGGCCGCAGGCGTCACGGTTCATCTGTTCGAGGACGAGACGACGACTTCGCCCGACTCGGTCTTCCCCAACAACTGGTTCTCCACTCACGCCGGCGGCCACGTCGCGATCTATCCGATGTTCGCGCCGAGCCGCCGAAGGGAACGGCGCGCGGACGTGATCGAGCTGTTGAAGCGACACTACCGCGTCCAGGACGTGATCGATTATTCCGGGCTGGAACACGACGGCGTCTACCTCGAGGGAACGGGCGCGATGGTCCTCGATCACGCCGAGCGCGTCGCTTACGCCGCGCGTTCGAATCGCTGCAACGAAGTAGCCCTCGAGCGCTTCTGCACTCATTTCAATTTCGAGCCGATCGTCTTCGACGCCTTCGACGCCGGCGGCCGGCCGATCTATCACACCAACGTACTGATGTGCGTCGGCGGGAGAATATGCCTGATCGGCCTCGAGGCGATCCGCAACCGCGCTCGGCGCGACGATATCCGGGAGCGCCTCGAAAGCGGCGGCCGCACGATCGTCGAACTCTCACATCGACAGATCGCCGACTTTGCCGGCAATGCGATCGAGTTGCGCGGCGAGGACGGGCGCATCCTCGCGATCTCGTCGCGGGGCTGGTGCGCGTTGAGCGACGCCCAACGCCGCCTCGTCGAGAAATGTTGCCGACCGTTGCCGCTCGACGTTCCCACCATCGAACTCGCCGGCGGTTCGATCCGCTGCATGCTCGCCGGCTTGCACCTTTCGCCGCGAAGCCGGCCGGCTGACGGCGACGGCGCTATTTGTTGATCGTCGCCGCGCCGGCCGTGCACACGACCTCGTCTTGCGAGCCGGTTCCGCCGGCACAGCCGATCGCGCCGATCAGCTTGCCGTCCTCGATCAAGGGAATGCCGCCGCGCGAGGCGATAATGCCGTCCAAAGTGAGCAGATATTTGAAGTCCCCCTTCTGCACGCCGTCCTCGAAAGCTTTGGTCGGCCTACGATAATTCGCCGAGGCGCGCGCCTTGTGCTCGGCGACCGCGATCGAGGCGAGTTGCGCGCCGTCCATGCGCGCGAACGCCACCGGGTTGGCGCCGGAGTCGACTACGGCGACGTTCATCGCCCAACCGCGCTTGACGGCCTCGGCCATCGCCGCGTCGATCGCGCTTTGCGCGCGCGCGAGCGGGATCGGCGCGCCGTACGGCGTCGCGAACGGCGCCTTGTCGGGAATGACGTCGAGCGGATTGGCCGCAGGCGCGGCCGCCTGCTGCGCGCTCGCCGCCCCGGCGAGCGCGACCCACGCGGCCAAGACGCATGCGTTCAAGTTCAGCTTTGTCATGGTTCCCTCCCCATTGAACAGGCCGCTGCTCACGCGGCGTTTCGCCGGACGAATACTCGCGTGGAGTTCGGCGCGACGCAAACCGCGGCGCGCGCGGCGCTCGCAACTGCGATTTCAATCCTTCGCGATCCGATCTACAAGCGAGCGTCCGAGGAGCCCGCCATGCGCCGCCAGTTCCATACGCTCGACGTCTTCACCGACGCGCCGCTCGCCGGCAATCCGCTCGCGGTGGTGCTCGACGCCGAGGGGCTCGACGACGCGCGCATGCAGAAAATCGCGCGCGAATTCAATCTCGCCGAGACGGTGTTCGTCGTCGCGCCGCGCGATCCCGTCAACACGGCGGCGTTGCGCATCTTCACCCCCGCCCGCGAATTGCCGTTCGCCGGCCACCCGACGGTCGGCGCGGCGGCGCTGCTCGCGCATTTGCGCGCGCCGCAACTCTTGGCGGCGCAGGACCTGCGCCTGGTCCTGGAGGAAAAGGTCGGCGAAGTCGTCTGCGTCTCGCGCCATCGCCGCGGCCAGGCGCTGGCGGCCTATTTCACTTTGCCACGCTTGCCGCAGCGCGCCGGCTCCCCGCCGTCCGCCGGCGAAATCGCCGAGCGTCTCGGCCTCGAGCCCAAGGACATCGGCTTCGGCGCGCATCGCCCGACCCTCTTTAGCGCCGGCGTCGATTTTCTGTTCGCGCCGATCGCCAGCGCCGCGGCGCTCGCCAAGGCCGATCCCGATCGCATGTCCTGGGGCGCGGACGGCGGCCCGGGGGTCTATCTCTACACACGCGAAACGACGGGAGCCGGCGCCGCCTATCGCGCGCGCATGTTCGCGTCCGGCTGGGGCATCCGAGAAGACCCGGCAACCGGCGCCGCGGCTTCGGCCTTCGCCGGCGTCGTCATGGAATTCGACCGGCCGGTCGACGGCGAACATTCGATCGTCATCGAGCAAGGCGTCGAGATGGGCCGACCGAGCGCTATCGCGCTCGGCCTCGAGGTGGAGGACGGCGCGCTCAAGTCGGCGACGATCGGCGGCTCGGCCGTGCTGATCGCGGCAGGGACGATCGATCTGTGAGCGCGTCGCGCATTGTCGAAGTCGCCGAACTCGACCTGCGCTTCGAGGCGCGGTCCTGGCCCTTCGCCGAGGCGGAGGCGGCCAAAATCGCCGCCCACTGGCGCGCGCGCCGGACCGCCCAACCGCGCCTCTACAACGGCCGCGCGCTGCTGCTCGGCCGCCATGCCTTGGAGAGGCGCGCCGACGGCCGCGAGGTCTTGCGCGGCGACTTTTTCGAGGCCGATTACGCCGCGTTCCTCGCCTGGAAGGACTTCGGCTTCCCCGACGCCGAGGTTTGCAACGCCTTTTCGATGGCGGCGCTGGTGGCCGCGGACGGCGCCTTCCTGCTCGGCGAAATGGCTGCGCACACCGCCAACGCCGGCGCGATCTACTTTCCCGCCGGCACGCCCGACCCGAAAGACGTCTTCGCCGGCCGCGTCGATCTTACCGCCAGCGCGACGCGCGAACTCGAGGAGGAAACCGGCGTCGCGGCCGACGAAGTCGCGTTCGGCCCGGCCTGGACGGTCGTCTACGACCCGCCGCGCATCGCTTGCATGAAAGTGATGCGCCTTGCCGCGCCGGCTGCGGCGATCAAGGCCCGCGTCGACGCCTTCCTCGCCGCCGACCCCGAGGCCGAACTCGCGACGATGCACATCGCGCGTGGGCCCGAGGACATTGACGCAGAGCGCTCGCCGCGCTTCGTCGTCGATTTTCTGCGCTACGCCTTCGCGCGCCGCACGTCGGACGCCTTCCTCGCCTGATTCAACGCTCGGCGCTATTGCCTGTCATTCGCGCGAAAGCGAAACCGAGCCGCTTGCGGGGCGGGGTCGTGCGCCGGCGCCGTCGATGTCGGCCCAGCCCGTTCGCAGGCGAGCGAACCGGCGCGCGCCGACGCGAACGCGTCGTTTGTAGCAACGGGGTTTACTCGACTGAAATAGATCGCATGTAGATAACAAACATTCCCCAACTGCGTCATGAAGACGCGCCAGAGAGGTCGATCCGCAGGCCGGAGGTAAACTTATGCTCAGGTCCGTCCACACGTTCCTCGCCGACCAATCCGGCGCGACGGCGATCGAATACGCACTGATCGCTTCGTTGATCGCCGTATTTCTCATCGGCGCTTTGTCCGCCCTCGGCGCTCGCATAAGCGGCGAGTTCTCCGAGGTCAGCAGCGCCCTCCAGTAGCGCGAACGGCCTGCGCAGACCGTTCCAAGGCGCCGGCGAACCCTCCCCTTCGCCGGCGACCTCCTTTTTTCGCCCTGCGCGGCGCGACCGGGTCGAAACGACAAGCCGGAGACCGTTTGGCGGCGACTTCGCCGCATGGACGCGCGGACGGTCCTCGGATCAAGTCCGCGGACGGCGGTCGGCAATTTCGTCGATCGGCGTCAGAGGTCGGTGGGATAGCCGTGGCGCTTGCGCGACTCGAGGATCGTCGCGCGCGCCTGGGCCTCATGGCCTTCGGAACACTGCGCTTCGGCCTCGCCGATTTCCTTCTTGATCTGATTGTAGACGGATTGCGCGACGTGACCCATCGCGAGGTCGTTGTCCTGGATCGCGCGATAACGCGCGATGTCGCCCGCGCAGCCCTCGCCGGACGGCATCTTGAAATTCGACGGCGTCACGTCGATCGAAGCGGGCGCCGGCGCGGCGGCCTGCGGCTCGGGCGCCGAGGAATTGCAAGCCGCGAGGGCGAGCGCGGCCAAAGCGATCAAGGGGAAAGGCTTCATCGAATCTCTCCGGGCCAATTCGTGTGCGCAGCCGAGACTGGCCAAAGCGCGGGCCGCGTCAAGCGCCAAACGCGGCGCGGACGGGGAAATCTTGCAAGCCAAGCGAAGGGTGCGGGTCCGATCGCATTGCGGCGAGGCTTGGGGAGCGGACACGCGGACCATTCGAGCCGATGACAGGGTCGCGCCAGAACTGGTCGCTCACGGCGAGCCGAAAGACGGACGGGCCTCTTGCAACAACGCCGCCGTCCGTCGCAACCCCGGCGCCAAGAAGGCGGCGCTAAAACCGGACAGATCACGCGCTACAAAAACCGGACGGATGAGGAGCCTGCTACGAGGCCAGGAGAGCGGCCTTGCCATTCCGCGCAGCAAGGGCCATTCTTCGAAGGTGCGTCCTGCGCTGGGCTAAAATCATCGATGGAGGAACGGATCATGGTGGGAGAACCATTCGACACCAGCATGCTCATCCGAGACGTTTCGCGGGACCCAGACTTTCCCGAAGCGCCGGTCGAGTGGACGCGGCAGTCGGCGCAGGCGATCGCAAAGCAGGAAGAGCTGACGCTGACCGACGAGCATTGGGAAGTGATACGGGCGTTGCAGAATTACTATGCGCGCCATGATTGGGCGGCTATCAATTTGCGCGACCTGCACGACGCGCTGGATGAGAGGTTTCACATTCGCGGCGGCCTCAAACATCTTTACGAAATCATCCCCGGCGGGCCGATCGCTCAGGGGTGCAGACTGGCGGGGTTGAAGGCGCCGTTCATGGCGACCGACACCAGCATTGGCAGCGTCGCCTAAAGTCGATCGCCGTTGGCTCAGCAATTTCGAAACCGGCTGAGTTCAACGCGGCGATTGCGAGCGGAACGGCCTATGGCCATGAACGAGGCCGGCCATGTCCTCGTGCTCGGCGTCGCGACTGGCTGGCGTAGCGGAACAACGGTCTCCCCGGGAGCCCATGCGGGAAGCGGGCCTCCTCCAAGCGCTCGCGTTCGTCACGATCGCCGGCCGTTCTCCACCGATTGTGCTGAAAAACTTGAATTTCAGCGTCGATCACAATTCAGACGGCCGCAGGCGGGCCTAACGAAAATTCCGCGAGGGATTTCAGCCGAGCGGCCGGAACTGCCGCATGTGGCGCTCGCATCCGCCTCGTCGTGACGATGACCGGCACGGCTAACGTTCGGCGCAAGAAATCGAGATTTTCGCGACCGCTCATTTCCGAAGTTTTCGACACAGTCGGTCGAACTGAGCCGTTCGGCGCGGAACCACGCGACGTCCCACTCCGGTTCGGCCTTGCAATTCAACCCGGCCCGCCTGCGGCGTGAACCGGCGGTTTCCCGAACCGCCGATTTCGCCTAACGTCTCCTCGCATGAACCCCCTCTTCGCGCCGTCGGAGGACGCAACGCCGATGAAACCCGCCACCGCAGCCAGCGCCCAAAAAGTCCAGGCCGCGCTCGGCCCCGACTACCAGGTGCTGGAATTCGACGCCGGCACCCGCACCGCGGCGGACGCGGCGGCGG